>JAJFKA010000037.1 GCA_021773555.1 Gammaproteobacteria bacterium
TTAGTGCAGGGATGATCATTGCACGGATAGTTCCCAGGAACATGTAGATAACCAGACTCACCAGTATCATCGTGATTGCCAGCGTTTTGTATACTGAGTTGATCGCTGTTTCGATAAACACGGAATCATCTGAACTCGCCACAAGACTCATACCTTCCGGCAGGCCGGCGTTAATGGCTGCAGCCTTCAGATTAGTAGCACGCAACACCTCAAGGGTATTCGCTGTTGACTGTTTGACGATACCCAGCCCAACGGTGCGTACTGAATTACCTCGAAATTCGGTGCGATAGGTTGCCTGACCGAGCTCCACCTGGGCAACTTCCCCGAGTTTTACCAGCTGACCGGCGTCCCCCCTGGCGATGGTGAGTTGAGCAAAGTCTTCTGCGGTCTCATAGGCGCGCTTAACGCGAACGGTAAATTCCCGTTGTTGCGAATCTATGCGTCCTGCAGGTAGTTCGACGTTTTGTTTGCGCAGGGCGGACTCCACATCCGAGACAGTTAAACCCCGCGCAGCCAGCGCCACGCGGTCAAGCCATATGCGCATGGAATATCGACCCGCACCACTAACAAAGATATTTGCGACACCATCGATAACCGTAAACTGATCCACCAGATAACGCTCTGCGTAGTCTGTCAGTGCCATGCTGTCGAGATTTGGGCTGGTCAGTGAGAACCACTGAATTGGCCGGGCATCACTGTCGGCTTTTGCGATCTGTGGGGGCTCCGAGTCTTCAGGTAATCGATCGATGACCCTGGCAACACGATCTCTAATGTCATTTGCAGCCTGATCGATATCGCGGTCGAGACGAAACTCAACCTGGATACTGGAAACGCCGTCCAGACTTGAAGAACTGATCGACTCGACGCCCTCAATACCACTTATCTGATCTTCGATCAGTTGCGTTACTTTTGTTTCCATTACCTGTGCCGAGGCACCAATATAGCGAGTGGATACCGAAACCAGCGGTGGACTGGTTTCCGGATATTCCCGTAGCGGAAGATCGCGAAACGATAGAATGCCAAACGCGAGCAGCAGGAGACTGATGACCGTTGCAAACACGGGTCGTTTGACAGAAATGTCCGAGATTATCATGGAACATACCTCGCTGGTTGGCTAGGAGTCGCCGCGACCCGTCGCTGCCTCGGATTGCGATGCCGTTTCCCTGACGACGACAGGGCTGCCAGGGCGAATTTTTATGGCACCTTGAGTGATGACCTGCTGGCCCTCCTGTAGCCCAGAGAGAACCTCTACGATACCTGGGCGCCTTCGACCAGCCTGAATTTCCCGCTGGTTCGCAACACCATCCTCGATGGTGTATACGTATTGTCTATCCTGAATCGGAATAATTGCTTCCTCAGGCACCACCAGTGCATCACTACGCTGGCGCACAAGATTAACGGTGAGCAGCATACCCGGGCGAAGTAACCGGGCCTCATTGTTCAGGTGTGCTCGAATCATGACAGAGCGGGTGACCGGATCAACTCGCGAATTGATGGTTTGCACGGTTCCCCTGAATTCTTTGTCGGGATAGGCGGGACTGGCAGCGTTGACTTCCTGGCCCTTGCTGAGCACAGCGAGAAAATTTTCCGGCACACTGAAGTCCAGTTTGATCACGCTAACGTCATCCAGTGTCGTAACAACGGTATTCGGACTGAGCAGCGTTCCTGGACTCACTGCACGAAAACCCAGAATGCCGCTGAATGGTGCGCGAATCAGACGATCATTCAATCGTGCAATAATCCCTTCCAGCCGCGCATCGGCGGTCTGCATGCGTGCTTTCTCGATATCAAGCTGGGTTTCCGATGCCAGTCTTTGTGCGATAAGGTTCCTGACCCGCTCGAATTGGCGGGTCGATTCATTTACTGCGGCCTGTGCTTCCGCCAGTTGTGCGGTTTCCTCAGAATTTGTCAGCTCCACCAGTATCTCGCCTTTTTCGACGTACATACCATCCTCAAAGTTCACTTTGCTGACTGTGTCTGTGACCTTTGAACTTAAAGATACCGACTCGTTGGCACTGGCAGTACCAATAGACTCGACCTGATCGACAATGATTCGGATGACCGCAGGGCTGGTCACGACAAGCGTAGTGCCTGGGCTCCAGGCGCCACTATTCTGCTGGCTCTGGTTGCCGAGGTACATGTTACCGGTCAGGCCGATGAGAGTGAGCACCAGGATGACGAAAAACAAGCTCACCGGATGTTGCTTTATGAACTCCAAGTACTTACCTCAGAAGGACTCAAGTGTGGGCTGCCAGCACAGGTCTACCTCAATCAGCGGCTGGATTTGTGGGTAAGCGTACCACATTTCGAAAAGTGATCGTCCTGACCCTGGTAGCTGCAATTCGGGATTGAGTTCTGCAAAAGGCCGCAATACATAGGCGGCAGTATAGATCTCGGGGCGGGGGAGGGTAATGCCGTGATAGACGCCGCAAAGATCGTCAAACGTCAACAGATCGATATCCAGTGTTCTGGATGAAAACCTTGGGCTGGGAAGTATTCGACCATGGCGCAGTTCAATCTTTTTCAGATTTGTGGACAACTGCGCAAGCGTTTCGCTGGTTCTTATGCCGACAACGAGATTGTGAAATGCGGGTCCTGCGAATCCAAAAGCTGGACCCTCATAGGTTTTCGAGCATTCAAGATTTCCATAGCAGGCCGCCAGCGTACTAAGTGCGCTGGGTAAGTGTCTGAATGGCTCGATGTTGCTGCCAAGTCCCAGGTAGGCGTGATGGCTGGAATCAGGCACGCTGGCCTCTTTCGATAATGACCCCGACAGTCTTTGCACTGCGGATTGCGCCCGGTTTACTGAGTCGTAGTTTCAGCCAGGTGATATTGAACTCATCGCGCAATAGATGTGCGATGCCTTCCGCGAGCGATTCGATGAGCAGAAAGTGACTCGCTTCGACGAATTCGATAATTCTCTTCGTGATGGACTTGTAGTCAAGCGTGTACTGCAGGTCATCGAGCCGCCCCGCCTGGGTGATGTCGGTCTCCATTTCCAGATCAATACTCACTGTCTGGCGGATTTTTCGCTCCCAGTCGAAAACCCCGATGACGGTTTGAATTTCGAGCTCGCTGATGAAGACGATGTCCATCTCAGTCCCGCATTGATAGTAGCTCTGTCATGGGCCACCGGGGTTTAACGTTAATGGACAGATCTTCGCGCTGGCCTTTCTTTAGTCGCTGGAATCCAGCATAGGCAATCATGGCGCCGTTATCGGTACACAATTTAGTCGGAGGATAGTGAACCTCAATTCGCGATTGCTTTTCAAGTTTCTGCAGTCGCTGGCGTAATGCGGTATTGGCACTGACGCCGCCTGCGATAACCAGGGTTCTGAAGCCGGTGTGCTGGAGTGCTCGCTGGCACTTAATCCGAATCGTATCCACAACCGCGGTTTGAAACGCCAGCGCAATATCGGCTTTGTCTGAATCCGCAAGCGGCTGCTGCAGCGAGGCCAAGGTGTTCATGGTGAAAGTCTTGAGGCCGCTGAAACTGAAATCAAGACCTGGACGGTTGGTCATTGGCCTTGGAAATTTAAAGCGGTGCGGATCCCCCTGTTCGGCGAGGCGGGCAACCTCCGGACCGCCGGGATAGCGTAAGCCGAGCATTTTTGCGACCTTATCGAAGGCCTCGCCAGCCGCATCGTCAAGTGACTCCCCCAGCAATTCGTAGCTGCCGGGCGCAGTGCAGCCCATGAGTTGCGTATGTCCGCCGGAAACCAGTAGTGCGACGAATGGATAGTCTGGCGGTGAGGGGCTCATTCGCGCAGCCATCAGGTGTCCCTCCATGTGGTGGATTCCGAGCGCCGGAATATCCAGTGCGAAGGCAAGGGACTTTGCAATGCCTGCACCCACCAGTAGAGCCCCAATCAGGCCGGGTCCTGATGTATAGGCGATTCCATCGAGATCAGCCAGGGTTGTTCCGGATTCAGTCAATGCCTGGTCGATCATTGGTAGTGTTTTGCGGATATGGTCCCTGGACGCGAGTTCCGGGACTACCCCACCGTACTGCTGGTGCAGGTCAACCTGGCTGTATAACAGGTCTGTCATCAATCCCAGGTGTTCGTCAAAAATGGCTACACCGGTTTCGTCACAGGACGTTTCGATTCCTAATACTCTCATTAGCTGCCGGGACGCTAAGCGGTTGCGTATCTTACTGATTCTAGTGGAAAATATCCCGTACTTTACCCAGATTAATATTGCCTCGCTGGTGAGTTGAGGTTTTGCATTTGCCGCACTTTGCCGTTAGAATGCTCGCCCTTTCGAGCATGGACCGGAACCAGACTGAATGCCCTACGTAAAAGTGAAAGAAAACGAGCCTTTTGATGTGGCCTTGCGACGCTTCAAGAGATCCTGTGAAAAAGCAGGCATCCTCGCGGAAGTTCGTCGCCGCGAATACTATGAGAAGCCAACATCTGTTCGAAAGCGCAAAGCTGCGGCTGCTGTGAAGCGCCATGCCAAAAAGGTTCAGCGTGAATCCCGTCGCATGGAACGCCTGTACTAGGCCGATCAGCTCCAGTATCTGATGAGCTCAGAACTTAAACTCCGGATAGATAGTGAAGTCAAGGACGCCATGCGTGCCCGGGACAAGCAGCGCCTGGGTGTTTTACGACTCATCATGTCAGAGTTGAAAAGAGTAGAGGTCGACGAGAGAATTGAACTCGATGAACCTCGCATCCTCGCGATTCTGGACAAAATGTCGAAGCAACGAAAGGACTCTCTTGGCCAGTACCAGGCCGCGGGAAGAAAAGACCTGGTTGATCAGGAAGCCTTCGAACTTGATGTCCTGAAAGAATTTATGCCGGAACCCATCAGCAGCGCGGAGCTGGCCGAGTTGGTTAAAGCAGCAGTCACTGAGTCTGGTGCTACTTCTATCAGGGAAATGGGCAAGGTGATGGGGCTGCTTAAAGGAAAGGTCCAGGGTCGCGCCGACATGGGCGAAGTGGGTGCCCTGGTCAAAGCCCAGCTGCAATAACCCGCGCCTCACTCGTTGCGCTTGCACTCGGTTAAGTTGAGTGACATTCTTTTAATCCTCACTCCTATGGCTACGCGTCACTGTGATCCCACCGGATTTTATCGACGATGTTCTCGCGAGAACCGATATCGTTGAAATCATAGAACCTCGAGTCGCCCTGAAAAGAACCGGCCAGAACTATACTGGTCTGTGTCCGTTCCATACTGAAAAAAGCCCCTCGTTCTCAGTCAGCCAGGACAAGCAGTTCTATTATTGTTTCGGATGCCAGGCATCCGGCAGTGCGCTGAAGTTCCTGATGGAGTTTGATCGCATGGATTTCCTGGCAGCAGTTGAACTGCTCGCTGGACGGGTCGGGCTCACTGTGCCGGAGGACCGTCAATCGGGGAGCGACGAGAGCGCGCGGCGGCGAAAGACAATCTACGAGATTCTCGATCAGGCGGCAGCGGTTTATCGCGAAGAATTACGTGGCCACGAGTCCCGGGATCGGGCAGTCACTTACCTGAAGGGCAGGGGAATGTCGGGTGCTGTCGCCAGGGATTTCTCGCTTGGGTACGCACCCCCGGGCTGGACAAATCTGTACGACAAACTGGCACAGAGTAATTATGAGCGAGACCTGCTCATTGAATCGGGAATGGTGGTAGAAAATGCGGAAGAGAACAAGACCTATGATCGTTTCCGGGATCGGATCATGTTCCCGATCCGCGACTTACGGGGGCGAACAATCGCATTCGGAGGGCGCGTCCTGGGGGATTCAAAACCCAAGTATCTGAACTCCCCTGAAACGCCGGTCTTCCACAAGGGCCGGGAGTTGTATGGCTTGTATGAGGCTCGGCAGCGGAACAAAAACCTGACACGATTGATGGTCGTCGAAGGGTACATGGATGTGGTCGCGCTGGCGCAATTTGGTATCAACTATGCCGTGGCAACTCTGGGTACGGCTACCCGGGAGGAGCATATTGAGCGTCTGTACCGACTGGTGTCCCAGATCATTTTCTGCTTTGACGGTGACCCGCCTGGCACCGCTGCTGCGTGGAAGGCCCTGCAGGTCGTATTACCGTTCATGTCCGATGGTCGAAGCGCGAAATTCCTGTTTGTTCCGGACGGAGAGGATCCGGATACCCTGGTGCGCAAGGAAGGACGTGAAAAATTTGAACTACGGCTGGATCAGGCGACCGCTCTGGATGTGTTCTTCTTCTCCCATCTTGCCCAGGACCTGGACACAAGTTCCATGGAGGGTAAGGCGGCACTCAGCAAACTGGCGATTCCGCTGATCAACCTGATTCCAGAGGGTGTATTCAAACAACTGATGATTGATGAGCTGGCTACCAGGACGGGACTGGACGCTGAGAAGTTATTAAAAGTGGCTCGAGAGACAAAACCCGCGGTGGCGGGCCGTCCCCGGGATGTGCCTGTCCGAAATGATGGTAACACCGGGATTTCCCTGAGCAGACGGGCCGAAGCGCCACTGGCCATGCTGGCCCGGCAACCAGAATTGGCGCTCGAACTCGATGATGCAAGTTACCAGCTTCTGAGTCAGGTTGATGATTGCAGCCTGTTGGCCGAAATTGCCTTAGCGGTCCGGCAACACGAACTACTATCACCCGGACTTTTGTTGGGTTATTTTCATGGAAAACCCGAAGCAAAATTGATTCGCAGTCTGATTGAAAAGGAACAGCTACTCGACGTTTCTGCCCTGCGAGAGGAGTACATTGATTCGATGAATCGATTGTTGCACGGTTTGGAATTCCAATTAAAACAAGCGCTTAATTACCCGCTTTTCCAAAAACCCTTCTCCGAACTAACGGCGGAGGAGCGCCGGCAGATCAATGACCTGCCGCGTAAGAAAACGTAAATATGAAGAAACTTCCATTTTCCTGGTAATTCTTCCCTGGGAATTAGCAATCAAAACAGTAACTTGAAGTGGAATGCAGTTTATCCGCTCGCTATAATGTCCGGCTCTGTCTTTCTCATACACAAATCGAAGGGGTAGCATGTCGAGCGGATTAGCACAGCAGCAGTCACGATTGAAAGAGCTTATCAGCAAGGGTCGCGAGCAGGGCTACCTGACCTATGCGGAAGTTAACGACCATCTTCCGGACGAGATATCGGATCCCGAACAGATTGAAGACATCATTGGCATGATCAATGACATGGGCATCAATGTGCACGAAACTGCACCAGAGGCCGATGACTTGCTGGTAGAGGGTGATTCAACCGATGAACTTGCGGCTGAAGAAGCAGCGGCTGTACTGGTGGCGGTAGAGAATGAAGCTGGTCGAACCACCGACCCGGTTCGCATGTACATGCGTGAGATGGGCACAGTGGAGTTGTTGACGCGCGAGGGCGAAATTGTCATCGCGAAACGAATCGAGGAAGGTATCCGGGATGTCCTGCATGCAGCCGCACAGTTTCCGGGTGTAGTGGATTTCGTGCTGGGCGAGTACGAAGCCTCGCAGACGGAAGAAGGTAAGTTGCTGGATATTCTGATCGGATTTCTTGACCCGGCAGAGTACGTCCCGCCAGCGGCACAGGTGGTGCCTGGTCAAGCCAAAGCAGACGACGACACCGAGGAAGAAGACAAGGGTCCGGATCCCGAGTTGGCTGCGGAGCGATTCGAAAAACTCAGGAAGCAGGCGAAAAAGACCGAGCGTGCGATTAAAAAACATGGCCGCGGTTCTGATGCGGTCGCGAAAGAATTGGCTGCGATGGGCGATATTTTCCAGTTTTTCAAATTTGTCCCCAAAAAATATGATCGCGCCATTATCGCCCCCCGCGATGTACATAAAGAGATTCGCCGTCAGGAACGTCACATCATGAACACCTGTGTGCGTCGCGCAAAGATGCCACGAAAGGCTTTCCTGCAGAAATTTACCGGCAAAGAAGTCGATCCAAAATGGGTGGGTCGTCAGATCAAGGCAGGGCATAACGGCCTGAAAAAATTTGAAGAAGAAATTGTTCGTGCACAGAAGCGGATCAGACAGGCTTCCGAATCCGTTTCCATGAGCGTTAGCGAAATCAAGGATATCAACCGCCGTATGTCCATTGGTGAGGCCAAGGCCAGACGCGCTAAGAAGGACATGGTTGAGGCAAATTTGCGGCTGGTGATTTCGATTGCTAAAAAATATACCAATCGAGGTCTCCAGTTTCTGGACCTGATTCAGGAAGGCAATATCGGATTGATGAAGGCGGTCGACAAATTCGAGTATCGTCGCGGTTACAAATTCTCAACTTATGCTACCTGGTGGATCAGGCAGGCCATCACTCGCTCCATTGCCGACCAGGCGCGAACGATTCGTATACCGGTCCACATGATTGAAACAATTAACAAGCTCTCCCGGGTCTCCAGGCAAATGCTGCAGGAAATGGGCCGGGAACCGACTCCGGAAGAACTCGGCGAAAGGATGGAAATGCCTGAGGACAAGGTTCGTCGTGTGCTCAAAATTGCGAAAGAACCCATCTCAATGGAAACGCCCATTGGTGATGATGAAGATTCACACCTGGGTGATTTCCTTGACTCGGATTCCAATCTTGGCGAAGGCGCCTCGGTGGGTTCTCCCGTTGATTCAGCCACCGATGAGGGATTGCGGGAAGCCACTCGCGGCGTGTTGTCCGGCTTGACGGCGCGTGAAGCGAAGGTGCTGCGAATGCGATTTGGCATCGACATGAACACTGACCACACGCTTGAGGAAGTTGGCAAGCAGTTTGATGTGACGAGGGAGAGGATCCGACAGATCGAAGCGAAGGCGCTGCGCAAACTGCGTCACCCGACACGCTCTGATCACCTGAAGAGTTTTCTTGATGAAACTTCCTGATACGATGTATTGAAGATTTAACGAAACCCGCCGCCCGGCGGGTTTTTTATGTATACCTAACGGTTTACAACTTGCGCTCTGTCCTGGTCCTCGCTAGTTTTGTGCTTACACCAACAGCGCAGGACGTCTAGGAGCTTCCATGGCTTATCAACATATTGAACTTGTGCAGTCAGATCGCATTGCCACTATCTGGCTAAACAGACCGAGATATCGAAACGCTCAATCCAGACTGCTACTGGATGAAATGACCGATGCCTTCAGGAAGCTGGATTACGACAACTCCGTGAAGGTGATCATTCTCGCGGGTCGCGGTGATCACTTTTCTGCCGGACACGACCTGGGCACACCGAAAGAGTTGGAGGACCAGGCACGATACCCCTTTGGGGAAGGCACAATGGGACGGCTGAACAGAAGCTGGCATCTGTTCATCGAAAATTCTCTGCGTTGGCGGGATGTTAAAAAACCTACAATCGCCGCGGTACAGGGCTACTGTATTTTTGGGGGATTCATGATCGCCTCATGCATGGACCTGATCATCGCTGCAAATGATGCTCGCTTTCTTCCTTCCCACCTGCAGCTATTCACAGCACCCTGGGATCTGGGTATTCGCAAGCCAGGACGCGATGGGCTACCGACAGGCGGTTGAAGCCACCCACGCAAATTACATGATGCTGGAGATGTCTGCAGCGGTGAAGAAGGATCACCGGGATGAGGGCGCGCGTCGTCTCGGCGGTGTCGCAGATGCGCTTGAAAAAGAGAATAAAAGTGGTTGAACCGGACTCATCATCCCGATGAGGACAGCGACGGTTCTGGCAGGGTTTGTCCTATTACACAGCTTGAGTGCGTGATGGCAAGCATCTTGCAGTAACCGGACTATAGCTATCGCGTACGGGCGATCCGGTAATGAATCTACCAGAAAATAAGGATCCGATGCACCGCAGACGCGGAGCACGCGTTAGGTTGCGCGCGTCGCTCCTTTCGTGGGCGCATTTTAGACATGACAGTATATCGACACGCCCTGGCCCGGGAGGCGTCGAAAATCTGGCGTGCAACGACTCAGCGCCGGACCTTTGTTCTCCCGTGTTAAAGCGATGCCTGCCGATGGTGATGTTGCTGATAGCGGCAACAGGAGCTTTCGCAGACTCGCTTTGCGTCAATCCAAATTCAACTGCGGTTACCGGTAATCTGTACGATTCGGGGGGAAGTGGGGGAAATTATGGGAACAACGAGACCTGCAGTTTCCTGCTGCAACCTGCCGGCGGCGGAACTATCACGCTGTCCTTCAGTGCCTTCAATTACGAGGCGGGCTACGATGACCTGACGGTCTATGACGGCACAAGCGCGGCTGGAGTGTTGCTTGGATCGTTTGATGGAACGACTGTCCCATCCGACCTTACCGCTACTTCCGGTGCAATGTTTGTCGTGCATGACACGGATTTCAGCGTGGTGCGCTCAGGATTTGCAGCCGCGTGGTCCATCTCTGCTGCGGCATCGTGCGCGGCGATATCGGATGACTTCAGTTCCGGAACCTATTCCGGTGGATCAGGCTGGAGCGCCGATTGGGTTGATTTTGATGACGATGGCTCGGCTGCGGGTGGCGACGTTGTGATGACCGGCGGGGTGCTTCGCCTCGATGATAACTCCAGTCCCTACGGAGATCCCGGCCTGTATCGTGACCTGGATCTATCCGGACTGACCGGTGCAACACTCAGTTTTGACTTCACAACTTCCGGTACGCTCGAGGGATCAGACCGCCTGGATGTCGATATGTCGTCTGACGGCGGAGTGAGTTACACAACGATCTGGACACAATCCAACGATGGGTCCGGCACGGCGAGTCTAAGTCTTGCATCGTATCTGGTGGCTAATGCCAGGATTCGCATTGTTGTTGACCGGAACACTGGCGGTGGGGATGAGTATTTCCAGATCGACAATGTGCAAATTGACCGTGTTGGCGATTGCGGCGCCCTGGTTGCCCACTATGCAATGGAGTCCGCGATCTGGAACGGTACGCCCGGGGAACTCGTTGATAGCGGTGCGAACGGTTTAAGCGGCGTCGCCTTTGGAGATCCCGATTCTATCCCGGGGCGTGTGTGTAATGCCGGACGCTTCGATGGCGACGATTATTTTGAGGTCGCGGACGATAGTAACCTGGATATAACTGATGAGTTGACGGTCTCAGCCTGGATCAATCCGACTGCCTTGCCCGGGTCTGACTACTACACGGTTTTTTCCAAGGATGAAAATTTCGAACTCCACATTAACCCTGCCGGGCAACTCGTCTGGTGGTGGCAAAACTCCCTTGCGGCAACCCGCACATTTACCTCAAGTGCCGTAATTGTGACCAGCGTGTGGACTCATGTTGCGATCGTGTATTCGAAATCTGCCAATCGACAGTCGATCTACATTAACGGCAGTGAAGATGCCTTTCAGACCTATGCCGCAGAAGACCTGATGATCAATTCCGATCCTCTGCAAATTGGCGCTGATCAGGGTTATGGGGATAGAGAGTTCATTGGTGCGATTGATGAGGTCATAGTCAGCAGTTACGCGCGATCACAAGCTGATATCCAGGCTCTGGTCGATGAGATAAATCCCTGCAGTTACTTTGTGATCACCGGGAATGATTCCTCACTTTCCAGTAGTAGTGGTAACTGGAGTTGGGATGGGTCTGAACATGCTGCCTGGCGGGCAGCCATGGAAAATACCAGTAATTTTGGTCCGGGAGGAATCGTCGACACGCCCGTCAGTACAGTCGATATCACGGCGATCAACGCGACAACCCTTGATGGCATTGATGCCTTCGTCAGTAGCTGGTGGACGACATCACAATCTGCCGCGCACGAGGCAGCGCTCGTGACTTTCTTCCTCAATGGGGGTGACCTGGTGCTGTTCCAGGATAATAACGACCGGGACGGTATCGGCGAACAGTTGGGGATATCGACCGCCAACAATTCCACTGGAGATACCTCCGTATTTGATCCCATTGATACTGTTTTTGGAGGTGTTGGCACTGTTTCATATGCGGGTGAACGCGGCTATCTCGACGGCGCAACCGTCACGGGATTGGGAGGAACCATTTGCGGAACGGACTCGGCAGGAAGAACAACGATCGCCTGCTGGGCGGAGGGTGAGTTTGCGCCAGGGGCGGGTACGCTGGTTATTCTCGGTGACACAGACTACGTCACATCCAATTATGGTGGTGCTAACTATTCTGTATTGAATGATAAAGGTCGACTGGGTCTCAATGTGATTGAGTTCCTGATTAATGATGAGCCGTCGGGCAGTTGCACCCTGGGTGGATTCCAGATTACCCAACCTGCCTACGGACTTGCGTGTCCCACTACCAGAGCAACCGTAGGTATCGTTGCTTTGTGCGATGACCTGATAACGACAAAAACGGATTACGCCGGAACCATTGATCTGTCGACCAGTGATCCTGCCAACAGCGAATTCTACTTAGGCCTGACTGGTGGGCCGCCCGTCACCAGCGTGATCTTATCAGGGGGTGAGGGCGGGACGACTGACGTTTATCTTTATCATCAAAACGCCGATGGGAATTTACTGGTCACGGCGATTGATAATGTCTCTGCAACCGGTACCACCGCAAGCGTCGGCACAACCTTCGGTACGGCCGGTTTTGTCGTAGCAAGTCCAACGGATTTTTTCTGCGGTAATTCTTCCACCATGATGTTGACTGCAATCGGTCAGGATATCAGCTCACCAGGAATCTGCCAGAAGTTGGACGGTTTTGCTGGAAGTAAGAATTTAAAAGTATGGTACGAGGTGAATGTTGACCCGAGCGGGAATCCGGGTGCAGATGCAGTGAGCACGGATCTGGTGATGGACGGTACGGCGATATCGGATCAGACGGAGCCTGGTGCCAGCAACTTCAGCGTTAGCTTTGTCGCCGGAGAGACGGCCAGTTTCCCGGTAAGCTACGATAACGCAGGACAGTTTCTGGGTGTTTACATCAAACATGATGATGCACCTTATGACGGGAGTGTGATTGAGTTACCTCCCTTGCTGAGTCAGAGTAATTCTTTTGTCGTTGCGCCAGCTCAGATAATGGTGTTTGAAAATGACGCGGCTGACTCCACCGATTGTGCCGTGGCCAGTGCAACCTGCGACGTATTCAAGCAGGCAGGTGAGAATTTTTCGTTGCAGGCAGATGCTGTTTGCACGAACAGCATGGTGGCGGACGATTATGAGGGTAGCGTTGGTTTAACGTTATCTGTGGTTGAACCTGCCGGTGGAAGTGATGGTGCACTCGATGTGTCCACGCTCGTTTTTGACGCCTCCGCAAACGGCTCAGTTGTGGAAGGCGCTGAACAGATATCAGAGGTGGGTGTATTTACCATCACGACGTCGCCGCTTGCGTCGCCGTTGCAATATTTTGGTGTGAATCTTGACGCCTTTACCACCGCGAACATCGGCCGCTTCAAGCCGGCCAGTTTCCTGGTACAAATTGACAGTGCTGCATTTGCCTCTGCCTGTACGAACTACACTTATCTGGCGCAACCTTTTGATTTCTCTCTTGTTCCCCTGGTCACCATCACGGCCGTAGAAGCGAGCGGTGCCACCACCACGAACTACGAGGGGGACTTTTGGAAACTTGGAACCACTTTGCCCGCCAGTGGTAACTGCGCGTCGATCAATGGTTTTTGCTATGCAGACAATGTTGCCGGTGCCAGCAGTCTGGTTGCCCCGGTCGCGGTGCATAACTACGGTGCGGGGAATATCGCGAGTGCCGCTGGCACGCTGCAGTTCAGCCTGCATACAAGTGAGACATTTTATTACACGAAGCCGCTTGCTGCGCTTGACCCCTTCGATGCTGACGCTGCACTGACGGTCTATCTCCGGGACAGCGATGACGTCGTTGGCAGCGCTACCCTCGCCAGAATAGGGTTCACAGGGGAGAGTGATCTGGCACCTGCGGCTATGAACACGAACAACGATCAGTTTCTGCGCTTCGGGCGCTGGAATATGGAAAATGCGTACGGTCCGGAAACGGAAAGTGTCGTCTTGCCGGGAATCGTTGAATATTTCTCGTCCGGAGATTACTTCATGAATCCGGACGACAACTGTAGTGCCATCGGGCCACTCATTACCACTTCACCCGTCGGCACGGCGGGCGTGAATTCGATAACTGGCATTGCGGTTGGCGGTGGCACAACAACGCTCAATCATTCCGGTGCCAGCGTTGTTACCGGCGACGCGGGAATAGTATTCGATGCTCCGGGTGCTGCAAACACGGGCACCGTCACGGTGAGTGTTAATCTGGCGTCCTTGTACTGGCTGCGGTATGACTGGGACAACAATGGCACTCCCGAGGACAAGGCCGCTGTGGAGGCCACATTTGGCCAGTATCGCGGTCACGATCGAGTCATTTACTGGCGTGAATTGTAAGGCTCAGAAAAAATATTGCTGGCCTTCGGCGTTTGACGGGTTAACAATAACTGGTCTGTGTGAGCCAAATGGGATGCGTATGTGAAACAGATCGCGGTGTTGCTGATTGCCCTGGTGACGCTCGGCCTGATTATTGGCTGCATCGAACGATTGTGGCCAGCGGTTCGCCAGAAAGTGTTTCGAGAACAGTGGCGGGTCGACGTTTGTTATTGGTTTTTCAATCCGATTTTTACGAAGACGGTGACGACCATCTGTGTTGGTGTGGTGATCTTTTCCGTGGTTGCGTTGACAGGAATTGATGCCGACGTCTTGCGAACCCAGGGATTTGGGCCGGTCGCCGCGCAGCCACTCTGGTTAATCGTCTTCGAAATGTTGGTGTTCGGGGATTTCCTCGGCTATTGGATTCATCGAATGTTCCATCATGTCGATGACCTCTGGGATATTCACTGCGTTCATCACAGCTCGGAGAAGCTTGACTGGCTATCTGCTGTTCGCGTTCATCCGCTCAACGACATCTTCTCCAAAACACTGCGAGTCTTACCCTTCGCAATGATGGGGTTTCCACTGACCGCACTTGCGTTCTACCTGCCAGTACTGATATTGCTGGCGATCTTCCTGCACGCCAATGTTCCCTGGTCGTTCGGCCCACTCCGCTATATCATCGCCAGCCCGAATTTTCACCGCTGGCATCATACCTCAGCGGCCGAGGGCCAGAGCAAGAATTTCGCCGGACTCTTCCCGATCTTTGATTGGTTATTCGGGACACTTTACCTGCCGCAAAAACCTCCTGTGGAGTTCGGCATCAGCGAAGTGATGCCTGCGACGTTCTTTAGGCAACTGGCCTATCCATTCAAACCGCAGAGGCTGGGGAATGCGGTGACAGAAGTGGATACCAGATCGGACCAGGCTACCGGCAATGCATGATCTGCTATTGTCCTTGCTATATCTGATTGCGGTACTACCTCTCGATTCTGGACTCTAACGAACCTGCCAGGTCGCTCATAAATTCGCGATAGTTGAGCCAGTTGCTACTGGTTTTTGAGACGGGTTCACGAACCTGTGACTGACTGAACGTGTGCACGACAGCGTTTCTGTTTCCGGGTTCGAGATAGGTGTCCTGCCACTGAATGTCCAATTGCGCGAACAGAGCCTGCGCCCGAACTCTGGGATTCGTGATGAATTCGTCATGGTCATGATCGATCATGGGTAGCCCGAGACTGCGCCAGAGGTCAATCGCTTTGTCATGTAGCTGCAGGTGGTCTGCAATGTCTTCGATTCGACGCGAATAGTCAAAGGCCGCGGGGAAGTCCCTGAGGTAGATCGATACCATGACATCGAGTGGTTCGCGTCGATTGTTGATGAGTACGGCATTCCCATGCAGTCTTTTCAACAATCCTGCCACGTGCGCGTGGTGAGAAGTTTTATCGACAATTGTACCGAGTGCCGGCACCAGCTTTCTGAGTCCTTCGACATCCGCTCGACTCAGGTTAAGCAGATTCTGGTTCCAGTATTCCAGGCGCTGATCCTCGGGAAGGTCCAGGAGTCGCAGCAGCCAGGGAAGTAATGCGCCCCTTTCCCCAACCGAGGCTACCTCTGGCGCCGCTGCGAGCAGAGACTGCAGTAGCGTGCCACCGGATCGAGGTGTTCCCAACAGGTAGATCAGGCGCGGGCCTTCATGCTCCTGAATTTCCGAGCGCTGATATAGATCGACAGCGGCAGCCAGATGGCGCTGCCACTTTTCTGGAACATATTGCACACCATCTCCATAAAGCCGGTTTGCCTGTTTGGCATAGGACCAGGCACGGTCATATAGGTTCGCCTGGTCGAAGTATTGGGCCAGCGTAAATGCCAGGGTTCGTCGTTCGCTGGTCCGTCGGGATTCATCTGCGAATTGCGTCTCTGCCTTGCTGAGGACATCGACAGGTGGTGATTTCTCTTTGAGGAGATTGATGATGAGCGCGGTATTATCTGGCTGCTGTGCATAGGCTTGTTCCAGGACGGCCCGGGCGTTCTCCGCTCGACCCTGGGACCGATAGTGTTCAGCCGCGAGGTTCGCCACATCAGGATTGTCAGGTGCTGTTTCGAGCAGTGCCTCGATACGGTCGGCGGCTTTCTCAAACCACTGTAGTTGCATATCGAGTCGGGCCAGGTTCAGTTGATCGGGCATTGACGGCATCTTGTCTCGAACTGCGAAATTCAGTGCCTGATGAGCGCCAAGCGGATCACCGACGTTCGCAAGGGCGAACGATAATTTACGCGCCGTAGCGGATAGCGGCTTTTGGCTTAATGCCTGTTGCAGGATGTCGGCAGCCTGCTGGTATTGTCTCACTGCGGTTAGACTATCGGCCCAGGGAATCAATGTATCGTAGTCGCCTTTTGCCAGGGTATATGCTTCACCGCAGGCGGTTTCGGCCTCTGCATAGAGATGGCACTGGCCAAGGCAGATACCAAGATTAATATGCCAGCGAGGTTCGCGGGGTTGGAGTTCCACGGCCCGGTGCAGTGCACTTAATCCGGCTACCTGATCTTTTTCCACAGTTGCGACGCCGTAAAAAGACCAGGCTTCAGCATCATTGGGATTTTGTTGCAGCAGTTCCCGACACAGGCGCGCAGCTGAATCAAGCTCACCCTTTTGGATCGCAGAAACGGCGGTGTCTAACTGGGATTCCCGGTCGTTGCTCATCAAGTCAGGCAGTGCGACTTTTTGTGATGCTCATGCTCATGATTTCGCAGCACAGTCGGGACAGATCAGTTTCTCGGCATGACTCTCTGCATGACTCTCTGGTTGAGCAATCAGGTACTCATCGACCGATATCCACTGATCATTTTCGCGAATACTGTTGCACCAGGCACAAAGTGTTACATATCCGCTTGCCAGCAAGGCGAGTTCACGTTCCCTTGCACGTCTCACGTTTACAAGTTCCGTCACATTGACCGTCGTTACCAGCAACGCTGTCACTGTATTGTCGTGAGATTTGATCGGCACAACCGTAGTATTTGACCAAACGATTGAACCATCCTTCAGAACGAAAGGATTTTCAATCGTGCCTGCTTCGTTCGATGCGACACATGCCTCACAATTCCGTTGCATACGCTCAAGTATCTCATCATTGAACTGCCAATCCTGAATTGAGAGCCCAACGGGATCTGCCACCGTCTGAAAGAGTAATCGCGCAGTGTCGTTGATTGCGCGAACAATAAAGCGATGATTTTTTTCGGCGCCAAGAAGCAGCATGCCCACCGGCATTGAATTAATTGTGTCCCCCCAGTCTTCCTCGCTGATAACAGTTTTCATGGGTCGTCGTCCAATTGGAACTTGTCCGCGCAGGCTGGACACATCCCATGGCTAAACATGCGCTCAGGGGAGACAGATGACATATACTGAGTAATGGTCTGCCACTGCCCATCCTCACTCTCCACCTTTTGACATGAGTCGCAGTAGTGGACAAGACCGCCAACGAGCGAGCTGAGTGATTTTTCCAATGTGTGTTGAGTTGTTTTGAGCTCGGTCATATCCAGGAACGTTACGAAGAGTCGCACCACACAACCTGCCTGCATGATGGGTGTTAATACGTTGCGCGACCACCGGGTCTCACCTTCAGCCGTCAGGTAGTCTGTTTCTGTGATCTGCTGCATGCCTGAATCAACGACTCTCTTGTAGTTCGAGTGCAAACGGGCGAGGTATGCCTCCGTTGACCGTAACGTTGACCCGGTCAGGCGCTGCATGTTTTCAAGGTTTAACTTGGTGATTCCATCAATTGGTGACAAACCGAAATAGGTTCTTCCGAGATCGTTGATTGCAACCAGGCTGTAACCCTGGTCGTCGACTGAGGCGAGGCTGGCTGCCGTACCCAGAGCAGCGAGTACTTCCTGGCAGAATTCGTGATCGGGGTTGAGCAGGAGGTTCATTTGTCCATCCTGGATTTGTTATACCCTGCAGCCTGTGTCCGTAAGGACTCAACAGCAAGTATACCGCCACATCCGCTCAGGAACCAGAAGACTGGGCTTGTCTCGTATCCCTCAAATTT
Source organism: Gammaproteobacteria bacterium (assembly GCA_021773555.1). GTDB lineage: Bacteria > Pseudomonadota > Gammaproteobacteria > Pseudomonadales > Azotimanducaceae. The sequence continues at coordinate 18,225 of JAJFKA010000037.1, forward strand.
GATTGAGTCTAGGTGAATGCTGGACACCCAGACTCTGACCTCCAGGCTCTGACCTGCCGCCGCGCGAACCGGGTTTTGTCAGAACTGGCAGAGAATTTTAACCTTACGCGCCGATTGCTCGAGATCTTCATCCGTTTTCGCTTCCAGCAGCAGCTCTTTGGCTTCATGACATTGATTCGCGGCGACGACGGTTTTCGTCACTGGTGCTACCGACTGTTTCCCGCCTTCACAGAGCGCATTGGAGACGCGTCGAAGATTAGCGTACTCGCCGCGCTCCACCGCGATACAGTCGCCGGGGTACAGGAAACCGTTTTCGGTGATGTAGTGGGTCTCTGAATTTTGTCATCACCTACTGATCCATGCTGGCATATTTCTTTTGGGCCTTGACGACTTTCGTCAGGTAATGTTTGGTTTCATCGTAAGGCAGGTTCGCCTGCAAATGGTCGAATACCTGTTCTGGCGTCAACTTGTTGATCATCACAGATGCAGTACGGACGTTGGTTTCACCGGTAAAACTTCGTGCGACGTTTCCCGCGCCGGTGTTGTAAGCAGCGATCATGCAGAACTGCCGGCTCTGGATGTTCTCGATATGGCGTAAATATCGGGTAAACAGTAGACCCAGATAGGCTGCGCCGAGTTCAACGTTTTGCTCGGCGTCATACAGATATTCAGGATCCAGCAGTAACTTCTCGCCGTAAACATAATTGTATGCATCCATGGCCCCGGATCGAGGTACCAGCTGCATCAAGCCGAAGGCAGGGACCGCTGATCTGGCCCTGGGATTAAAACTGCTCTCGGACTCGATAATTGAAAACACCAGGCTGGGTGGCAGCGCCTGTCTTTTTGCTTCCCGCAAAACGGCTGCCTGGTGGCGCGCCGCGAAGGATGTCTGAAAACCAAAGCGTAAGGGAATCTCAAGGGATATCTTTTTTTGCTTGTGTGGAAGTGGGCTCACTCTCGCTTTGATCTTGCCATCGGTCTTTTTCACACCCTCGAGTGCATTGTTGAGCATGACTTCCAGTTGCACAGCTTCAGGGATGCGATCAACGATGCCGCCGAGGACCGGTTCCGTGGCTTTGAACGAAAATGGCTCCAATTCAATATCCTGGCTCGCGAGCTGGGCTTTAACATCCAGCAGCACGGAATCTTTTTTTGAAAGATCCTCCATGGTGTCGGTGGAAATTGTTGATGCGGCCTGCTGCATGCTGGAGATAATACCTGACACATCGTCGCCGGTATTGAGGATGTGCTCTATGTTGATAACACCTTTCTCGAAGTCAATAATTCGACGCAAGTGTTTATCTTCGGAATAGTCCACCCATTGGGTTTTACTGGGTAGCTCGACATCATCGGCACCCCACTCGGCGGTGACCTCGGTTTCGAGTCGTTTGAATGCCACCTCAATCGCCTGATCCAGTGCCTGGAACTGCGCTTCCAGTTCCGCATCAAGTTGCTCAAACTGGGCTTCGAGTACCGCGTCAAGATCCTCGAACGCATCAGATGCCATTGCCTCGACCGGTAAGAAACACAGGCAAAAAACGATACTCGCGGTCAACTTCATGGCGCTAACTCTGCTGATTTTACTTAATGACAAACACGACCTTGCCTTGCTTCAGGAAGTCTCCGCCATTGCGATTTTTTGTAAAAATATCACTGGCGTCGTCTTCGGAGACAATGATTCGGGAGTCGTTTCCAATAGTTGCGCTTTTAACCAACAGGGGCCGTTCTCCGATAACATCAGTCATCGCGCTGGCATTGCCAAGGCTATCAGACCAGAACAGCCAGTCAGTACCTGGCGCCACGTGCGCCGGCCCGTAAAGTTCTTTGCCAGTCGGGGTCTGAATCCGGATATCAAGTTGTGGCGCGAACTCCTGTGCACTGAGGTCAACAATCAGACCGGTTGAACGTGGTTCAGTCGAAGAATTTGATGATGCCGAATTGGATTCAGGGCGGTACATTTTCTCCGGCAGGGTTTTGTCCAGGGCCGATTGCAGCAGAGATGCCAGATTTGGTTTGTGTCGGCAATTGAGCGGCGCGCTGTTGATACAGACGGACAGCTCCACCTCGGCGACCCAGTCACCAGAATCCTCATAGACGTTTTCACTGGTAATGAATGCACCGCGTATCATGCCTTTGACGCGTGTACCGATAACATCACTTTGCAGAGTCATGTCCTTGACGGTGGTACCGGAGGTGATCCTGACACCCTCAATGAGTTCCAGCAGATTTCGCTGGGCCTCAACAATCGCCGCTCGTTTGGACAACATTTTGGCCTGGATTCTGGATAGCTTTTCTCCCGTGGCGACGCCGGACCCTCGCGCGGTGACCATGCCACCATTGGCCGACTGACCGAATGCATTTGGACCTGCCGTGAGCAGGGAGACGGTAATGGTCAGCAGGATGCTGCTGGAAATGTTGGCGTGCTTGCTCAATTGACTTGTCCCGGGGTGTGCCAGCCTGACAGCATAGACTAATCATCTCCATTGCAACAATCGACGGGAAAAGATAGCTGTTGTACGCCTAAAATCGGTGGTGTTGGTATATGGTCCCGGATACATTATAAAAGTGTCGATGATGAGACCGATATTGTTGATCATCGCCGATGTCATTCCGTATCGCAGGTGCTAGCTCGCATTATTCACGAAGGCGACACGGTATAATCGTTAGGTTATTATATTTCAATAGGTTAGGTAAAAATGAAAGTCAATTCGTGAAATACAGTCTGTGTCTGAATGGTTTTCTGACAATTCTGCCTTCGAATCTTGAAAAAAATCGCTCAAGACATAGCTACGGCTATGCCTTTCACGATGTTGGTCCAACCTTCTTCGCCACAATTGCCATAAAATCCATTCCCTTCATGAATAATGCGGGCTAGGCTTTACCGATCAGTTCCGGAGGAAAACGCAACCGAATCCGGGCAAATCAATCTCAGACAGACATTGAGTGTTATATGAAGCTTCGAACCATATTGCTGCTGGCAGGTGTTGCCTCGCAGATCGTGATGATCGGCAATAGCCAGGCCGACGACAGTGCATCGCTGTTGCCGGTTGATTGCCTGTTGCCGGGACAGGTACGGAAAATGGGCCGGGTCACGACATTTATCACCCAGCGCAGACCCATCAAGACGGCAGCTATTGATTGTGAGATCAGGGGGGGCGAATACGTTGCCTATGACCGTGCCAGCTACACGACAGCACTGAAAATATGGCTGTCCTCAGCCCAGGCAGGCGATGCGAAGGCACAACTCTACGTGGCGCACATTTACGAAAAGGGACTGGGAACAGCGCCTGATTATACCGAGGCCGCCAGCTGGTATCAGAAGGCGAGCGATGGGGGTAATGCCGAGGCTATGCTGGGATTGGCGCAGCTATTTGAGAAAGGGCTGGGTGTTGATCAGAATCTGAATATGGCAAAAGCGCTTTACGCCAGAGCCATCGGTGATCCGGCACTGATTGAGTTACAACCCGTAACGCTCAACGAGGGCTCGATTACGCTGAAAGAAAGTGACTATGCAGAACTTGTTTCCCTGCTCGGCGGTCATCCGGGTCAACCTTACACGCTCGTTGACCTGGCGAGAATTCATTCAGAGGAAAGGGCAAGACTGCAGCAGTCGCTTGAGACTGCAACATACAGCATGGAGGAACAACGCCGGGTATTGCATGAGGAACAGGCGCGCGCTGATGAGTTGAACGGCCGGTTGGGCTCAACCCTTGAGCAGTTGGCGAAGGTAGAGGCGCAACGCGACCACCAGAACCAGTCCCTGGTCTCCTTGCAGGAAGCGCTGGAGGGTCCGAAACAGGCACTGGCGGAACAGGATTCCCGGGTGAAAAATCTGCTGGCTGATATGGCAGAACGGCAAGCTGAAGCGGATACGCTGCGCGCAACACTGGCTGAGAAAAGTGGCGATCAAAGACAGAATAAGAAGATGTTGAAACAAATTTCTTCGCTGGAAAGAGCGTTGGCGAAGCAGGACAACAAACTGCAGAAAGAAAATGATCGACAAGCCAGGCTTGCGCAAAGCCTGGATAAGAAAAATCAGGAAATCAGGACTCTGGAAAATGCGTCCCGGCAATATGAAACCCAGATCAGGTCACTTGAGAAAGCCTTGCAGGAACCCAGGAAGCAGATTGAGGATCAATCGAGCCTGATCGCCGTCCTCGAGAAACAGGTTGAGGCGGCCAATAGCCAGGCTCAGCAATACAAGACGCAACTGGATAAGTCTGGCGAGGCGGCGGAGAAGTTGTCATTGGATAATCTGGCCGGACCCACTCTGGCCCTGATTGAGCCAACCTTGAAAAGCACGCGCGGGGTGTCCGTCGTGAGCGTCATGAGCACGATCACCAGCAGGCAAATCACTGGCAGGGTAGACGCACCTACCGGGCTCATGTCGCTGACGGTTAATGGCGAAAAACAGGAGGTCAACGAACGCGGAATTTTCAGCACGTCTGTCGTAATTTTAGCGGAGAAGACACCGGTTGAGGTGATCGCAATCGACACCCAGGGAAAACGATCTGCGCTGACCTTCGAGATGTCGACCGACGCCGAGCAGATTGTCAAACGAAAAAAGGAGGTCACTGACTACGGGAAATATTATGCCCTGATCATAGGAAACAGTGATTACCGATTCCTGCCGGACCTGGTTACCCCCAGTGCAGACGTCAAAGATGTTGTCACATTGCTTGAGAATCGCTATGGATTTGAGACAACGCTGGTGCTCGATGGGAGTCGTAATGAGATTATCAATGCACTGAATGAGTATCGGAAGACGCTGACTTCGAAAGATAACTTTCTGATTTACTATGCCGGCCATGGCGGACTGGACGAGGTCAACAATCGTGGCCACTGGCTGCCGGTTGATGCTGAATCCGATAATCCGGTGAACTGGCTGAATAATACCGTCATCACTGATTTTCTGAATATCATCAATGCAAAACAAATTCTGGTCGTTTCCGATTCCTGCTACTCCGGTGCCCTGACCCGTTCAGCAATGATGAAGATGCAGGGCGGGATGACTGAACAGGAGTACGAAAAATACCTGGCAGTGTTATCGCAGAAGAAAGCCAGGACTGCGCTGACTTCAGGCGGGTTGGCACCGGTGCTTGATGTGGGCGGCGGACGGCATTCGGTATTCTCTCAGGCTTTCCTGGAAAGTCTGGAGAACAATGAGGGAGTCATCGAAGGCCAGCGACTTTATCGGGAGGTATTGGCACGGGTGTCGCTGCGCGCGGCGAGCATAGACTTCAAGCAGGAGCCCGAATATGCACCGATTAATTTTTCCGGGCACGAGGGTGGTGATTTCCTGTTTGTTCCAAGCGCCAATCGATAGTCTCAAAGACGCTTTACATACACGTGCCCCGGTACGTTCAGCTGGCTTAAACGCTGTTTTGCTATTGGGCACGCTGTTGCTGACAGCCTGTGCTCATCAATCTCCGGGGAATATGGCAGCCCGGCATAACTGGGATCTGCGTTATCAGACCGGGGAGCAATTCCGGCATCTGCTGGTACACAATCGTAATCCGGGCAGAATATTACACGTCTATCTTGAGGGAGATGGGCGGGCGTTTGTGAATACGCGGCGAGTTGCGATTGACCCCACACCAGCGCGCCCATTGATGCTGGAATTGATGACTCTCGACGCTGATCCCGCACTCTACCTTGGCCGCCCGTGCTATTTTGGCACGAGGGACCACGCCTGCCGTCTGGAAGGGGAACCGGAATGGGGACCGGTCTGGTGGACCAGCAGACGTTATGACGAAGCAGTTGTGAGCAGTCTCAATGCCGCCCTGGACAGCATTGCCAGCGACTACGATGGCATCACGTTATTTGGCCACAGCGGAGGGGCAACCCTTGCGATGTTAATGGCGGCGCGACGTCAGGATGTTCTCGCGATCGTTACCCTGGCGGGTAACCTCGATACCCGGGCCTGGAGCGTTCATCATGGTTACGGGGCGCTCACCGGTTCGTTGAATCCGATGAATGATGCGCCGCTTAAGCGATCAATTCGGCAACTGCATTATCTGGGCGAAGACGATACCAACATCACCGCGGAGATGCTTCGACCTGCGCTAGAAAGACAAGCGGGTAGCGAACTGAATCTGGTACCAGGGATTGCTCACAACTGCTGCTGGCGGTCGCTATGGCCCGATATTTTAAAACAACTGGACCAATAGGTTTAGTCTGCCATCCGGGTCACTCGTTGGTCTGGATGGCGTGACTAACCGTCGCAGTCTGATTGTCAGAAACACTCTATGTAAAGCTTTTTATTCGATGTTTTCGCCCTGGGATGGGAGCCTCTCATGGTGTTGCACATGGACTTTGGATAGGGCTCAGACCATAATGGTGCGGCATTTAGCAGCCGAATCGCGGTTACCCTGAAAGGACAATAAATAATGACACTACCCTTTACCCTTGCACCCGTTATATCCAGCGGTGCCAGAAAATTTTCAATCTTGTTAACAATTAGCATCGCATCTTTACTCTTAGCACCGCTCGCTCATGCCGTAGGTCTTGACCTGCTGACAAATCTTAATGGTCCCCAGGATGCAGCAGCAGATGCGATCCAGGGTGCTGATGTCAATGGCGTCAGGCCCATTATCGCTGACGTTTCTGGCAAGGGTTTATGCCAGAGTATTGCAACCGGTACCAGCCAGACAGGGACGGTCAAGGTCGACAAAGCCGCCACCGGACAATTAGGCAATCGTTGTGCCGAGCTTGTAGGCACGGCAGATACCAGTCTTGGGCTGCCCACGCTGGGCATCAGCAATGCGCAGCTTGCACAGGCTTTACAGCAGGTTGTACCTGAGGAAACCGAGATCATGGGTTCCGGGTCCACCGATACCATGCACGACCAGAACAACAACGTCAGCAGCCGCCTACAATTCGTGCGGACAGGAACCAGCGGATTACCGATCGCCGGGCTGCACATGACGGGAGATTCATTCATGGGTGGCAACGCCGGAGAAGACTTTAGTCGTCTCGGTCTGTTTATTAACGGCAACTATGGCACCGGTGATAAGGACGCGACTTTTAACGAGAGTGGCTTCGATTTTGATGCCTATGGTCTGACGGCCGGAATTGACTACCGGTTCTCTGATTCTTTTGTCGCCGGAGTCGCGGTGGGTTATTCCGAATCAGAGGCAGAGGTGCAGGAGAATCTGGGAGAGACGGAGGGTGAAGGCACAACCTTTACCTTGTATGGAACCTATTTCACAGAAAAATTCTATGTGGATGGCTCGATCACAACGGGTTCCTATGACTATGAGGGTATCCGCAACATTAATTACGGTGCAGGTGGTGCACTGGTTCAGCGAACCCTGGCCAGCGACACCGAAGCTGATCAAACGGCATGGAGTCTTGGCGCAGGCTATAACGGCAACAATAAGAGCCTCAACTATAGTCTTTATGGTCGACTCGAAGCAGTGGATGTCGATATAGACGGTTATCGGGAGCGGGTCGTAGCAGCCAACTCCACACTCCCCGACGGCTCTCTCAATAATGACTGGGCCATGCGCGTTGAATCCCAGAATGTAGAGTCGATGATTGGCGTCCTGGGTGTCCAGGTAGCCTATACGATCAGCAATCGATTCGGCGTGGTTCAGCCCTACGCGGGTCTTGAATTTCAGCGTGAGTTTGAGGACGACATCAGGGTTGCCAGGGCGTTTTATCTAAACGATCCGTTTTTTGATTCTGGTGATCGTACCTACGAAGTGAGGTTGAATACTGACGAACCTGACCAGAACTTTTTCCAGCTTAGCCTTGGTGCGATCCTGCTCCGACCGGGCGGCACACAGTGGTTCGTCAACTACGACAGGTTAATCGGGCTACGCGATGTCACCAGCAACAGGTTTACGGTAGGGGTTCGCCTCGAACTGTAAGCCCGCGGGTTAGTCCCTGTGGGTGATCAGACCCGTCGGGACAGCCTTAAACTCCCGATCCTTTCAAGGAAAATCCTTTCAAGGAAAATCACCCTGTTCCAGGGTGATTTTGCGGATTCGTATTCTGTCGGCCTTATCACTACAATCGCTTCCTACTAAAAAACGAATGGAATCCAGGTGACGAGACAAAATCGACTACAGAACGCGGCTGAGGGTTATATCGACCGCCAGCAATTCAGTGGTATTGAGTGGCGTGTCGAAGCAAGCGGGGAACCGCTGGCTTCGGGTCGCGCAGGTGTTGCTGATACCGCGTCAGGTAAGGCGATTCCTGACGGCGCGATTTATCGCATCTACTCCATGACGAAGCCCATCGTGTCGGTCATGGCAATGATTTTGATTGAACAGGGAAAGTTGCGGCTCTACGACATGTTGGCGCAGTTCAATCCCGCATTTCGTAATCTCCGGGTACTCTTGCCGACGGGAGAACTCGCACCAGCTAACCGACCCGTTAATGTGGAGGATCTGTTCACTCACCGGGCGGGCTTCAGCTATGAATTTATCGCCGGGTGTCATATCGCACCGGGTTATGACGCGATTGATCTTGCCAGTGACGGTGCTTGTTCACTCGATGAAATGATGGCGAAGCTCGCCACACAACCACTTGCATTCCAGCCGGGCAGCCAGTTCCGGTACAGCGTGTCAACGGATGTGCTGGCGCATGTTTGTGAAAAAGCATCCGGTCGGACCATGCAAAGTTTATTGCGCGAATTTATTTTTGAGCCACTGGGGATGAACGATACAGACTATTTTGTACCGGCCGAGAAGCAGGATCGTATTATGTCGATGTACGGCGTTTCCGATGTCAAGGATATGTCGTTCCTGAATCCTCCGAGCGTGCAGGAACTCATCCCGTCTGATGTTGAAGAAATGTATCCCTCAACCAATCCGGATTATAGCCGTGGTGGTCACGGACTGTTTTCGACGCTGGATGACTATTTTAAGTTTGCAACGATGCTGCTAACCGGAAGAAGTTCCGAGGGCAAAATCATCTTATCCCGTAAGATGCTCGAAATGATGAAATCAAACCGCATCCCTGAATCCCAGCTTCCACTGAGGATCGGCTTAAGTCCATTGCCGGGATATGGCTGGGGACTCGGTGTCCGGATCATGATGGATCCTGGATCAGCCCTTGCCCTGACAGGTAAGGGAGAATTCGGCTGGGCAGGCGCGGCAAGCACCTATTTTTGGGTGGACCCGAATGAGGAAATGGTTGGTGTTTTTATGTCGCAGTACCTGGGGTCCATAGTGCCTATGGCGGATGATCTGAGAACGGCGGCTTATCAGATGTTAAGTTAGACACAGACAGCGCATGGACTTTATCCGTGACTTTTCCTGTGGACTGCCGACCAGGTAACCTCCAGACGACCAGGTTGCCGGTAATGTGTTAGTTACCTGATTGGGTAGCATCTCTGACGAGTTTGGTGGGCCTGGAAGGACTCGAACCTTCGACCAATGGATTCACTTTGTTCCCGATATTTCTAACGGGAGCGGACTATCTCATCACCCTCAGCACTGGTGCTGGTGGGGTGCGGGACGCTCTTGCCTGTTATTAAGAACACTCGGTTTGCACCAGTTCCCAGGTAGTCTCTGCACCTTCCGGATGTGTACATCCAGCTTGGCTCAGGATTGCCAGCAGTCGCGTCGCGCGACCGTTAAGGTTTCCCTGAATTCATCCCGTTCATTTCATACCTTTCGATATGAACGCACCATTTTGATGAGTCCACTGCTCTAACCAACTGAGCTACAGGCCCAATGTTGTTCCAGTCAGCCAATGCTTCACAGTCCCGGCTGGTGTCACAACGCTGCGCAGTATACTAGAAACGATCCGTGCTTGTAACGAAAGCCGCGTTGCAACGTCAGGTTGAAGCGGGTTATGAATCCGTGGGTGACTTTCGCGCGATTTTGATCCAGCCGCCTGTGTTAAACCTGTATCAGAAATGAGAGACCGCATGGCCAAGTTGTTCCGGATTCTGTGTTTGCTTGCCTTCTTCTTACCGGCACTAACTTCGGCCGGTGCGGCTGAGGCATTTTCTCATGACGATTGGGAAACCGTGTTGATGGCTTATGTGAATGATCGCGGATTGGTTGACTACGTCGGTCTTTCAACTGACCGTGTAGTTTTTGATCGGTACATTGCGGGGATCGAATCCATTGGCCCGGATTCTCATCCATCTTTTTTCCCCACGCCGGATGCAAAGCTCGCGTATTACATCAACGCATACAACGCGATGGTTTTTAAGGGTGTTCTTGCGAGAGGTCCTGAGGACAAAAGCGTGTGGACCGGGATTATCTCAGGATTCCGGTTTTTCCAGTGGATGGACATCATTGTTGACGGGCAGAAAACAAGCTTGCAGGATCTGGAAAACAGGATTATCAGGGCAGAGTTCAAGGACCCGCGAATTCACGCAGCTGTTAACTGCGCTTCCATCAGTTGTCCTCGATTACCGCGGTACGCCTTTCACCCGGATCGATTGCAGGCCCAGCTGGATGAGGCGATGGCTGAATTTGTCAGTAACGAGACCAATGTGCAAATACGCGGCAAAACCCTGTATCTGTCCCGTATCTTTGACTGGTTCCGGGACGATTTTCTTGACTTTGAGCACCGGCAGGGCGCCTTAAATCCCGTGCTCATTGACTATATCAACCGCTATCGTGCGCCTGATCAGCAGTTAGCGTCGGATCTGGACATCCGGTTTTTTAATTACGACAAGGGTATTAACAGCCAATAGCTTTTCCTCTTTCCTCGCGATTTCCTCCATGATTCGGCATGGAAAGTCCAGTTGAGTTACTTTATTCTGCGCAACATCCTGCTTTGATTCTGAACTACTCAACTGCTGTGGGTACGTAAGGACAGAGACGGGAATGATGGCTCGCTGCGGCGGGCTCGAATTTGTTTAATTGACTCGTAGGACTTGATCCGGCAGGACAGGTACCCATTACCCGCCTATACCGCCTCGCGGTAGTCTGCTGTTGATCATGCCTTGAAACTGAGGATTACGACCGTGATTAACATATCGACGTTCAAAAAGAGAAAGTGCGACCAGAAGAAAATCTCCATGGTTACCTGCTACGACCATTGGACCGCGGTGATCCTGAACGACACCGACATTGACTGTTTACTGGTTGGAGACTCACTCGCTGTTGTGATGCATGGGTTCGATTCAACTGTGCACGCGACCCTCGAAATGATGCGACTTCATGTGGCGGCAGTGGTTCGGGGTGCGCCGGACAAATTTGTGATCGCTGACATGCCGTTTCTTTCCTGCAGTAAAGGTATCCCCCATGCCATGGACGCCGTGCAGTGTTTGATGCAGGCCGGTGCGCATGCGGTAAAAATTGAAGGAGCCGAGCACCAGCTTGGGATCATTAAACACATCATTGAGGCAGGAGTCCCGGTGATGGGACATCTTGGTCTGACACCGCAATCTATTCATAACCTCGGCGGACATAAAGTTCAGGCGAAGGACGCAAAAGCAGCAACAAACTTGATAGCGGCAGCCAGGCAACTCGAACAGGCCGGTTGCTTCGGGGTGGTGCTTGAGTGTGTACCCGCCAAAGTCGGCGACTGTGTCTCACGGTCCGTGCAGATTCCCACTATTGGCATTGGGGCAGGGCTGCAAACGGATGGGCAGGTTCTGGTATTGCACGATCTGCTTGGTGCTAATCTGAACTTTAATCCGAAATTTCTCCGTCGCTACGCCGAGATACAGACACTGGTCAAGAACTCGGTGAACCATTTTCATGAGGACGTGCGCACACTGAATTATCCAGCTGCGATGGAGTCTTACTCATGAAAATTATTCGATCGGTCGCCGACTTCAGGCAGTTTTCCCATCAAGCCCGTTCGACAGGGTTTGTGCCAACCATGGGGGCGTTACACGCGGGGCACCAGTCACTGGTTGAGCGCAGCATGAATGACTGTGAATTGACTGTTGTCAGCATCTTTGTGAATCCGACCCAGTTCAATAATCCTGATGATTTGCTTGCCTATCCAAATACACTCGAAGCCGATACGAAACTTCTGCAACGCCTGGGCGTGGATGTCCTGTTCCTCCCTGCTTACGAAGAGTTGTATGCCGATGACTTCAGATACCGGGTTCTGGAACAGGGTTTCAGCGAGCAGCTTTGCGGCAGGCATCGTCCAGGACACTTCAGCGGCGTGTTAACGGTGGTGATGAAGTTGTTGAACATTGTTCGACCGAGCGCCGCTTATTTTGGTGAAAAGGATTACCAGCAACTGGACCTCATTCGAGACATGGTGAGTTCCTTTTTTATGGAAGTTGATATCATCGGCTGCCCCACCGTTCGTGAGTCCGATGGCCTGGCGATGAGTTCGCGAAACCTGAATCTCGATGCGTGCGCGCGCCATCGGGCTGCAAGGATTCACGAACTGCTGGAGAGTAGTGCCTCGGATACCGAAATGACCACTGCACTCAACTCGGAAGGATTTGATGTCGACTATATTGAGACGCATAGAGGGCGTCGATTTGTTGCGGCGAGTATTGATGCGAAGGGCCGGCAAGTACGGTTGATAGATAATGTCCCGATTTCAGCAGAAGTTCATTGATCTTTGTTGAATGACAAAAATAACAGTGTTGGCAATAGTGAGGTGATCCCGTGCTGCTCTGTCTTGATGTAGGAAATTCTCAGATTTTTGGTGGCTTGTTTGATAACGATGAGCTTAAGGTGCAATTTCGCCGAACGTCGCAACTGCGTAGTTCATCAGATGAACTGGGGGTGTTTTTTCGTACGGTGTTGAGAGAAAACAATGTTAATCCGCAACTTATCTCGGAAGTAGCCATCTGTTGTGTGGTCCCGGATTTGTTGTACTCGCTGCGCGCCTGCTGCCAGAAGTATTTTCGTATCGACCCACTGGTGCTGAGACCCGGCACAAAGACCGGCTTGAAAATCAGCTATCGGGATCCCAAAGAAGTCGGTGCAGACAGAATTGCTGATGCGGTTGGTGCGGTGACCATGTTCCCTGGCCAGAATCTAATCATTGCGGACTTCGGTACGGCGACCACGCTATGTGCAATCACCGGCGAAAAGGAATTTCTGGGTGGTAATATTATTCCGGGTGTTCGCATCTCGATGGAGGCGCTGGAAGAACGAACCGCACAACTTCCCTCGGTTGAGATAAAACCACCGCGTCGTGCGCTCGGCAGGACAACGATTGAAAGCATTCAGTCCGGATTGTATTGGTCAAATGTTGGCATGGTAAGAGAACTGATCCAGAGGATCACGGCTGAGGAATTTTCCGAGAAGCCGCCGCTGGTCCTGGGCACGGGCGGCTTTGCACAACTTTTCAATCGTGAAAAGCTCTTCGACCATGTTATCCCTGACCTGATTCTGACCGGCCTTCGGGAAATTGTGCGGCTCAATCAAACCGTTCATCCGAAGTAAAGGATTGTGGTCGTCAGGAACAGTATCAGTCCGAGCAGGTTAATAAGTTCAGTTGCCTGTATGTGATTTTTCAACATTTTGCTCTCCCGCAATTTGTTCGAGGTAGCATTTCACGATATTACGGCTGACCGGACTGTGCGTTCCGTCACAAATGCCACGCTTATTTAAGAACTGTGACCGAGGGCGCAAAAATTCCGATGAACCCCTTTCAGTATTAGTGGATCGGGTTGTACCCTGGATTGCTATAATGCGATCGAATTGATGCTGTCGTTGTCTATGAACAATCATCCCAGAGTATACGAATTCGGGCACCTGGTGCTGGTTTTCGCGCTGACGCTCTGTCTGTATGTCGCAACGATGCCGGTCACGATCAGCCTCGAGGACGCGGGATTGTTCCAGATGGTCTGCCATCTGGGTGGCATCGGTCATCCCCCCGGATACCCCCTGTTTACCGCCGCCTGTCAGATCTTTGTGGACTTGCCCTGGTTCGACGACAGTGTTTTTGCCGGAAATTTTTTATCTTCCCTGTTCGCGGCGGGCGGGGTCGCGGTTTTTTTTTCCTGCTGCCTTTACTGGTCGGATGATCTCAGCTTCGCCTACATTGCCGCAATCGCCTACGGGTTGTCTGCCACCTTCTGGTCACAGGCAATTATTATTGAGGTGTATTCCCTGGCAGTCCTGCTGTTCCTCATCACCTGGAGGTTGCTGCTTGCCTATGTGGACTGCGCTGACAGGCGATTCCTGTATGCAGCTATTTTTATCAGTGCCCTGGGATTATCCAATCATTGGCCGTTGATGGTCCTGTCCGGACCGGCGCTCATTGTCATGCTGGCTCCCAGATCTGACGAAGTCCTTGTATTGCTTCGTTCCCCAGGTTTCTGGTTGACTGCGTTTGCCTGTCTTGCACTTGGTCTGTCACCTTATCTGCTGTTATTTAGCGCGGACCCGACTATCGCCGTTTATGGTGAAGTCAGTTCACCGCTTGAACTTCTTAGGTATATCTCAAGGTCTGCATACAGCGATGTCCATGTGGCAGCTGATGGCACTGACCGGCTGTTGTACATGGTTTGGTTGTTGACTGAAAGTGGCACCCAATTTGGAGTATTAGGGATTCCGCTGGTGGTGGCCGGACTGTACTCAATGATCAGGTCAAAGCCGGTCAACGTGTGGTTGAGTCTTCTGGTGCTGTTTCTTGGTACGACGTTCATTCTCAACCTGTTGTTGAATTTTCGTTTTGAGTATTTCTGGCAGGCGATTTATAAGCCGTACCCGGTGATCAGCTACCTTGCACTCGCTTTCTGGTTTGCGTCCGGAGCAAGCCTATTGATTAACTGGATCGGTGGACGATTTTCTCGAAGCAGGAAATCAGTGGAAACTACGCTGGCAGTGCTGATTCTCCTGGGTGTTGGCATGGCTAACCTGAATGTTAACAATCGAAGTCGCGATAACTGGATTTCTCAATACGGGACTACCTTGTTGGCAACGCTGCCTGCGGACAGTGTGCTTTTTGTTACAGGAGATGTCGAAATTGGGGTGTTTGGATTTTTACATCATGTCGCGGGAGTAAGGCCGGATATTGAGTTACGTAGCTGGGACAATCTTGTGTTTGAAAACCGGCTCACGTCACCTTTTGCATCGGACGCCCGGCAGGATGAGTTACGGGAAGCTTTTCTGCAGGGAACGAGCAAACCTGTCTTTAGTATTGCTGCACCACTGACGCCGGTTGCGCACGAGGGTATCCTGAAACGGTATACACCTGGCGCGCCAGGGTCGGTCAAACGAAACCCGGCACCGGATATGCTGATTGATTATCTGCTTGCACTTTATCTTTCTGAGTTAATAACTGACCCCCATGAACTCTACTACGCCTATCATCGCCTGATCGACCTGTCCCGGTACTATATGCGTCTGCAGCTCATCCAAAATGACCTGTCGCCGGAAGAGCAGCAACGCCTGCATGATCTGCAGGCGACGTTTCCAGGAAAACTCGCGACCCTGGAAACCCTGTTACACTTTAGCCAGGGAATGTATGGCAAGCAGGAAATACTTCAAATCGCCGAACTGGCCGAGCAGCAAATCCCGCACTTTGTTACTGTCGAGTCCCTGGCCGTGTTCTACAGTTTATACGGTCGTGCGCACTTGATAGCGCCGCAGGACCTGTACCGGGCGATTGCGGCTTTTCAACGCTCAATTGCGATCAACCCTGATCCGGTCAATCAGAGCTGGTGTTTGTTAGCAGGCATTTATTTGGTGGAAGATAATCATTCGGGTCTTGAGGATCTAAGAAAGGGATTTCCAGAAATGGCGTGCGAAGCGTGATAACAATTGTGGTTCCAACCTACAAAGAAGCTGGCAACATAACCGTTCTGGTGCGTAACGTTGATGACGTAATGCGCGCGGCAGAATTGGCTTACGAAATGCTTATTGTGGATGACAATTCACCAGACGAAATAATCCAGGTCGTTGCGTCGCTACAGCCTGAGTTCCCCGTTCGGATTCTACTTCCCAGTGGCAGACCTCGAGACCTGTCACTCTCCGTTATTGATGGCATTAAAGCCGCAGATTCGGACCGGGTATTGGTGATGGATGCGGACCTGTCGCACCCGCCGCAAGTGATTCCTGCCATGGTGGCGAAGCTCGATCAGGACGAAAATTCCTTCGTCATGGGCAGCCGTTACATGGCGGGTGGCAGCTTCGACCGTGACTGGAGTCTGTGGCGCTTCTTTAATTCGCACGTGGCGACATTGCTGGCAAGCCCATTGACCACCAGCAGCGATCCGATGTCCGGTTTTTTCGCACTGAATCGTCAATTTGTTGATGTGGAGTCTCTGCGCCCCATTGGTTACAAGATAGGCCTTGAACTGATGGTTCGAGGCAGGTTTTCGGGAGTATCCGAGGTAGCCATTCAGTTTAAGGATCGCACTGTCGGTGAGAGTAAGATGAATTTTGGTCAGCAATGGAAGTACCTGCGCCATCTTCGTCGCCTCTATCTGCATCGTTTCAAAGGATGGGCAGAGTTTGTTCACTACGGGGCGGTGGGTGCCAGCGGTTTTGTTGTCGATATTCTGTTCTACTACCTGTTTCAATATCTGGGGCTGGGTCACCAGAGTGCCCGGGCGCTTTCCTTCTGGCCTGCCGTCAGTTCCAATTGGGCCTTGAATCGTGTCACCACGTTCGGTGAGCGCAAGCGAAGGCCACGTACCCGGCAATGGCTTGAATTTGTTGGCTCCAGCATGATTGGATTTTCCCTGAACTGGGGAATTTATTACTGGCTCACAAGCCAGGTGGCGTTTTTTGATGAATTTCGGCTGCTGGCATTAATTGGTGGTATTGCCGGAGCAAGCCTGTTCAATTTCGCCGCATCGACCCTCTTTATCTACAGTGAGAAACGTATTGGCTAAGACAACGCTTAAGAATCTGAATATCTGGAACGGTAGTGCCGAGTCGATTGATTCCGGTATTGATGCGGTGGTGATCGAAGATGGTCGCTTTACCTTTGTTGGTTCGTCAGAAGAAGTGGATAAAGACGCGCGGGATATGGGGGGCCTGACCATGATACCTGGCCTGATTGATGCCCATGTTCATTTATGTCTGAATCCTGATCTGAAGGATCCCCTGGCCCAGGACAAACCGGCGGCAGAGCAATTGCTGGATGAAATGGCGGTTCGGGCCAAAGAGATGCTTTCCGCAGGCATTACGACGGCGCGTGACCTCGGTGGTGGTCAGTGGCTGGAACTGGAGATTCGCGACCGGATTAACCGAGGAGAACTCGTTGGTCCTCGCCTGGTTTGTTCGGGACAACCCATCACATCAATCAATGGCCATTGCCACTTCTGGGGAGGAGCGGCTGAAGATGAAGCGACTGCATTGCAGGTACTTGAACGGCAGGTGGCTCATGGTGCTGATCTAATCAAAGTGATGGCAACCGGAGGGAATATCACGGCAGGTAGCCGGCCCGTGGATTCGCAGTTTGATCAGCAAACGCTGACAGCCATTGTTGCCGCCGCCACGCAAAATGGACTGAGGGTGGCAGCTCACTGTCACGGAACCGACGGTATTGGTAATGCAGCCCGGGCAGGCGTCACGACCATCGAGCATTGTTCCTGGGTAGGCGATCAGGGCTGGGGTAAGAATTATGACGCTGATGTTATGGCAGCCATCATTGCTGCGGGTGTCTGGATTTCGCCGACCGTCAACGCCGGGTGGAAGCGCTATATTGGCACCGGTGGCTTTGAGACCCTGATGATGGAAAATTATGTGCGTATGCGCGCCGCGGGTGCAAAGCTGATTGCATCAACGGACGCAGGCATTCCCAACGTAAAACACCATCATTTGCCGATCGCGATTCCTGTATTCGCACACTTTGCTGCGTTGTCTCCCGCTGAAGCATTGCGCGCTGCTACCAGTGACTGTGCGCAAGCTATCGGGCTGGGGGAAGTGACTGGAAAAATTGAAAACGGCTTCAGTGCAGATTTTCTGCTATTTGAACAAGATCCACTGACGGATCTCCAGGTACTCGCGAACCCGGCGGAAGTCTACAAGTCCGGCGTCCCGGTGGGATTGTCGGGCTAATCGTCGTCCACGTACCACACGGAGATGATGTAACCTGGCTGACCATTTTCGGTATTGTCCGTTAGATAGGCAGATTGCTGGATAAATTTGACCTTGATGGTTCCTTCCACCTCAGCCAGCCAATCGTTTATTTCAACTTCGCTCTCGTGGACCTGGGAAACTCGCTGTCTAAAAATTCTGACCTTCATGAAACTCGCTCCCTTATTGTGTTCTTCTCAGTTTGCGAACTTTGGCGTATTCGACCATTTATGGCAACTTGCTTGTGGTTGATGACAGGCGGGTTGGAAATCGGTCGGTGAAGTGACCATCCGGCCGCGAGGTGATGGGTGGCATATAATAGTGCGTTGTCAGCAGAGGAGTATTGGATGAACTTACGCAAAACCCTGGGGCCCCTTGCGCCTTTTTGCGGTTTTTTTGTGCTGACATTGTGCTTCCTCACCTTGTCCAGGTCAGTGCTTGCAGGAATGAACTGGGAGCGGATAACAGCGTTCGAAATCCTCATGCAGGTGATGCTCTCCGGCTTGCGTATGGATACCATCCTTCTGAGTATGGTGCTCGTGATCCCGGTTGTCCTGACCCTGGCTGTCCCTGATTCCATCTCCACCAGCAGGTTCTTTCGGTTACCGGTGCGCTGGTTGCTCTGCGCCTGGTTCGTGCTGTTCGCATTTCTCGAACTCTCAACACCAGTCTACATAGACTTTTTTGACAGCCGCCCGGGCAGAATATTTTTTGAATATCTGAATCATCCTCGAGAAGTAGGTACGCTGTTACTTAACGGCTTTCTGATGCAATCCGTGTTTGTATCAGCAGCCACCGTGTTGTCGGTGATTATCGTTAATCGTCTGTTGGTGCACTGGCAGGCACGACAAGTTGCCTGGCGCTATCCGGTACAAATCCTGATGTTGCCGGTGGTGGTTACCATTCTTGTCCTGGGCGGCAGGTCAACGCTTGGTCACCGTGCTGTTAATGCCAGTAGTGTTGCCTTCTCCAATGATCAACTGCTCAACGAACTGGGTTTAAGTAGTGCCTATACCCTGCTGAGTGCGATTTATGCCTTACAAAATGAGGGCGACCAGTCTCGACTTTACCCATGGATGAGTGATGCTGAGGTGTTTGATCGGGTCAGGAGGATGTCTCTGGTTGGCGACCGGTTTTCAGACCCTGCGCTGCCGACGATGCATCACTTCGGGACCCAATCGCAACTTCCGAAACGAAATCTGGTGATTGTGCTCGAAGAGAGCATGGGGGCCAGGTTTATCGGTAAATTAGGCGGTTTACCACTGTCACCGAGGATAGACGGACTCTCGGGAAAAGGCCTCTGGTTTACCCAACTGTTTGCGACGGGAATTCGGTCCGCCCGGGGAATAGAAGCGGTCGTCACTGGCTTTCCACCCTCGGCTTCTCGCAGTGTATTAAAGCTGGGCCTGGCCCAGCAGGATTTTTACACCATGGCCCGGACCTTGAAAGCCCAGGGGTATAAAAACTATTTCATCTACGGTGGGGAAAGTCACTTCGATAATATGCGCGGCTTTTTACTGAACAATGGTTTTGATCATGCAGTCGATGAAAAAGATTATGATGAATGGAAGTTTAAGGGTTCATGGGGGGTTTCCGACGAGGACGTTTTCGATAAGGCCAACACTATTTTCAAGTCAGAGCAGGGTCCATTCTTTGCGCTGATATTTTCATCGTCATTCCATAGTCCTTTCGAGTTCCCGGACGATCGCATTGAACTCTATGACGAGAAGAAAAACACCAGAAACAATGCGGTGAAGTATGCCGATCATGCGGTGGGATATTATTTTGATCTGGCACAAAAAGAAGCCTACTGGAAGGATACTGTTTTTCTTGTGGTCGCCGACCATGATGAGCGGCCGAGAGGGTCATCGCTCGTACCGGTCAGTAGCTACCACATCCCGGGATTGATCCTTGGTGCGGGGGTTGAACCCCGTATTTATGATCGGGTGACAAGCCATATTGACCTGATGCCAACCTTGTTCGGGCTGCTTGGAATCGCAGGAGAGGCACCATTCATCGGACACGATGTATTGCGCAGGGCGGATGATCATCCTGGTCGTGCGCTCATGCAATTTGGTGAAAATCACGCCTATATGAGGGGAGATGAAGTTGTCATTCACACACCGCACAAACCCCCATCACAATATCGTTACGTCGATGGATCCCTGGTACCGATGAATCCGTCGAACGAACTGGTTCGCGACGCGCTGGCGATGGCACTGCTCCCCGGTCTGTTGTACCGGAATCAGTACTATCGGCCTTCGGTCAGTTCTCTGTTACCCGCCAGGAACGACCGAGATAAATGAACGGTGTATCGATGAGCGCGATGATGACCTTAATCAGGTATTTAGCCAGGCCGAGCATAAGCGCGGTCTGAAGATCGACAATTCCCCACCAGACCACAAGCGCGTAAATCAGCGTATCAATTGCCTGGGATGCCATGGTCGACAGGTTATTGCGCAGCCACAGATGCTTTCCGTCAGTCCTTAGCTTGATGAAGTGGAACAGCCACACATCGAAAGACTGGCTGATGTAATAGGCCAGCAGAGAGCCAAACACGAATCGCGGTGTGAAGCTGAACAAGGTGTTAAAGGCAGTATGGACCTCGAGTGCAAATACGGCTGTCTCTGGATCAGATGAAGGCAGGAACATCATGCTGATGCTGATCATCACGACGATGATGATACTGGTGACGAATCCCAACTGAACCGCCAGATTAGCCTGGCGTTTTCCGTATTTTTCGCTTAACAGATCGGTGGCAAAATAGATTCCTGAGTACAAAATAACGCCGAGGCTGGTCTGCAATTCCCCGATGAATGGCAACCAGATCAGCGTTAACTTCGGTCCCTGCAGGTTGGCCAGCAGGATTCCAAGAATGACGCTTGCCATCAATCCGTATCGGCCAAAGAGTCGATAGAGCAGCAGCGCGAAACCAAGATCGATGGCGATCGTCAGCAACCATAATAGCGTCTGGTGATCGGCGAAATAGGTTACCATTCGATATATTGATTTTGAGATTTTGCTTCAGAGTGTAGCAGAACCGGGTGCGCCATTTGCTATACTCGGTCGGTGTTGACGGCGATGGCCATGCTGTATGAGTGTCATGAGTGCGACTTGCAGTGAATGCGCAGATAAAGAAATAAGCTAAAGGAATGAGTTATGCAAGACCTCTTTGATCTCAGCGGTAAGGTGGCGATCGTCACCGGTTCGACCAAAGGCATCGGACGATCGATCGCAGAACAGATGGCCTTTCACGGAGCAAAGGTGGTCGTCTCCTCTCGAAAGGAAGATGCAGTCCAGACAGTAGCGAGCGAAATTAATCAGGCTGTGGGCGAGGGCAGAGGTTCGGCTGTCCCGATTGCCTGCCATATTGGCTACAAAGAACAGCTTCAGAACCTGGTCGACGAAACTAACCGTCAACTCGGAAAAATCGACATACTCGTGTGTAATGCGGCGGTGAATCCCTACTATGGATCCATGTCCGAGATACCAGATTCAGCCTTTGAAAAAATACTCGATTCCAACGTGAAATCCAACCACTGGCTGTGCCAGATGGTGTTGCCGCAAATGATCGAACAAAAAGATGGTGTGATCCTGATTGTTTCATCCGTTGGCGGTCTGCACGGTAGCGCGGTGCTCGGTACCTATGCCATATCCAAGGCGGCAGACATGCAGTTAGCGAGGAACATTGCCGCGGAATATGGACCTCACAACATCCGCAGTAACGCCATTGCGCCGGGATTGATCAGAACAGATTTTGCAAAAGCCCTCTGGGAGAACCCGGAAACACTCAAGGTCACAACCGCTAATGCCTCATTGAGACGAATTGGTGAACCCGAAGAAATTGGCGGGGTTGCCGTGTTTCTTGCATCAGCAGCAGGCAGTTTCATGACCGGACAGACGGTCGTCATAGACGGCGGACGTTAACGGGTAGTGCCCGCGGGGGTTTGGAGTTAATATTGTTCGCCCGTAAATGACAGGATTGTTATAAGTGGAGCGTCGCGATTTCTTAAAGTTATTGTCCGGGGCCAGCGTTGCGGCGATGGGCGGCCAGCTTGCACTTGAATCGCGGGAATTTGCGACCCCGGTCGATTATCTGGCTAACGTTTACGAGGATATCGATACGAGTTCCCTGGAAATCGCCAGGTCCGTTTCTTTCATGTCGACCCCTTCTCCCAATTCCAACGATATTCTGAAGGCTTTCCAGAAAAACGGATCGTCGCGGGTTCGCAATCC
The DNA here is from genome assembly GCA_021773555.1 of Gammaproteobacteria bacterium. Taxonomy (GTDB): domain Bacteria; phylum Pseudomonadota; class Gammaproteobacteria; order Pseudomonadales; family Azotimanducaceae. Next base: position 40,388 of record JAJFKA010000037.1, read on the forward strand.
CGGAAATCTTGACCATTATCTTGAAAAGATGGAGCACTTCGAGAGGAGTCACATCGATGATATTTTCCTGAACCCTCATGAATATAGAATTCTGGTCTCCACCTTCAAACGACTCGGTCGCGTTCAAAATCTGGTAGGGCACGGAAACTTTAATGTGCTGGGTTTTGATGAGATGGTCAGGTTCGGCCACAGATACAGCAGCGTCGGCGCCTTTGAGGGAGAGGAGTTGGCCTTTATGGATCGCATATTCAGTGCCCCGGCCAGAGACTATGGGTTTCTGGGCGATAAGGTAATCGATAACCTCACGTCAACAGTGCCTTCCGCGGATCGAAAAAAAATGCCCTTCACTGGACATTTTCTTTTCCGCGGTGATTCCGAAGCGCTGTATCAGAAACTGCGCGAAGATATTGGCGAGAGCGTCGTGTTGACGTCCGGTATTCGCAGTGTGGTCAAGCAGACGCATCTGTTCCTGGCGAAAACGGTGCAATCCAAGGGGAACCTATCCCGGGCATCAAGAAGTCTGGCCCCTCCAGGGCACTCATTCCATGGGATAGGCGATTTTGATGTCGGTAAGGTTGGCTTCGGGCGGAAGAATTTCACCACCGAGTTTTCGAAAACACCGGAGTTTGCCAGACTGGTGGAACTGGGCTATGTGAAAATGCGCTATCCGAGGCGAAATCTGCTCGGAGTTCGTTATGAACCGTGGCACATCAAAGTTGCCTGATCGTTCCAGATTCGGAATTTTAGCGCCACAAAATACCAGACACCGCGACAATCACCAGTAAGACGCTCAACGCCCCGGTAAACAGCCCCATCATTGGCCAGGGCGTTGGGACGATTTTTTCATCGGTTTGCCTGAATAAAAATTCAATTACCGATCGGTCGTGTGCGGACAACATCGCCACAAACGCAGATTGCCCTCTCCACAGGCTGTAGGAATTCATCAGCAGCACAAGCGAAGCCCAGAGTGCGAAGATTTCCTCAATCCAGAATCCGGAATCCAGCGCCACCAGTACAGTAAGTGCGAGAATTGCCAGCAATAGTTGCCCTGCATCATAGACCGTGGAACAAAGCTGTATGTTGGTGACTCCAGCAGGTCCTTTCAGATTGATATGCTGCATATGCAGCGTCGGGGCATTAATGATGTAGGCAATGAGCAATGAAAAAGATACAAAACTTAAAGTTGCCTGCGTTCTCACTGACAACTCGCTTTCGATGAGTTCAAGCCAGGTCCAGATGACCAGCCCGGTCACAGAAACGAATCCAGCCAGTCCCAGCGCAACTGCGACGATCACCAGGTAAAAGGTGATCTTCAATCCGAAGAATCGACCGATCTGCTCCGCAGAAAGGATCAGACAGGCGGAGACAATCAGCACAATGGCGAGGTTGTAGACAACCAGTTCGGGTCGCGTAGTATCCAGGTGCATGTCTGCTAATCCGAAAAATGCGAGCAGGTAAGCGCCGAGCATGGCGATTGCCGCGACTGCCAGGGCAGCCCGGTTGACCGCCGCCCTCGGCCACGCGACTGATTCGGCCACACGTGAAGCCTGTTTTAATCCGAGACCCGCCGCGAGCGCAAGATCATAGGCGTTATTGATGTCGCCAACCTCGGCCCGATAGGCAAGAATACGCGATGCCCGCCTGGGGCCAATATCGCGCAGGGTCAGCAACTCATCAAACGTTGCCTGATTGATTTCGACTGGCGAAGATGCCACGATTATTTTCCGCTGGACCATAAGCCAGACACTTAACCAAAAAATGCCCCCGGAGATCAATGTAATGGAACAACTAAAAATGTCATCGCGCGCGCTACTACTCAGCGCCGTGATCATGATAATCATCCTGATTACCGGGCCTTTTGGTTATAAGTTCGGCCTGGTTCCGCTGCTGCCATCGCTGGCGAGCCTGCTGGTTGCGATGCTGGGTTCAGCCATTGTGCTTCTGGTTGCCCTGGTATTCATTTTTTTAGCAATAAAAAACGGCCTCGGCAGGAACAGAAATATGCTGCTGCTCACGGTTGCGCTAAGTCTGGTGCCGATCATCATTATGGCGCCACAAATTGTGAAAGGTCGTTCTGTGCCACCGATTCATGACATTACGACAGATACCGATAATCCACCTGCCTTCAATGCGATTGTGAAACTCCGGGTGCATGCCGCCAATGATCTTGAGTATGGGTCAGAAGCTATTCCGGCGGATGAAATGGCAGAGTTACAAGCCATTGCCTATCCTGCAGTCCAACCGTTGCACACACCGATGGAGCCCCTCGACGCAGTTACCCGTGCCGAGGAAGTACTAAGAGAGCAGGGATTGAAAATTGTCACCGTTGATGAAGAAGCACTGATGGTTGAAGCCACCGCGACGACCTACTGGTTTGGCTTCAAGGATGATCTGGTTGTGCGTGTCACACCGGGCTCAGATGGTTCAATCGTTGATGTACGTTCAGTATCCCGGGTTGGACAGAGTGATCTGGGAGCGAACGCGGCGCGGATTGAGAAGTTTCTGACAGTGTTTTAAGGCGGTGCCTGGTCAAGGGCGGTCTTGACCAGGTCGTTCACCTGTTGGGGATTGGCTTTCCCCCCGGTTTCCTTCATCACCTGACCGACAAAGAATCCTAACAGTTTGGTTTTTCCAGATCGGTACTGTTCGGCCTGTTGGGTGTTGTCGTTGATAATTTTCTCGATGATGGGAGTCAATGTGTCACTGTCGGACACCTGACGTAAACCGTGGCTTTCAATGTATTCATCCACGCTGGTTGCGTCACCTGCCCAGAGAGCATCAAAAATCGACTTGCCGATCTTGCCGGAAATCGTGCCGTCTTTGATTCGACGCAGAAGTTCACCGAGTTGGGTGGCGCTGATCAGGGATTCTCCGATGTCCAGGCCTTGCTTGTTCAACATACCGAGTAGTTCCACTCGAACCCAGTTTGCGGCAAGCCTGAAGTCCTCTGCAGTCTGGCCCGCTTGCTCAAAATACTTCGCGAGCGGCAGGGAAGAAGAGAGGAAGGTTGCGTCATCATTGGACAGTTTAAACTGCGATTCGAATCGTTGCCGCCTGGCGGCGGGTAACTCCGGCATTGTGGCGCGAACGTCAGCTACGAACTTCTCGTTGATGACCACGGGCAGCAAATCCGGTTCAGGGAAATAGCGATAGTCAGTCGCCGTTTCCTTGCTGCGCATGGGGCGGGTTTCATCCTTGTCTGGATCATAGAGACGGGTTTCCTGAATGATCCTCCCCCCACCTTCCAGAATTTGAATCTGCCGTGCGACCTCGAAGTCAATGGCACGCTCCAGAAACCGGAACGAGTTGACGTTTTTGGTTTCTGTGCGGGTCCCGAGATCCGGTGTTCCGATACGGCGTACCGAGACATTGGCGTCGCAGCGAAATGATCCCTGGGACATATCTCCGTCAGAGACGTCCAGATAGGTCACCAACTGATGGATGGTCCGCGCATAAGCCACCGCTTCGACGGCGCTGGACATCTCGGGTTCGGAGACAATTTCCAGCAGCGGCGTACCCGCACGATTAAGGTCGATGCCGGTCGCACCCTGGAATTCCTCGTGCAGGGATTTCCCGGCGTCTTCTTCGAGATGTGCGCGGGTCAGGCGCACGGTTTTTGTGATCCCTGAAGGCAAAAGGACATCCACCTTGCCTCCCCGGACGATCGGGTAGTCCATCTGGGTGATCTGATAGCCTTTTGGCAGGTCAGGATAGAAGTAGTTTTTTCGGTCGAACACCGAGGTCATACCGATTTCAGCACCGACACCAAGCCCGAACGCGACGGCTTTGGGGAAAACTGCTGCGTTAACCACTGGCAAAACGCCGGGCATGCCAAGGTCGATAGCGCAAGCCTGTGAATTCGGCTCAGCGCCGAATTGGGTGCTCGCGCCTGAGAAGATCTTGGAGCGGGTGTTCAGCTGGACGTGAATTTCCAGGCCAATAACGGTTTCCCAGCCAGACTCTGCCTGCTCGGTCATGGTGCCTCCCACGCCGGGCTGAGCTTGTGCCAGCTGGTTTGCTGCTGGAATTGGTGTGCCACATTCAGGAGGGTAGCTTCGTCCAGGTAGTTACCCATGAGTTGCAGACCGGTTGGCAGGCCACCGTGTGGATTAGATGGAAAGGATAGCGCCGGAATTCCAGCCAGATTTGAGGCTATCGTATAAACATCCTGCAGGTACATTGCGATGGGATCGTTGGTTTTTTCACCCAGTTTAAATGCAGGACCCGGCGTGGTGGGGGTCAGCAGGACATCCACCTGCTGAAATGCAGCGATAAAACCCTGCTTGATCAAGCGCCTCACCTGCTGCGCCTTGCGATAGTAAGCGTCATAGTAGCCAGCAGACAGAGCGAATGAGCCAACCAGGATACGTTGTTTGACCTCCTTGCCGAATGCTTCAGTGCGAGAGCGTTTATAAAGATCTTTAAGATCCGCAGGCGCCTCACATCGATAACCAAATCGCACTCCATCGTAACGAGAGAGATTAGCGGAGCACTCTGCCGGGGCGATAACGTAATACGCCGGGATGGCATGTCTGGTATTGCTGAGTTCAACGTCAGAAATGATTGCTCCAAGGGATTCGAAGACCTTGACCGCCTCAAACAAACTGCGCTCCGTGGCGATGTCGATGTTCTCCATATACTGGCTGCACAGCCCGATTTTCAGACCCTTGATGGAGTTATTCAAAGCGCCTCGGTAGTCTGGCACTGCGGTGTCAATACTGGTGGAATCGCGGGGGTCGTACCCTGCCATGACTGACAACATGAGCGCAGCATCTTCAGCAGATCTCGCCAATGGTCCGCCCTGATCAAGACTGGAGGCATAGGCAATCATTCCCCAGCGCGATACCCGCCCGTAGGTAGGCTTGATGCCGGTAATCCCACAGAATGCGGCTGGCTGGCGGATCGATCCACCGGTATCCGTTCCCGTCGAGGCGGCGCATAACCGCGCGGCAACGGCTGCGGCTGAACCCCCCGAGGAGCCGCCAGGCACGCGAGCAGGATCCCAGGGATTTTTCACAGCCCCGTAGTAGCTGTTCTCGTTGGATGACCCCATCGCAAACTCATCCATATTGGTCTTCCCAAGGGTAATCGCGCCTGCATCGTTCAGCTTGTCGACCACGGTCGCATTGTATGGGGCGATGAAATTGTCCAGCATGCGGGAACCGGCTGAGGTTCTGATGCCCTCGGTGCAGAAGATATCCTTGTGGGCAATGGGGATGCCACCGAGCGGGGTTGTGTCAGGTGCTCGGCCTGGATTTATGCGCGCTGCGTCAACCCGCTTCGCTTGTGAAATGGCGAGTTCCGGTGTGGTGGTAATGAACGCGTTCAGTGCTCCGCCGGTCTCGAGCCGTGCCAGGTAGTGCTGGGTTAGTTCCAGTGCAGAAAAGTCGCCGCGTTGCAGGCATTGCCGCTGCTCGGCGATGGATAGTTTATGCATTACTCCACCACCCGGGGTACCACGTAGAGGCCGTCCCGGGCATCCGGTGCGATTTCCTGGAATCGGCCCCGCTGGTCGGGTTCTGTTACCTTGTCTGCGCGTAGTGTTTGTGTAGCATCCAGGGGATTGGCCATGACTGGAACATCTGTGGTGTCAACAGATTGCATCTCCTCAACCAGCGCGAGGACCTGGTTCAGGCTTTCGATAACGTCATTAATCTCGTTTTCCGGGATGTTAAGCTGAGAGAGCTCTGCGACCTGTTCAACGACCTCTTTTGAGACTTTCAACGACTGCTCCGAATAGGGAAATGAAGGGCACGAATGCTAATGAGGTTTTCGGGCTTCTGCAATAAGCGACTTAAAGTAACCCGGCGACGACGGGTCTCGAAGCTCGAACGATAAAGAGTGATTTCAGCCCCGTAAACAGCCGCACCGAGACTCTCCATCAGTCTCCATTATTATTGTATAAAATCCCTAGCAAATGATAGAGTTACGCATCATTTTGCAAGCAAATAGTAAGGTCATTCGCGTATATGTGTAGCCCAAACCGGGATAGCTCTCCGAATCGTTTCGTTGGAGTCATGCATGTTTAAGAAATTGCGTGGTATTTTTTCAAATGATCTGTCGATTGACCTCGGCACAGCCAATACCCTTATCTATGTGAGAGAAAAGGGAATTGTCCTGAACGAACCCTCTGTGGTCGCAATCCGTAACAACAACAATCAAAAAAGTGTTGCAGCGGTAGGCATCGACGCAAAAAGAATGCTCGGTCGAACACCGGGCAATATTACCGCGATTCGTCCCCTTCGAGACGGAGTTATCGCAGATTTTCAGGTGACTGAAAAAATGCTCCAGCATTTCATCAAGAAGGTTCACGAGAATAGTTTCATACGCCCGAGCCCGAGGGTTCTGGTTTGCGTCCCTTGTCAGTCAACTGAAGTTGAACGGCGCGCCATCAGAGAATCGGTGGTGAGCGCAGGTGCACGTGATGTTCGACTGATAGAGGAGCCAATGGCAGCGGCAATTGGCGCTGGCCTTCCTGTGCATGAAGCTGTCGGAACAATGGTTGTTGATATAGGTGGTGGCACAACAGAGATAGCGGTTATCTCTCTTAACGGTGTGGTCTATGCACAGTCTGTCCGAGTCGGCGGTGACAGATTCGATGAGGCGATAACAGCTTACGTAAGGCGCACGCAGGGCAGCTTGATTGGCGATGCTACCGCCGAAAGAATCAAGCAGGAGATCGGCATGGCTTTCCCCTGCAATGAAGTTCTTGAAATTGACGTCCGAGGACGGAATTTGGCAGAAGGTGTGCCGCGTAGTTTCACTCTGAATAGTAATGAAATACTCGAAGCGCTGCAGGAACCACTTTCCGTTATTGTCCAGGCGGTAAAGGGGGCTCTGGAGCAGACTCCGCCTGAACTGGCCTCGGATATTGCTGAGAGTGGCCTTGTGCTCACGGGCGGTGGTTCGTTGTTACGTGAACTCGATCGGTTGCTGGCCCATGAAACGGGATTACCGGTAATTGTTGCCGAAGATCCGCTGACGTGTGTAGCAAGGGGCGGAGGGCGAGCATTGGAAATTATGGATGACCGGGGCGATAGCGACCTGTTGTCGATACAATGAGGAAGCTTAAAAGCAATTGGGCCTGGTTGCTGGTGCCCCGAACTATGATGTGAAAAGAAGCGTCGGAGATGTGAATGCTCTCCTCGCTTCAATCGTTGAGTTAGTGCATTGGAAAACCTGCCGCCAGGAGTAGCTGGTCAGGTAACGAATCGGGACGAGGCAATTAAATCTTTATTTCTTGAAGAAACGACGACTGGATACAAGATGGTGGGATTCGGTATCCTTTCTATTGTCCTCGTCGTCGTTGATCATTTGTCTGATTATCTCGATGAAATACGTGCGGGCCTCACGGTGATTGCAACTCCCGTGCTGATTGCCGCTGATCTTCCCAGCCGGGAAGCAAATGAAATCAGGGAAATGTTCAGCACCCGGGGTGACATGCGTTCGCAAATTGGCGAGCTTCGTCAGGAACTGATTCTACTAAAAGCCAAGACCGAAAAAATGGCAGCGCTGGCCGCGGAAAATAACCGCCTTCGTGGATTGCTGGGATCGGCCGCGAAGTTACAGGACAATGTGCTTGTTGCAGAACTGATTGGTGTTGATCCGGACCCCGAGAAGCACGAGGTTATCATTGACAAGGGAAGCCGCGAGGGAGTGTTCGTAGGCCAGCCAGTGCTGGATGCCCAGGGACTCATGGGGCAGGTCATTTCGCTCAGCCATTTTACCAGTCGCGTGCTACTGATCAGTGATCCATCGCATTCAGTTCCCGTACAGGTATCGCGCAGTAACCTTCGACTCATTGCGCAAGGTACCGGTGTGACCAATTCTCTTGAGCTTGTCCATGTACAGGATACCGCTGATATTCAGGTCGGGGATCTGCTGGTGAGTTCAGGGCTCGGCAAACGTTTTCCGGTCGGTTATCCCGTGGGCATCGTCAACAAGATCGAACATGATCCGGGACGACCATTCGCAATAGTAACGGCTGTGCCCAGTGCACTGCTCGACAGGAGCCGGCACGTACTGCTGGTATTTACAGAAAAAGAACTGGCTCGAATACCGGAGGTGAGCAGCGATGGCGACGGTCGCTGACTCCCCCTCAAATGGAACCTGGGTCATCGCGCTGACTTTTTTTGTCGCGATGATACTGGCGGTTATGCCGATGCCGGAGTTTGCACCGGTGGTGCTTGGTTACCTGCGCCCGGAGTGGGTTGTTCTGGTGCTAATTTATTGGATCATTGCGCTGCCGCAAAGAGTCGGTATTGCAGTAGCCTGGTCATCAGGGTTATTTGTTGATGTGTTGCTCGGATCGTTACTGGGGCAGCATGCAGTGGCCTATGTGGTTGTCGCGTATGTTGCGTCCAGCCTCTACCAAAGGCTAAGAATGTTTTCCGTGTGGCAGCAAAGCATGATTGTGTTTGCCACCATTGGACTAAATCAGTTAATTAATTTCTGGATTGAGAGTATTGCGGGGCTAACCGACTGGAACATCTGGTATCTTCTAACCTCAGTAATGAGTGCGTTTCTGTGGCCGTGGATATTTCTGATGCTTCGTTATTTACGGCGCAGGTTTCATGTAAGTTAAACTCGTGACGCTTATCATCCAGATCAGGCATCCAGAGGCTTTAAGGTGGTTGATCATACAAATCGAACGGGTGCTTTCCGCAATTGCGGATGTCGATGGCGGCAATCGGGGCCATCGCGGTGACGCTGGTGCTCGCTTCAGGTTCGTCGCGCCGTGCTGAGTTGTTGACCCAGGTGGGTCTGTCCTTTGACGTGCTGATTCCAGGTGTCGATGAGTCCTTGTTTCCCGGAGAACAGCCAGACACCTACGTGTCTCGGATGGCCAAGGAGAAGGCTGATCAGGCATTCGCCTCGTTTGCAGCATCCTGCGACGATGTAGTTCTGCTGGCCGCGGATACCATCGTGGTCGTTGACGGATCGATTCTGGGCAAACCAGGTAACAGGCAGGACGGGCTTCGGATGCTCACGATGCTGTCAGGCAGAGGTCACGAAGTTAAGACAGCGGTGCACATCCTGTCTGCGGATAAGTCCACAGGAACAGTAGTAACAACGACTGTTAACTTCAGGCGGATTGAACGCGTCGAGTGTGAAAACTACTGGTTGTCGGGTGAGTCACATGACAAGGCCGGTGGGTATGGTATCCAGGGTCTGGCGGCGATCTTTGTCGAGAGTATTACAGGTAGCTACAGTAATGTTGTCGGTTTGCCACTGGCAGAGACGAGCTTGCTGTTGTCAACATTCGGTGTCGAGTGTCTGTCCCGTGATGCGGTAGAAGAATCAAAAGTTGAAGCAGGATTTAAGTCGTAATGGCTGAAGAAATTATCATCAACGTATCGACACGCGAATCCAGAGTAGCCGTGGTAGAGCAGGGTTTGCTACAGGAAATATTCATCGAACGATCACATACCCGGGGTACTGTTGGCAATATCTACAAGGGTAAGGTGGTCCGTATCCTTCCGGGAATGCAGAGTGCCTTCGTTGCCATCGGCCAGGCCCGCGCAGCTTTCATGCATATTACAGATCTGATTGACAGCCATGCGGTTCAACCGGGACACAATGGATCTGAAGAACGTTACCCACCGATCTCAAGCGTACTGCGCGATGGCCAGGAACTGCTGGTGCAGGTAGCAAAAGAACCTATCGGCACCAAAGGCGCACGAATCACCAGCAGCATTTCGCTGGCGTCCAGATATCTTGTGTACTTGCCAGAATCGACTCACGTCGGCATTTCCCAGAGGATTGAAGATGAGGAGGAACGGGGCAGACTGCGGGATCTGCTCGCCAGCGTGGAAAATGAGCGAGGAGATGGTTTTATTGTGCGAACAGCGAGCGAGGGTGTTTCTGCTGATGAAATTTTGAAGGATGCTTACCTGCTGCGCAGCCGCTGGGATGTGATCCGAAACGAGAGTCGCACTGCAACGCCTGAGACACTGGTTTACGAGGATTTACCGCTGACCCTAAGGGTGATGCGCGACATCATCAATGTACAAACAGGGACTATCCTAATCGATGATCGCGCTACCTTCACTGCGCTTGAGCGGTTTCTGTCGGATTTTATTCCGGACAAGGTCAGCTCCCTTCAGATGGCCACCGGCGATGTTGCGCTGTTCGATGCGCACAACCTGGAGGATCAGATCGAAGCCGCGCTGGACAGAAATGTGCCGCTCAAGTCTGGTGGATACCTGGTATTCGACCAGACTGAAGCCATGACCACTATTGACGTCAATACCGGCGCATTTATTGGCCGACGCGATCTGGAGGATACGATTTATCGAACTAACCTTGAGGCGGCAGCCGCAATACCGAGGCAACTGAGGTTGCGAAATATGGGCGGCATCGTGATCATCGATTTCATCGATATGATCAATGAAGAGCACAAGCGACAGGTCTTGCGTAGCCTCGAAAAAGGTCAACAGACTGATCGGGTAAAGTGGAACATTACCGAGATATCTGATCTGGGCCTCGTGGAAATGACCAGAAAGCGGACTCACCAGAGCTTGTTGAAAATGATCTGCGAACCTTGTGCGATCTGCGATGGACGGGGTTTCGTTAAAACCGCGGAAAGTGTTTGTCTTGAAATTTTCAGAGAAATCCAGCGTAAAGCGCGAGATCTGAGAGATGGCTGCCTGATAATGGCCGCTCAGCCGGTCGTTGACAGGCTGCTGGATGAGGATTCAGCTTGCCTGGAAGCCCTGTCAAGCGCGCTTGGTGCGACCATCACGTTCCAGGTCGAGACAAGCTATAGTCAGGAACAGTTCGATGTCGTAATACCCTCAAATGGCAATGGCTAGGTTGAACACGCCGAGCGTAAATCTGATCAGGAAGCGGCTACTCTCAGGGGTTCGTTTCCTGCTGCTCGCGATTGTGATACTGGCAGCGCTGTATGTCAGTGCTGGCAGGATCGCGATTAATGGAATCAGTTACTTCCAGGACAATCTGACCGGGGCGATTGGCACAGCGCTCAAAGTTGAAACGCGGCTTGGGCAACTCTCTGGCCACTGGAATCGATTTGATCCGACCGTCGAACTGAAAGACCTCGTACTCGGCGATCCGGAGAATCCGGTGATCGTACTTGACAAGGTTTCTTTCAGGCTCAGTTCGTTATTAAGCCTGGCCGAGATGGATCTGATTTTTACAGAAGTCAGCATCAAGGGTATCAGACTTCAGTTAATTGAACTCGTTGATGGTGGTTGGCAGGTCGAGGGATTGCCAAAAGGCAAGGGGCAGTTCAACTACCAGCCGTTGCTCGATTTTTTCACCCACGTTGAACACCTCACACTGGAGGAGGTTGAGATTGGATTGTCTGGCCTGAAGGCAAGCTATGAGGTGCGCGATGAGGAAAATTCCCCGTTGCAGATTTCAAGAGCAGGAGCGGTTCGGAGCCTGTCCTTGCCACTCATCGTCGAGAAGCTTGACACCAACGGGGAGATACTCAGCCGCAATCGCATGTACCTGCTCGGCGACTATACCGGTGACCCCAGAAACACCAGCGAGTTTGGTGCGAATCTCTATCTGGAAGTGCCCGGCTTACGACTGTCTGATTTTCTCGCAACCGTTGAGGTTGGTAACTACGAGATTGATGGCCTGGAGTTCAGTCTGGTAGGTTGGCTGAAATACAACGACGGAAATCTTGATCTGCTCGGCCAGGTGCGATCCGGTGGAGCCCGCTTCACCCGAGATGCTGATGACCAGATGCTCATTGATGGGCTGGCGCTGGATTTCAGACTCAGTGGCTCCAGAGAAGGCGCGGAAGTACAGCTCATCGTTCCAGATTTACAGGCGAATCTATCAGGGCAACCGGTGAAACTGTCGGATGTCAATATTCTGGCGGAGCAGACTGGTGGTAAGTTTGTAGTCGCAGCGACAGTGCCAACCCTCGATCTGGTCGATCTTCACAGTGCGATTTCCGCGCTGAACGAAACTACAAAACTAATGCCCGAACGTGCCATGACAGCGCTGGATACCATGGCCCCGCGGGGAGAATTTGTGGAGACAACGCTGCTCTTTGATGATTCCGGCGAACTACCGGAGATCAGGCTGAACAGCAATATTCGTGGCGTCTCAGTCAACGCTTATCTGGGTGCACCTAGTATAAGCACCCTGAACGGGTTTGTTTCCCTTGGTCCTAAGGGGGGCTATATCGATGTGAACAATGGCCCGTATGAAATGCAGTTTACGCCACTATTTCGCTCTTCCTGGCCATTCGAGTCAGCCAGGGGTCGGGTTAACTATTTTTTCAGGGAAGGAATTCTGCAGTTCAACAGCGGACTGATCGAGCTCAAAAATGGTGAGTTATCCGCACACGGAAAACTGCACCTCAATCTCCCGCCGCAAAGAAGTGAGCAGACCTGGGGATTGATTGTGGGAATCAGCAACGCGGATCTTCTTGACGCTGGACGATACCTGCCGACTACCTTGTCTCCGGAACTGGTTTCCTGGCTGGATAAGTCGGTCCTTGCGGGTAATGGTTCGGAATCGGGTCTGGTATTCCATGGCTCACTTTTTCGGGGTGCGCCGAAAATTAGAAAAGTAAACGAACTCTATTTCAAGGTAGACCGAACGGTTCTCAACTATGACGAAAACTGGCCGGTGGTGTCCGATCTGGATGCGACGATCTATATAAACAACCGGGGTGTATTCTCGGACGATGCAACCGGGTCAATCTTCGACAGCCAGATCACAGAATCCAGGGTGCATATTGCGATTCCGCCGGAGGGCAAAGTTGATACCATTAATATCGAAGGCAGGCTTCTTGGTCCGCTTCGTGATGGCATTCGTGTACTGAATGAAACACCGCTGGCAGTGACCACGAATCATATGGCCAGTGCCTGGCAGGGTGAAGGCAATATGCTCGCACAGGCAAAGCTGGGAATTCCCATTGGACCTAGAACAGGTGAGCCAACCTACGCGGATGTGACCGTGTTCCTGAATAACAATGATATTGAAATGCCAGCGTTCGACCTGACCGCTTTTGCCATAACCGGCGATGTGCGGTACGAAACGTTATCTGGCCTGACCTCTCCGCAATTTACAGCCATGCTGTTTAATGAACCCGTGGCTGGCCGAATTAATAGCAGGGTGGGTGGTGATTCTGGTGAAATTACGGTTTCGGTTGACGGTCACGTGGCAATCAGTGATCTCTACGACTGGTCCAGCCAGGTATTGTTGACACGGGCGACTGGCGCCATGGATTATCAAGCAGAGATTCATATTCCATACGGAGGCGACAATGACCTCAGCTATGTTGAAGCCCGGTCGTCACTACAAGGTGTCCAATTAGACATTCCCACGCCACTCCGAAAAACAAGTGCTAATACTTCGAGCTCGATGCGTTATCGACAAACATTTGTAGATGATGGATATCGACTCGATTTCGACCTGGCCGACACATTGAAGGGTTCGCTGCGAACCAGGGACGGAATCGTTCGCGGTGGTCGATTGCATTTTGGTGCAGGTAAGGCAGGAGTTATCAGTTTTGAAAAGGTACGGGTGACGGGACACCTTGATTATGCAGATTACGAACAATGGTCAGAATTTATTGCAAGCCTGGATCAGGTGTCCGAGGTTTCGCTTGAATCGGAGATGGCCAATGCCGTGGAGGATATTGTTGTCGATGTAGATTTACTCAACCTGTATTCGCTCGAACTTCCCAACGCGGATCTTAATATTAAGCGAGTACAGGGCGGGTGGCGAGCTAACCTTACAAATATAAATTTGCAGGGTGTCGTCTCCATCCCTGACAAGGAAGGTGTGCCGCTCGGAATTGATCTTGAGTACTTACGTTTTTTTCCGGAGGAAGGCGACGATCCATCTGAAGATCCTTTCGCCGGGGTTGTCCCTCAGGAAATGCTGGCTATTGATTTCTCGACAGAAGAGTTGTTCTTCGCTGGCGAAAACTACGGGAAATGGAAGTTCAATTTCAGACCAACCAGTGCAGGCGCGACCCTCGATAACATCGCGGCGCACGTCAAGGGGATGGAGATTGTTTCACCCTCAGCCGTCACCTGGAATTACTCTGACGACACACACGACTCGAGTTTCGATGGCAATGTGAAGGTTGTTGACCTTGCCGTTGCTTTGCAGCAGTGGGGATTTGCCTCGAGTATTGAAGGGCGAGATTTTGGATTCGTATCGAAGCTTGCATGGCCAGGATCACCGGCCATGATAGATCTGGATATCGTTAAGGGAACGCTTGCGATCAACGGAAAAGGAGGTCGTTTTGTGCAGGCCGAAACGGGCACCGCCGCATTGAAACTGCTGGGTATTTTCGACTTTAACCAACTTGGCCGCAGATTGAGTTTTGACTTTTCTGACGTGGTTGACAGCGGCTATCAGTTTGACAAGATCACCGGTACCGCGGCCTTCGAAAGTGGAATAATCGAGGTGACCGAACCGATCCTTATTGTCGGATCCGGCAGCAATTTCAAAATTGGTGGGACTGTCGATATTAATACGCGGATACTCGACAACGATATGATTGTTACTTTGCCGGTCGGAAAAAACCTGCCTTGGTATGCGGCCTACAGCGCGATTGTGACGGGACCCCTTGTGGGAGCGGGAGTTTTTCTTGCGCAGAAGGTCTTCGAAAAACAAATTAACCAGATGAGCAGTGCGAAGTACAAGGTCTCCGGCACGTTGGATGAACCTATTATCGAATTTGTCGAAATATTCAGCGACTCCGTGAGAGGAGTTGAGGCACCCCCGGCGCTGGCGACCGAACCAGAGTCCCCGGAGGCAGTCAGGAAAGCGGCGGACGGACCATGAAACGTATCGCAGTATTGCAATTGGTCAGCGCTATGGATGTGCAGTCCAATCTTGACACCGTCACCAGGCTGGTGACCGAGGCAGCGGAAAAGCAGGTTGACGCGGTTTTTCTGCCGGAAAACTTTGCCGCACTGGCCAATCCGGAACCCCGGGTAATCGGGGAGGCAGAGATGTCACCAGGTGGTCCGATCCGTGGCTGTCTGGCTTCGCTCGCGCGCACTACTGAGACCATCCTGTTTGCAGGAACTATGCCCTGTAGCGTCCGTCCCGATGGGGAACCAGTGGCTGCCCCCCGGGTGCGGGCTGCATCCATTGTGTATGACGCGTCCGGTGCAGAGATGGCGCGGTATGACAAAATGCATATGTTTGACGTTGAGGTAAGTGACAACCAGAAACACTACCTCGAATCAGCGACCTTCGAGCCGGGAGAGGCGTTGGTCTGTCTGGAAACCGGGATCGGTAAGGTCGGCTTGAGTGTCTGTTACGACATCAGATTCCCGGAATTCTATCGTAAGCTGTTTGTCAGAGGCGCGGAACTCTTTGCAATCCCATCGGCGTTCACCCAGGTCACGGGTGAGGCACACTTTGAGGTGTTGATGCGAAGTCGTGCCATTGAAAATTTCAGTTTTACCGTGGCAGCCTGTCAGGGAGGCGAGCACGATTCCGGCCGCAAGACCCACGGACACAGTATGGTGGTCAGTCCCTGGGGAGAAATCCTCGTCGAGGCAGATAGAGGTGAAGCGTTGCTGATCGCTGAACTGGATGTTGACCGACAGCAGGAAATACGTCGTGATATGCCGGTATTGCGTCAGATGAAGATTCCGGTTTAAAAAACCGGGTCACGCGTCTGGTTCAGCACCATCCATCAGGGTTTTCAGGTACTGGAATATTTTTCGGAACTGCGCCGGAGGGACCTTTTTCCCTTGTTCGATTTTTAATTGTTCAGCGACAGCGTTGCGCACCAGGTGTTTCAGATGTTGTCGATCAGTGGCTGGGTACTGTGCGGCGATTTCCTCGATGGCATCAAAGTCCTGTCTCATCAATTGTTCGCGCCACTGCTCTAACTGGTGGAATCGAATGTTATGAGACCGGGTTGATGCATCGTACCGATCAATGAGCTGTTGAATATCGGTGATATCAACACTCTTCAGAAGTTTTGCCAGGAACTGTAACTGACGCTTCCGGGCGTTGCCTTTTGAGATTCTTCGATATTCACTGACTGCCTTGAGAATATCTGCATTGACGATTTTTGAAAGCTGCTCATCAGACATGGCGACGAGCTTCTCTGCCACTGTCCGCAAATCCTGCATCTCGCGTTTTCGCTGTGATTTACTGACTAGCTGATCATCAGTTGTGGATTCGTCTGGAACTGGTTCAGTCTGCATAAGTCACCCGTAGAAAAATGAGGCAAGGCCCAGAAAAGTCATGAACCCGACCACATCGGTAATAGTAGTTAGCACTACCGTTCCGGCAATTGCCGGGTCGATTCCCATCGACTTGAGCAATCCAGGCAAGAGCGCTCCGGCGAGAGCGGCCACGATTAAGTTGATGGCCAGCGCTGTCGCAATGATGGCGCCGAGCAGATAGTCATCGAACACCAGGGACGCTACTGCGGCAACAACCAGCGCCCAGAAAACACCATTCAGCGCGCCAACCGCCAGTTCGCGATTCAGCAGCCACCGTTGATTACTTTCGAACAGATCGCCCTGCGCCATTTTACGGATAACAAGGGTCAATGTCTGGCTACCTGCAACGCCTCCCATACTGGCGACAATGGGCATCAACACTGCCAGCGCGACGACTTTGGCTATGGTTTCTTCGAAAATATTAATCACCGCAGAGGCAATGAAAGCGGTACCGAGATTCGCACCTAACCAGATAGCACGGCTGCGAGCCGTAACCAGTATGGGAGCAAAAGCATCGTCATCCTCGGTTAAGCCAGCCATGCTGAGAATTGAGTGGTCAGCCTCATCAATGATTACGTCAACGACATCATCGATTGTGATTCGGCCGATTAACTTGCCTTGACCATCGATGACCGGTGCCGACACAAGGTCGTACCGTTCAAAAATAGCTGCCACGTCGTTGGCCGGTAACAAAGCGGGAATAGGTTCAATTTCGGTGTTCATGGTCTTGGCAACAGACTCACCGGGGTCGGATACCAATAATGTTGAAATGGGTAACAAGCCGATAAACACGTCATCGCTGTTCACGACGAAGACATTGTCAGTCATCGGTGGTAATTCAGCGTGTCGACGCAAGTAACGCAACACCACATCCAGCGTAACCCTTGGGCGCACTGAAATGGTATCAGTCGCCATCAGCCCGCCAGCAACATCCTCCGGGTAGGACAACAGGGTCTGGACCCGGGATCGGTCGGCAGCGTCCATGGAGTTGAGAACCTGCTGGGTAAGCGCATCCGGCAGTTGCTGCAGAATATCTGTTAGGTCATCGTCAGCGGGTACATTCTCAAGTACCTGGATAATTTCTTCCGGGGACTTGTCCCCGAGAAGATCCGAGATGATCTCTTCGTCCACATAAGGGATGATTTCGCTTTGCAGTTGCTCGTCGAAAAAGTTCCAGATAATGGACCTTTGTGATGAGGGCGAAGAAGCGAGAAGGTGGGCGATATCGGCGGGTTTGAGCACCTCCATCAAGCTTTGTATCTGGCTGTAGGTGCCTTCCTCCACGAGTTCATGAAGGCGCCTCAGGTGAGAAAACTGATCCAGATTGCTATTGTCACTCATTACCGGCGATCACTGGTCTTCGCCAAATTTGTTGCGAATCAGGGAGGTAATGGCGTTGAAAGCTGCTTCCTCGTCGTCGCCCTCGATCAATAACTCGATCTCGGTGCCGTGACTTGCCTGTAACAACATCATGGACATGATGCTTTTACCGTTGGCGGATGCGTGCTCATTGCTAACCTTGATGGATGACTGATACGCCGATGCCGTGCGCACAAACACGGAGGCCGATCTGGCATGCAGTCCGAGCTTGTTCTCAATGGTGACCTTATCCTTAATCACAGACGCTCATCACATGGGCAGTTATGGATGCTGTTTTACCTGAATATTGGCAAGTTCGCGATGCCTAATCTGAACATTCGCGGAATGATTGGCAAAGTGTTCAAAAAGTCTGTGGCACAGGTAGACTGATCTGTGTTGCCCACCCGTACAGCCGATGGCGATGGTCATATAGCTGCGGTTGTTTGCCTCAAATCGCGGTAACCACTTCGAGAGGTAGTCCTTAAGATCATTGAACATCTCCATGAACTCCGGCTGTGCCGAGAGAAATTCCTGTACAGGTCCGTCAAGTCCCGTCAGGGATTTCAGATCCGGATTCCAGTGTGGATTTGGCAGGCAACGTACGTCAAAAACCAGGTCAGCATCGATTGGAACACCGTTTTTGTAGGCAAAGGATTCAAACAGCAATGCAAACTGGTGACTATCAACGGCGACGCGCGAACGAATCAGGTCACGCAGTTCATGGATGGTCAGGCTGGTTGTGTCCAGGGCAAGATCGGCGAGATCGGAAATTGGATTAAGCAGTTGCTTTTCATAGTCCAGCGCTTCACCGAGGTCTCGATCCTGATTGCTTAGCGGGTGTTTGCGCCGTGTCTCGCTGAATCGCTTAAAAAGCGTGGCACTTGCGGAATCGAGATAAACTATCTTGGTGGTGAGTTCACCAAGCTGGATGGCGGCGAGGATTTCGGGGAATTTCTCCAGATCCTCTGCGATGTTCCGGGCATCAATGCTGACGGCGACATTCTCGATCGCCGTATTATCAGCGACCCGATTGATCAGTGGCTGGAGCAGTGAAACAGGGAGGTTATCGATGCAATAGTGACCCATGTCTTCCAGGACATGGAGCGCGGTACTTTTTCCCGATCCGGATCGTCCACTGATGATAATGAGTGAGGTCATTCTTGGTTGTCCACATAAAATCGATACAATAGTATCAATGGCGAAAACGCTCAGGCCACAAGTGTCGTGGCCATGGCCTTCTCGTAGAGTTCGTGGTCCGAGGTGGCCGAAATCAGATTCTCACGATAGGCCGGAATCTGGAAACGTTCCGCAAGCATGGCCATTGCTTTCAAGTGCTCATCCACTTCGTTAGCCGGGACCAGCAATACAAACATAATCTTTACCGGCTGGTCATCGAAGGCACCGAAATCGACGGCATCACTGAGGGTGAACAAGGCGCCGACGATGTCAGTGCATCCTTCGATACGGCAATGGGGTAACGCGATTCCATCACCTAGCGCGGTGGGGCCCAGTTTTTCACGGGCGATCAGACCATTGTATATTTCCGCTGACTTAAGCGCCGGGAATTTACCCGCAATGAGTTGCGCGGCGTCTTCGATTGCCTTTTTCTTACTTCTGGTTTCGATGTTACAGAATGTGCGATCAGGCGTGAGTATGTTGTCGATATTCATCAGTTAATGGTGCGTGGCTGCGATGGGGGCGCAGTATACCAATGGCGGATCACCATTTAAATTCCTTTCCTGCCGTGGCAGTTACCGATTTACTACGCGGTGCTTTCGATCAGTGAATTTCTCTTTTTTCTTGATAAGCTGTCGATCAAGCTTGTCCGTTAACAGGTCAATTGCTGCGTATAAATCATCGGCTTCAGCCTCAGCAAAGATCTCACCACCGCTGACCCTGATGGTCGATTCTGCCTTCTGGCGTTGCTTCTCAACACTGAGAATGACATGGATGTTAGTTATTCGGTCAAAATGGCGCTCTATTCTTTCAAGTTTGGTAGCGACATAGCTATTCAGGGCATCTGTAACTTCGACGTGATGACCACTAACATTTACCTGCATCAGTATTCTCCTAAAATTGTGAATCCGGGCTCTTGACCCGTCTGTCCGGCGTTTCGGCGTTCAACGAACTTATCCCTGCCAGATGCTACTTACTATAGCATTGTCCCTGTCGTTATTTGACCCGTGCCTGAGAGAATCGTTCGGTACCGATCAATTGTTTCCGAAATGTTAAGACCCGAACTAAATCAACTGCTTACGTTCGTTTGACGGAGGAATCATCAGGGCCTCACGGTATTTTGCGATAGTCCGTCGAGCCACATTGATCTCCTGGGCTGCGAGCAGAGTAGCGATCTTACTGTCACTGAGCGGTTTCCGAGGATTTTCTTCGGCCACAAGCTGTTTGATAAGCGAGCGGATTGCGGTGGAGGAAACTTCGCCGCCGGTGTGTGTGTTGACGTGGCTGGAAAAAAAGTATTTCAGCTCAAACACGCCAGCCGGGGTGTGGATATATTTCTGGGTTGTCACCCTGGAAATCGTAGATTCATGCAACTCGACCGCTTTTGCAATATCGTGCAGGACCAGTGGTTTCATCGCTTGCTCGCCATACTCAAGAAATCCGCGTTGATACTCGACGATCTTTGATGAAACCCTGAGCAGTGTATCATTTCGTTGCTGGAGACTCTTGATGAACCATCGTGCTTCCTGAAGCTGGTTTTTCAAATAATTGTTGTCTGTGCTGTTATCGGAACGCTTGATCAGGGAAGAGTACTCTGAGTTAACGCGTATACGCGGTGCTGACTTGGGATTGAGTTCGACGAGCCAGCGACCATTTTGCTTGGTAACGATAACGTCGGGCTCTATGTACTCTGTCGTGCTTTCGGCGATATCGCTTCCCGGGCGTGGATTCATGGACTGGATCAGGCCGATCACATTCTTCAGTTCGTGTTCCTTAAGGCGTGTTTTCCTGGAGATATAGGCATAGTCACGATTGGCCAGAAAAGTGAGGTAATGTTCCACAACAACAAGTGCCTCGTTACGCCAGCGGGTTTCTTTCGGTAAAAACCGCAACTGGATCATCAGGCACTCTCGCAAGTCCCGTGAGGCGATACCGACCGGATCCAGGTGCTGGATAAGATGGAGCACAGCCTCGATTTCATCGATTTCCATTTCCCACTCGGCCGGAGCGTTCTCGATAATATCTTCAAGCGTGATTGTGAGAATGCCTTCGGTGTTCAGGCCATCAACCAGTGACATGGCGATGAACTCGTCGACCTCGGAAAGGTGTAGCAGGTTGATCTGCTCCATCAAATGGCTTTGGATGGAGATACTGGTCGAATTACGTGTATCAAGATAATTCTCATCGTTTTCATCAGAGCCGGAGCCGCTGCCTGGCAACGCTGATTCCTCGTAGATGTCTTCCCAGACGCTATCAACTGGCAGCTCCTCAGCGATATTGTCAGACGAGATTTGATCGCTGCTGTCGGGGACTGCGTCGCCTTCAACCTCCGGATCAGGTGGTGGTTCATAATCTTCCTGCGCGGCTGCTTCAGATTCAGTGGCTGCTTCAATTTCAACTTTTGAGGCACTGAGCGAATCTTCCGGTGGATCGAGAGACTCCGGATCCTTCGGTGTCTCTCCATCGGGTTCGTCAGGATTCGTTTCTTCTAACATCAGATTGGAATCAAGTGCTTCCTGAATTTCCTGCTGGAGATCAAATGTAGACAACTGCAGCAAGCGGATTGCCTGTTGCAATTGGGGAGTCATTCGGAGCTGTTGACCCAGTTTTAGTGTGAGTGCAGGTTTCATTACCATGGGTTAATAATACTCAGGCTCTCATCGGAATAAAACTTGTTAATGCGCTATGGTTGTGAATGTTAGTAGTACCCTTTATTACAGTTCCTGTAAATGTTTGTAACAATTGTTACTCGCCTGCTTACGCTACATTTTGAAGTCCTGCCCAAGGTAAACTCTCTTGACATGCTCGTCAGCAAGAATGGCGTCGGTGGAGCCTTCCATGATTATCCTGCCCTCACTGACGATGTATGCTTTCTCACAGATATCCAGCGTTTCCCGGACATTGTGGTCGGTGATCAATACCCCGATGCCTCGGTCGGACAGCTGTGAAATTATCAGCTTGATGTCATTGACCGAAATTGGATCGACGCCTGCGAACGGTTCATCAAGCAGAATGAATGCCGGTTCCGTGGCCAGGGCCCTGGCGATTTCGACTCGACGTCGTTCACCGCCACTCAGGGACATACCGAGATTTTTTCTGATGTGGGTAATGTGAAATTCCGATAACAGTGACTCGAGGACCTCCCTGCGGGAATGAGCGTTCAGGTCTGATCTTGTTTCCAGGATCGCCATCACGTTGTCGGCGACGCTCAGTCTGCGAAAAACCGAGGCTTCCTGGGGTAGGTAACCTATCCCGGTCCGCGCACGTTCGTGCATCGGTTTGTTGGTGATGTCCTGGTCATCAAACAAAATCCGTCCGGCATCGTGGTTTATGGAACCGACGATCATGTAAAAGCAGGTGGTCTTGCCCGCACCATTCGGACCGAGCAAGCCGACAACCTGACCGCTGTGAACAGAAAGTGTTACCTCCTGCACCACTTGCTGACCGCGGTAGCTTTTTCTTAATTTCTCAGCTTTTAATACGTGGGTGGCTGCGGGCAACTAATTAGCCTTCGCGGGAGTAGCTTGTTTTGATTCAGTTTTCTGAGGGCTGATGGTGACCCCAATTCGACCGTTCCCACCGCCACTCTTCAAACTCATGACACCCTCGTTGACGTCATAATAAATGAGTTCTCCGGTAAGCACGTCGTCAGTCTGTTTTAACGTCGCTTCACCGGAAAGGTGCAGACGTTCTTCCTGCACGAGGTAGACAATTTTGCGCGCCTCTGCAAACACGGGTGAATCACTGTCATCCGGCATTTGTTCATAATGGGCCAGCTTTTTTGACGCCATATCGGTGCTGGCAATGATCTGGATAACCTGGGTATTACTGGTGATTATTTCCACCTCGTCTGCATTGATGATCAAGGTCCCTTGCTCGATGATGACATTTCCGCGGTAAACAGAAGATCCTTTGAGTTCATCGAGTACCGCTGCATCAGCCTGAATATCGATGGGTTGCTGGCGATCGGCTGTCAAGCCGAACGCGCTTTGCGTCACTACCGACGAAATCAGGAGCAGCAGATAACAAATGGGTAATTTCAAGTTCATGAGGTCTGTCTCTGGACCAGGTTTGCACATATTAGCATCGCCTGCACTTCATTGGGATTTTACAAATTCTGGTAATAACACTGTATGCACTCGCTCCTGGGGTGCGGAGTAAAAAATGAAGCGTCCCTCTTCGAAATAGGCCTGCATCCCTGCTGCAGTGGTCTGACCTGAATGCTGATCGATGGAAACCTTCTGGTTGGTTTCGGCATATTCACGCGCTGGGACGACTTTCAAGGTCTCTGTCCGAATACTGATAAATTTTCCTTCGGGCCGGTCTTTGCGAGCAACGACTTCCTGCCATAATTCGACTGCTTCAGAACGATAGTCAGATTGTGTCAGCAGTCTTCCGTTTCTTGCTTCGATATCCCAGGGCTCATCCTCCCGGTTTGAATACAGTGTGAGATTTGGCTCAATCAATGAGGTTACCCTGGTCAGCGGGAAGTGAGTGAAACGATCTGCACGGATCTTATGTTGCAATGAACCATCGACGTCGAATTGGGTAATCGTGGCGTTGAGCATGTACAGGTCAGGATCGTTTTTGAGGGATGTCTCATCCGGCAGCGGTGCATCATTGCGATCAGTGATCAGATTTGTACCGATTGCGAATACCAGGATGAGCGTCGCCAGTATGGTGGTGCGATTATTCACCTGATGTTATTTCCGTCGCCTTAGCTCAATTGGGGTTGATGCTAGACCATGATTGCGGTGTGGTACAGGTAAGTTATGTAGACAATCCACACCAGCAACAAAAACGCGCCTTTGACGCGACCAATGATGGCATCACCGCGGATGCCGTAGGCGAATACCACGAGCACCAGCGTCATTGACAGCATTAACGCATAGTCTCGCCAAAGTGTGGTGGGCTCGAGGTCCGACGGGGAAAAAACAGCGGGAATTGACAACACAGCGAGAATATTAAACACGTTAGAGCCAACAATATTGCCGATCGCAAGGTCAGTCTGACCTTTGAGTGCACTGGTGAGGGAAACGACGAGTTCGGGAATGCTGGTACCAACGGCGACTACCGTGAGGCCTATGATAAGTTCGCTGACCCCCATTCCGGCGGCGATATGAATGACTGCCCACACGAGAATTTCAGACGATAGCAACAAAAAGGTGAGGCTGAACAGCAGCATCAGTATTGACTTTGGCGTGCTCATGCTCGGAATTTCGTCCAGATCGGTGATGTTCGCGGCACTCGCCATAGTGGAAGTTTTTCTGTGCTCCACCGCCAGCCGAAAAAGAAACAGGACAAGTCCGGTAAACAGCAGTAACCCATCCCAGAGCCCGAGGTGATAGTCGATAATACTGGCACCCGCGCAGAGAGTGACAATAATCAGTATCGGCAGGTCGTTACGTAGAATGTCAACCCGGAACCTTAAAGGTACGATAATTGCGGTAAATCCGAGCACCATACCGATATTGGCAATGTTGGAGCCGATGGCGTTGCCAACGGCAATCTCTGGTTCACCCTGGAAGGATGAAATAGCTGAGACAAATATCTCCGGCGCAGAAGTGCCGAGAGCGACCACTGTCAGGCCGATCGTCATAGGTGATATTGAGAGGTTTCTGGCGGTCGCAACAGATCCGATAACAAAAAGGTCTGCACTTTTAAAGAGTATTAGGAAACCGATCAGTAGTGCAGCGCTATAATAAAGCATACCCCTCGTTACAGAATTGGTACGAAAAGAGCGAAACATTAAAGTGTGTATACCCTGACTTTGCAAGATGAATCTTCCTGACGGGTAATCATGCGGGGGAAGCTTGGTTTGACATCGCTGGTAGTGTAAAACGGATTTCATGACAGAGTGAGGCAGCAAACGGACAAATGTCTGAGGCACAAATTGAGATTGCGAAGGTTGTTTTTCGCCGCGGACAGCGCCGGATATTCGATGACATTTCGCTTTCGATCCCGAAAGGCAAAATTGTGGCGATTATGGGACCGAGCGGTACTGGTAAAACCACGCTGTTACGCCTGATCGGTGGTCAATTGCGACCGGAATCAGGCAGTGTGAAAGTCAAAGGACTAGAGATCCCGGCACTTTCGAGAGCGAAACTGTTTGAAATTCGCAAATCCATGGGCATGTTGTTCCAGACGGGTGCGCTGTTCACTGAGCAAAGTGTTTTTGAGAATGTTGCTTTTCCACTACGTATTCATACCCGGCTACCAGAGGACATGATTCGTGACCTTGTGCTTGTAAAGTTGCAGTCAGTCGGTTTGCGAGGTGCCAGCCAGTTGTTCCCGGCTGAATTGTCTGGCGGGATGGCAAGGCGTGTAGCACTGGCGAGAGCCATTGCGCTGGACCCGGAAATCATTATGTATGATGAACCTTTTGCCGGGCTGGACCCGATCGCAATGGGTGTCATTGTGGAGCTGATAAAGACGCTTAATCACGTCTACGGTATGACCAGTATCATTGTCTCGCACGATATTGGCGAGACCGCGAGCATTGCTGATCTTATCTATGTGATTGCAGACGGAAAGGTCATTGGTGCCGGATCGCCGAAAGAACTGTTTGAACAGGATTCTCCGAGAATCCAACAATTCATCAAAGGTTTACCCGACGGACCAGTGCCCTTTCATTATCCTGCGGCGGATTATGAGGAAGAGCTGATGCGAGACCGGAACACCCGGACCTGGTTTCCTTTCTAGATGCTTTCGAACCTCCGAAAAATAGGTCAGTTCGCACTGGTCGCTCTGGGTACCCTGGGGCGTGCAGGACTCATCTGGTTTCAGGCTATCTGGCGGCGACCGCGCCTGGCTAATTTGCCCCTGGTGCTTCGCCAGATTTATCAGCTCGGGGTACTCTCAGTCGTGATCACCGTGATGTCGGGATTTTCCATCGGGGCAGTGCTGGCATTGCAGGGTTACAACCAGCTGGTTAAATATGGTTCGGAAAGTGCGTTGGGACTCGGAGTTGCGCTGGTATTGGTGATGGAAATCGGCCCCGTGGTTTCGGCATTATTGTTTGCCGGTCGGGCTGGCTCCGCGATGACGGCGGAAATCGGATTGATGAAGGCGACAGAACAACTGAGTAGCATGGAAATGATCGGAGTTGATCCGTTGCAACGCATTGTCGCCCCGCGACTCTGGGCCGGATTCATATCCATGCCAATTCTAGCCCTGATGTTCAGTGTTGTCGGCATCTGGGGTGCGTCGCTCGTCGGAGTTGACTGGCTCGGCGTATACGAAGGTGCGTTCTGGGCGGCGATGCAGGATGGTGTTGATTTTCAGAGTCACGTGTTAAAAGGCATTATCAAGTCGATAGTCTTTGGCCTGGTGGTCACGTGGATTGCTGTTTACCAGGGATACGATACGATACCGACTTCTGAAGGTATTGCTGCCGCGACGACCCGGACCGTAGTCTATTCGTCCGTTTCGGTGTTGGTGTTGGATTTTTTCCTGACGCTGGTGATGTATCAGTTTTAGGTGTCCGGTGTGGATAGAGTTTGTAGCAGGAGGACAATTTCATGCAAATGCGTTCAATCGAGATCATTGTCGGGGCATTTATGCTCGCTGGTATTCTTTCACTGGCAGTACTCGCCATTCGGGTGAGCGGCTTCAGCGTTGGTACAGAGACGAATACCTACACTGTGTATGCCCGATTCGAAAATATTGGCGGTCTCGTTAATCGTTCCAAGGTCAGCATCGGTGGCGTCATTGTCGGCCGGGTCGCAGAAATCAGCCTTGAGCAGGAAACCTATACAGCGTTGGTTCGAATGGAGATCGACAGTAAAATTAACACGATCAGCAGTGACAGCACCGCCGCCATTTTGACGGATGGTTTGCTCGGTGGAAAATTTATCGGCATCAGCCTTGGTGCTGAAGACAGATACCTGACAGCGGGCGGGGAGATTCACGACACGCAATCCGCCATTGTGCTGGAAGAATTGATTGGCCAGTTTCTATTGAATAAGTTCTAACGACGAAGGAGCCGGGATGAGAAGAATTTTAGCGTTAACCGTTATTCTATCCGCACTGCTGCCAGGGCAGCTGATGGCGGCAGATACGCCGGTGGTCAGCGTCAAGACAGCCACGGATACGTTGCTGGCCAAGCTTGCTGAGGTGAAACCTGTATACAAGAGTGATCCTAAAAAATTCTTCTTCGAAGTGGATATCTCACTCGCACCCTTCATTGATTTTGATGGATTTTCACGTGGTGTTATGGCGAAGTATTATCGGCGTGCAAGTCCGGCGCAGCAGCAACGGTTTTCACAGAGCTTTCGAGAATCACTGGTACACACCTATGCCAAGGCGCTGGTTGAGTTCGATAACCAGAAAGTAGTGGTGATGGATGAAGCTGAACCACAAAGAGAACCAGATCGCGCCAGTGTTCATCTGCAGGTTTATGGGTCGGACGGGACGATCTATCCCATTGAATACTCGCTGGCGCTGATCGATGACAAGTGGAAGCTGCGCAACGTCGTTATTAACGGAATTAATATCGGACTGCAGTTCCGCTCCCAGTTCGCAGCGTCGATGCAGCAGTACAAGAACGATATCGACAAGGTAATTGACAACTGGAACGTTGATGTCAAGTCATAGTAGCAATGGCGAAGTGCGGATGATTGAAGGGCTCGTCAACGTGGACACGGTCGTCGATCATCGAGATGCTTTGATTGAGTCGATTAAGAGCGAGGGCTGCACCACTTTCGATCTCGCTGACCTTAAGGTACATGGTTCGGCGGTCATCGCAATGCTGATCAGTGTTGTGCGTGAATCCCGCAAACTTGGCCACGAAGTCTCCTTCGTTAACTGCCCGGTCGCGCTGCTTGAGATCGCGGAAGCCTGCGGCGTACGCGAATTCCTCCCGGTCAGCTGAGCCACACCAGTCTGATCGCTCCAATTCAAGTCGGTCGTGCTATGATTGCGCACCTTTTCGTTAGGCAAAAACATGGATTTGGAGAACATCAGACAAACTCTGGAAGCAGGCCTTGATGATTGCCAGCTTGAACTCCAGGCCGAGGGTAACAAGTTGCTGCTGATTGCCGTGTCGAGCAGTTTTGCGGGCCTCAGCAGGGTTAAGCGACAACAACTGGTTTACGCGATGTTAAATGAGAAAATCGCCTCCGGCGAAATACATGCAGTAACCATGCAGACCAAAACCTCCGATGAGTGAGAAACGTGGAATGAGAACTGATAATGGATAGATTACTAATCCGCGGTGGGAAGAAACTTGAAGGGGAATTGCGGGCTTCAGGTGCGAAAAATTCGGCACTGAAGATGCTGGCGGCAGCACTGCTTGCCGATGGTCCTGTGACGATTTCGAACGTGCCTCATCTCCGCGATATCACCACTATGATCGAACTGCTCGGCTCGCTCGGCGTGGAAGTGGTTATCGATGAAAAGATGAATGTGGAAATTCATGCCAACACGATAAAGAGCTTCAAGGCGCCTTACGATCTCGTCAAGACCATGCGAGCGTCGTTTAACGTGCTTGGCCCCATGCTGGCCCACTATGGCCAGGCAGAAGTTTCCTTACCGGGTGGCTGCGCCATCGGTCCGCGACCGGTTGATCAGCACCTGCAGGGCCTGGCGGCGCTCGGCGCAATCATCGAAATGAATGAGGGCTACGTCAAAGCCACCGTGAATGGTCGACTTCAAGGCGCGCACATCCTGTTTGACATGTGCACGGTTGGTGGGACCGAGCATATTATGATGACTGCGACGCTGGCCGAAGGCACCACGATCCTGGAGAACTGTGCCAGGGAACCTGAAATAGTCGACCTCGCCAATTGCCTGAACGCCATGGGTGCCGATGTTCAGGGTGCCGGCACCGGTACAATCACGATTAACGGCGTGCCATCACTGCATGGTTGCGCGCATCGCGTCATCGCGGATCGTGTGGAAACAGGTACCTATCTGATTGCGGCTGCGGCGACCGGCGGGCGGGTTAAAATCAGGGACGCTAATCCCGAGCATCTTGAAGCGCTGTTAAGCAAATTGAGGGAAGCCGGGGCGGAAATTACTTCCGGTGCGGACTGGATCGAGCTCGATATGCATGATAAACGTCCAAAATCGGTCAGCCTGGTCACTGCACCTTACCCGGCTTTTCCCACTGATCTACAGGCGCAGATTATTGCACTGAACTGCATCGCCGAGGGTACCGGCACGATCAAGGAAACGATTTTCGAGAACCGCTTCATGCACGTCCATGAAATGAACCGCATGGGAGCGAGAATACGCCTTGAGGGTAACAACACCACGGCGATCGTGGAAGGTGTTCCGAGATTGACGGGAGCGCCAGTGATGGCTAATGATCTCCGCGCCTCGGTTAGCCTGGTTATCGCCGGCCTGGTTGCCGAAGGAGATACGGTCGTTGATCGCATCTATCACATTGACCGGGGTTATGAGCAGGTCGAGGAAAAGCTGCAAAACCTGGGTGCTGACATCCGGCGGGTTGCCAGCAACTAGTCAGTGTCAGAAAAACACACATTAAACGGGAAAAGAGAGGATCGTCTCCTGGTCAGGAATCAATCGACGTTGTCGCCATGAAAGAACAAATAACACTCGCATTAACCAAAGGCAGCAGAGCACTGGTGCCCTCCTTGTCGCTCCTCGCCGATATCGGTGTTGAGCCCCTTGAGGACATCTCCTCGTCCCGGAAACTTGTTTTTCCGACGAATCAGGAAAACCTGCGGTTGATGATCCTGCGCGGTATGGATGTCGCAACCTATGTTGAGCACGGTATTGCTGATCTGGGAATGGCTGGTAATGATGTACTGCTGGAACATGGCGGCGGCGGTTACTATGAGCCACTGGACCTGGGTATTCTGAAGTGCCAGGTGATGGTGGCGGGTCTTGCAGATGAGGGTGTGCTGCCACCGCGGTTAAGAATCGCGACAAAATTCGTCAACATTGCCAAGCGTTACTATGCCGAGAAAGGCGCCCAGGTTGACATCATAAAACTGTACGGCGCGATGGAGCTCGCGCCGGTTACCGGCCTTGCGCATCGCATTGTCGATATCGTGGAAACCGGAGATACGCTGAAAGCCAATGGCCTTGTTCCCATGGACTTTATTGTGGACATCAGCACCCGATTAATCGTTAACAAAATATCACTCAAAACACGATTTGCAGAGCTGCAGCCCCTGATTGAGGCACTTGAGAAGGCGACCTCGTGATTCGCAACCTTGACACCACCAATCCAGACTTCGCAGACCGGCTTGCGGAACTCATTCGCTTTGATCCTGATAATACCCTTAAGGTTCAAAACGATGTGGCTCAGATACTGGCCGACGTCAGGGACAGGGGTGACGTGGCAGTGGTCGAATATACGGCCAGGTTTGATGACCGGGCAGTGACTTCCATGGCAGAGCTTACGATTTCACAGCAGGAACTCGAACAGGCGTTCCAGCAACTCGATCCGTTGATTAAAGATGCACTCCAGTCCTCGGCGGTGCGGGTGCGTGAATACCACGAAAGACAGAAGCTTGCGCTGGGCGGAGGCGAGGGCTGGTCCTATACCGATCAGGACGGAAATGAGCTGGGACAGTTGGTGCGAGCGATGACGCGAGTCGGAGTTTATGCTCCCGGAGGTAAAGCGGCTTACCCTTCGACGGTGCTCATGACCGCGATTCCGGCCCGTGTTGCCGGGGTAGCAGAGATCGTCCTGGTTGTTCCTGCACCAAAGGGTGAGGTCAATAAGACCCTCTTGTCTGCCGCTTATGTCGCCGGAGTTGATGCGGTATACACCATCGGCGGCGCGCAGGCGATTGCGGCGCTCGCGTATGGTACGGCGACAATTCCCCGCGTCGATAAGATTGTGGGTCCCGGCAATATCTATGTTGCTACAGCGAAAGAGATGGTGTTTGGCGATGTCGGCATCGACATGATCGCCGGACCTTCAGAAGTCGTCATCGTCGCCGACGATTCAGCCCGGGTGGATTGGCTGGTGATGGATATGTTTGCCCAGGCTGAGCATGATGAACTGGCGCAGGCGATTCTGATTTCGCCGAGTCAGGAACTGCTGGCGCAGGTCTCGGCGCGTATTTCCGAGAAGCTACCGGGAATGCCCCGGCAAGCGATTATCACGGAATCCATCACCAGGCGGGGTTGCCTGATCAAGGTAACAACCCTGGAAGAAGCAATGGATGTTGTTAATCGCATAGCACCTGAGCACCTGCATCTTGCGGTTTCGGACCCTGACAGTCTGATAGCCGAGGTCAGACATGCCGGGGCAATTTTTATGGGTCACGGAAGTGCGGAAGTCGTTGGCGATTACTCAGCCGGCCCGAGCCATGTGCTGCCCACATCAGGAACTGCCCGATTCGGTTCGCCCCTGGGCGTTTATGATTTTCAGGTGCGCAGTTCAATGATCCGTTGTAGCGCGGCAGGTTCGGTTAAGCTCAGTCGGGATGCGGCTATTCTCGCTGAGGAAGAGGGACTACACGCCCACGCGGAATCAGCCCGGCTTCGAGTTGAAGGCTAGACAACCGTGAGTCAGGAAGCCGGGGTTGACGAGAAGTTGCCTCAATCCGTGAACCCGCCAGGTCCCCGAGCGCACTATCAGGCGGCGCTTGATCGTGGTGAGATTCTCCCCGATGACATGCAGATGGTTGCCGTTACCCACCTGCAGAAGCTCTACGATCAACTGTGTGCATCACCTTCGGAAGAATCTGGTTTACTGGCGAAGTTGTTCCGAATCCGCTCACGGCATGCGCGAATCGAGGGGCTGTATTTCTGGGGTGGCGTTGGCCGCGGCAAAACCTTCCTGATGGACGTTTTTTATGATTCGCTGCCATTCAAGCAAAAGTCACGTATGCATTTTCATCGGTTCATGCGCCAGGTTCACCAACACCTGAAGGAATTGCAGGGTGAGAAAAATCCGTTGAAAGAAGTAGCGCGGCGATTCGCGTCGGAATCCAGGGTGTTGTGTTTTGATGAGTTTTTCATCAGTGACATTACCGACGCGATGCTCATGACTGGATTGCTCGAAGCGCTGTTCGCCCACGGCATGGTGCTGGTCGCGACATCCAATGTGCCGCCTGGCGACCTGTACAGAGACGGGCTGCAACGCAGGAAGTTTCTGCCTGCGATTGATTTGCTCGAACAACACACCCAGGTGGTCAATGTTGATGGCGGGATTGATTATCGTCTGCGCGTGCTGGAGTCCGCTGAGATCTATCATTACCCCCTGGATGAGGCCGCAGACGTTGGACTGGCAGCCAGTTTCAAGGCAATTTGTCCCGACGATGGTGGTCAACAGGTGCGCCTGGATATCGAGGGAAGGCAGATTACCGCGCGTCAGTGCGGGGATGGCGTGGCCTGGTTCGACTTTTACGAGATCTGTGATGGACCCAGGAGTCAAAATGATTACATTGAACTGGCAATGCTGTTTCAAACGGTTTTAATCAGCGCTGTACCACGTTTCGGGAGTCCCGAGGAAGACCAGGCGCGCCGCTTTATCAGCCTGGTAGATGAGTTTTATGACCGGAACGTGAAATTAATACTGTCAGCTGAAGTGCCAATTCCTGAACTTTATCAGGGGGTTGCGCTGGAATTTGAGTTCCAGCGAACCGAAAGCCGCCTCCAGGAGATGCAATCTCACGACTATCTGGCCAGGGAGCATAGGCCGTGATCAAGTGGGTGGGATTATTTTGCCGCCCAACCTTGCGCATCGGCATGTGCTTGGTTAAGATTCGCGCTCCCAAATCCTGGCCAGAAATTGACCTGCCCGCAGCAATATCGGGGCAGGGGGCGAGAATCGACACAGACCGCGGGTAAACGTTGCGGACCAATAAATACGGCAGTTAATGAAACGATGAAAACGATTAGTACACGAAAAGAAGATGCGAAACACAGCTGGTATGTGGTCGATGCGACGGATAAGACACTTGGTCGGATAAGCACTCAGATTGCAAACCGGCTTCGTGGCAAACACAAGGCTGAATTTACGCCCCATGTGGATACCGGAGACTACATTGTTGTGGTCAATGCCGAAAAGGTCAAAGTGACTGGTAACAAGACCACAGACAAGACTTACTACCATCACACCGGTTTTCCCGGTGGCATTAAGTCGATCACTTTCGACAAGCTGATCGATAAAGCACCGGAACGTGTTATCGAGATGGCTGTTAAAGGTATGATGCCCAAGAACAAGTTAAGTCGGGCGATGCTTCTCAAGTTGAAAGTTTACGCGGGTAACGAGCACCCACACTCCGCACAGCAACCCCAGCCACTGGAATTATAAACAGGCCTTATCAATGACTCAGTACTACGGAACCGGACGACGTAAATCGGCTAAAGCAAGAGTGTTTCTATCAGCCGGCGCTGGTGGCATCAACGTTAACAATCGTCCTCTGGACGAGTATTTTGGCCGCCAGACAGCGCGCATGATCGTTCGCCAGCCGCTGGAACTGGTTGAGTTGTCTGACAAGTTTGATGTGAAAGTCACGGTTCGTGGTGGCGGTGGTTTTGGTCAGGCTGGTGCAATCCGGCATGGCATTACCCGGGCATTGATGGAATACGACGAAACCTTGCGGCCCGTCCTGCGTAAAGCCGGTTTTGTTAGTCGTGACGCGCGGGTCGTGGAACGAAAGAAAGTTGGCCTGCGCAAGGCGCGAAAAAGACCTCAGTATTCGAAGCGATAAAATCCCTTTTTATATGCCGGTTCCGACACCCTGAAAATGCCATTACTTCTTAACTGGTGGCGACTAATTGCGGGTAGATTGTGCTAGAATCCGCGAGTTTGCGAATTGAGTGATATTGGTCGTGATTTCAGTGTTTAACGCTCGGGTGCAGGAGATTTAATGTGAGTGATGAAGGCGTCAATTCAGGGCGACGCAACTTTCTGATTGGGGCGACCACCGTTGTCGGTTCCGCTGGTGTCGTGGGAGTCGCGGTTCCCTTCGTCGGTTCATTCAACCCAAGTGCCAGAACGCTGGCTGCCGGTGCCCCGGTTAAGATCGACATCAGTAAACTGGTTCCGGGACAGATTCTCGGGCCGATTCCAGCCTGGCGGGACAAGCCTATATTTGTCGTCAAACGAACCGCTGAAATGCTGGAGAAACTGAACTCGGAAAATCAGCGTCTGGCAGACCCTGAATCTGAACGCCTTCAGCAACCCGAATATGCAAAAAATGAAACCCGCTCAATCAAACGTGACGTGCTGGTGCTGGTAGGTTTATGCACACATTTGAGTTGCTCACCGAAATTCAGACCTGCGGTAGAACCCCAGGATTTTGATGAGAACTGGATCGGCGGATTCTACTGTCCGTGTCATGGTTCCAAGTTCGATCTTGCAGGTCGAGTCTATGCCGGTGTCCCGGCACCTTCTAATCTCGAAGTTCCACCACATTTCTACGAGTCAGATTCAATCCTCGTTATTGGTGAAGATGGAGGCGTCGCGTAATGGCATCAATTCAAGAATCATTTAAGAACGTGATGGACTGGGTCGATGACCGTCTGCCGGTTACCGAGACATACGAAAAGCACATGTCGAAGTATTACGCGCCCAAGAACTTCAACTTCTGGTACTACTTTGGAATTTTTGCGTTTGTTGTACTGATTAACCAGTTGCTCACCGGTGTCTGGTTAACGATGAGTTATAACCCCACCGGGGAAGGAGCTTTTGCTTCGGTTGAATATATCATGCGTGACGTGGAGTACGGCTGGATGTTGCGTTACATGCATTCTACCGGTGCATCTGCGTTCTTTGTCGTCATCTACCTGCATATGTTTCGTGGCCTGATGTACGGCTCATATCAGAAGCCGCGTGAGCTGATATGGCTGTTCGGTATGCTGATCTATGTGGCGCTGATGGCTGAAGGGTTTTTCGGATATTTGCTTCCCTGGGGTAACATGTCTTTCTGGGGTGCCCAGGTCATCGTTTCTCTTGCCAGTGCGATTCCATTCGTTGGCGAAGATATCGCCGTCTGGGTCAGAGGCGATTTCAATATGTCTGGTGTCACCCTGAACCGGTTTTTTGCGTTGCATGTGGTGCTTGTGCCGCTGGTGTTGCTGGTGCTCGTGGTGCTGCATATTCTCGCGTTGCATGAGGTGGGTTCGAACAATCCTGACGGTGTCGACATCAAGAAACATGTTGATGAGGACGGCAAACCACTCGACGGCATCCCGTTTCATCCTTTCTACACCATCGGGCACGACCTGCCGGGGACGGTGATTTTCCTGTTTATTTTCTGTGCCGTGATGTTCTTTTATCCTGACGGTGGCGGTTACCTGATTGAGCATCCAAACTACGAACCGGCGGACCCGTTAAAAACACCGGAACTCATTGCGCCGGTGTGGTACTACACGCCTTTTTATTCCATGTTGAGGGCAGCTACGTTTCCGTTGTTCGGACTTGATGCGAAGCTCTGGGGGTTGATCGTGATGGCGGGCGCCATTGCCATTCCCTTTGTATTACCCTGGCTGGACAAGTCACCGGTGAAGTCGATTCGCTATAAGGGCATGGGCAGTAAAATATTTTTGGCTCTGTTCGTCATCTCATTCTTTATCCTTGGCTATCTGGGCACTGTTCATCCGACACCAAATAAAACCCTGCTCGCGCAAGTGTGCACGGCAATCTATTTTGGCTATTTCCTCCTGATGCCCTGGTATACAAGCGTGGAGAAAACCAAGCCTGTGCCGGAAAGGGTGACGATGAAATGAAGAGAATATATCTAGCGCCTGCGCTGTTGTTAACGGGCTTGTTGCTGCCGGGTATGGCGGCTGCCTCAGAGGCAGGTTTTCCGTTGGCGGAAATGGAGCCGGATATTCATGACCAGGCTTCCTTGCAACGAGGCGCGCGCACCTACCTGAACTACTGCATGGGTTGTCACTCGCTCAAGTACCAACGCTATCTCCGTACCGCCACAGACCTTGGAATTCCCGAGGACCTGATGCTCGAACATATGATTTTTGATGAAAACGTACGCATCGGTGATCTGATGGAAAACAGCATCACAGTCGAGAATGCAAAAATATGGTTTGGCGCTGCTCCCCCGGATTTGACGCTCTATACGCAACTCAAAGGTGGGCCGCAGTATCTGTACACCTATTTGCAATCGTTTTATGAAGACAAGAGCAGACCATTTGGTGTCAACAACATGCTTTTTGAGAATGTTGGTATGCCACACGTGATGGCTGATTTGCAGGGACAGCAACGCAAAGTTTGTAAACAGATTCCGGAAGTGGCGGAGAATGGCGGAGAGATGATGGATCCGCTGACGGGCGAGTACATTACCGAAGAAATATGCGGAGACGAACTAATTCACAGAGGGTACAGCCCGCTGGAACTGGTTGAGGGGTCTGGTTCCCTCACGCCGGAGGAATACGACCAGGTTATATACGACTTGAGTAATTTCTTGTACTACGTGGGTGAACCATCTCGGCTCGAGAGAGAGCGGATTGGTGTTTATGTACTCATGTTTCTCGCGTTTTTCTTCATTTTCGCTTATCTGCTTGGACGGGAATACTCAAAAGAGTTCCACTAAAAGTTGTCAACCCGCCGGTCAGGCGGATCAGATTTCTAACTTCAAAAGAGGTGAATGATGGGAGTAGTTGCTAAACACTCGTCCATGATTTTTTATTCCGATGGAAACGATCACTATAGTCAACGTGTGCGTTTGGTTTTGGCTGAAAAAGGTGTGGCAGTAGAAATAATCGATGTTGAACGGGGCAATATGCCTGAAGATCTGGCGGACCTTAATCCGTACAACAGTCTGCCCACCCTGGTAGACCGGGATCTGGCGTTGTATGAATCACTGGTGATTATGGAGTACCTCGATGAGCGGTTTCCTCATCCACCATTGTTGCCGGTTTATCCCGTCGCTCGCGCACAGAGTCGCCTGTTTATTTACAGGATTCAACGCGACTGGTGTGGGTTTGTGGACACGATTATCGCCGGGCGCTCAAAGGATACCGTGATTGATAAGGCACGAAAGGAATTGCGTGAAAGCCTGATTACCATCGCGCCGATCTTTACCGAGAAGCCGTTCTTTATGAGTGATGAGTTTACCCTGGTGGACTGTTGTGTCGCGCCGATCCTGTGGCGGCTTACGGTTCTTGGGATTGAGTTACCGCCAAAGCACGGCAAACCAATTCTCGATTACATGGACCGTATGTTTGAACGAGATGCCTTCCAGGCCAGCCTCTCTGAGGCGGAACTGGACATGCGTGACTAACATCGATTGGGAGTGAGGATCTTCTGATGGCCATGTCATCCTCGGTGCCCTACCTGCTTCGTGCGGTAAACGAATGGGTACTCGACAATGGGTACACGCCTTATCTGGTGGTGGACGCCACAATCGACGATGTTGATGTGCCCACAGAATTTGTCAAAGAGGGTCAGATTGTCCTGAATATCAGTCCGACCGCTATTCGGGACCTCGTGATGACCAACGAGCATGTTATGTTTAATGGTCGATTCGCTGGAATTGCCCGTGAAATCTATGTGCCTGTCCGCGCAGTCCTGGGATTGGTTGCAAAAGAGAACGGCGAGGGGATGTGGTTTCCAAAGGAAGACGTTATCGCTGTTGATGAAGACTCTGTTGATGAAGACTCTGACAGCGATTCAAAGTCCGAGCCCGGTAAACCCCAGAAGTCCAAGAAACCCAAAAAGAAAGGCCCACCAAATTTAACCGTTATCAAGTAACTCGTCGTAGATTCCGTTAGTTAAGGTATTCGAACACCTTCACTATTTTCTGCACACCGTAGATCTTCCGTGTCAATTCCACGGCGGCTTGCGCCTCTTCTCTGGTTAACAAACCCATCAAATAGACCACGCCGTTTTCAGTGACAACCTTTATGCGAATGGCATCCGTGCTGCTCGAGCCTGCCATTGTCGTCTTGATTTTGGTGGTCAGCCAGGAATCGTTGGTTCGAGCCAGCATGGAAGTTGGCCCCGCGATTTCAAGTTCGTTATGAACCTGCTGGATATTGCGCATGTCGGCTACCAGCTTCGAGGCGATATCGATCGCTTCCTGGGAAGGCACTTGCCCGGTAATAAGTACGATGCCGTTGAAACTGGTGACGTCAAAGTGAGCGTCCTGAAGTTCCGGATGCGCTGCTCGGATGTTTCGCTTCGCCAACGATTCTGTACGGCTGTCGTCCAGGCGTGTTCCGAGGGTTCGCTTACCAGCATCATCCGAGCGTGGGCCGATGAGTGAGCAACTCTGCAGAATCAATAGAGCAAAACATGGGATGAGAAAATGCTTCATGATAGATCAAACCCGTTTAAGGTTAACAAAGCTGCATCTTGCGGATATACACGACATATTCAAGCATCAAGCGTAAATGCGCGTCTGATCCAGTTAATTTTTGCATCCATGGAAATTACATCGAAGCGGCAGGGCCAGAGACGGTATTGAGGATGCGTGACCAGGAAGTATTCAGCGGTGCTGATAATGCGTCGCTGTTTGGTGTGAGTGACAGATTCTGCCCCGGAACCTCGAGAGTTCTCCGCGCGATATCTCACCTCGACAAAAACCAGCGTGGCACGATCAATGACGATCAGATCAATTTCCCCGGTCTTGCTGCGAAAGTTTGAAACCAGGACCTGACAGCCTTGTTTTTCCAGAAAGCTTCTGGCCCCCAGTTCTGCCTGATTGCCGCGGACGGTAGTGCTCCGCACGGTAAGACTCCTAGTTGCCGAACACCAGCGGGCTTGGAATCACATCGCCGTTTTTAAACTGGGCCCACATGAGATTCCGGAGCACGGTATTGTTTTCGAGGGTCAGGACTCCGGTTGCGCCATAGAGGCGTTCACCGGGAATTTCCTTGAGTTGCTGCAGTCGTGGGTAAAGCCGATAGGCATCAATACCCAGAGCATAAAATGGTGCAAAGCCAGATCTGGCCGGTTCCCACAACGCCTGTATCAGTTTTTGCAATCTGTCCGTGTTGGTCAGTTTCCAGGGAATATCGCAAAACCTGATGCCATTCAGGTCGATGGCATCAATCCTGGATTCGCTGTATTCGTGCACATGGGAAGTCGCGTAAACAGGAATGTCATCCGCGTAAAAAAATGCGAGGGTGGGATTAATGCCACGGGCCTGGGCTGGGTTGGCCAGCAACAGAATAAAATCGATATCCTGCCGACGCCGCGGTGTGAACTCGAACCGCTGGCCGATGATACGGCGCAGCTCATTTGAGCGATTCTGGCTTTTGTCCACGTTGAGTATCTTCGTGACCACGTCCGAGTAATCCCGTTGATTGGAAAACCGAACGCCATCGACCAGAACTCCACCCATGGACTCCCACTGGGTGATAAATGTGGCTAGATTGCGATCTCCCCATTCGCCTTCGGGAACAATGGTTATCCCCTTTTTCAGTCCTTCACGATTTACCTGCGCCGCCACCTGGATGACCTCGTCCTCCGGTGCCAGGCCAAACTGATAAAGATCGGTGTTGCCTTGTCCATTGGATGAACGATTCAGTGCGATAACGGGCACGGGGAGATTCATTGTCGTGAGGATGTCGACATTGGTTCGGTCGAGTGGCCCGATGATGAGTTCAGCCCCCTCGGCCACGGCGCGTGCGTAAATGTCCTTCACCAGGCCATGGGTCGTATCGTAGATGCGAATGGTTGTGTTGCGCTGCCGGTCGGTTGCGGGCGAACTCAACCGGACAATCTGCTGGCTGTTTCGCAGGCTCTCCTGTTGGTTGTAGTGCGACGCCAGTATGCCATCACGGACAGCTCTGCCGAATGGGCCAAGCTCACCTTGCAGGGGCAGCAGCACTGCAATGGACGATGGCTGTTCCTTTACCACACGGGACAACATTTGCAGACTCTGGGGCAGGTGGGTCGCGGCCGGGTGATGGGACCAGACTTTTTTCCAGTTGTTCAATTCCTGAAGCTGTCTCAGCGGATCATTTTCGTACTGGCGGGTCATCGCTGCCAGGGACAACCAACCCCGCAGATCACTGGTGATGGCGTTTTCCGCGTGACTGACCAGACTTGCGGCGGGTAATTCCAGCAGGACGGAGAAAATTTTCTCGTGATTCGCAATTTTTTCGGCAGGATCGAGCAACGTATCGAAGTAAATGCGTTCCCGTGCGCTGGCGATGTAGCTCCTGCCTAACTGATAGGCCTCGCTCCGTAATGTTCCCACGGATATCTGAAGGTCCTGGGTCAGTGGAATATTCTGCAGCCGCTGATCGTTGAGAAATGCGAGCGCCTTTGCCGGTTGCCGGTCAAACAGGGAGATTCGTGCCCGGATGATCTGGTAATCCCTGGTGGTATCGGTGTTGACGAAAGGGTTGGTTACCAGCTCAAGGATTCGTCTCGCCTGATCGAACTCACCGCGATCGACTGATATGCGTGCCGCATCTAACCTGAGCTGACTGGCCTGCACGGCGTCACTGCGACCGGCTCGCATGAGCAGGGATTCAACGTTTGCTGAACTTGCGGGACCGGATATCTGCGAGCCAGATTCACGCTTGTCCGGCAGACTGGTTGTCGGGGTTGTGCCACAACCGACAAACGCAAAGAACACCGGGATAAGACAAAGCTTCGCTTTTAGAGCCATGGGCGCGTATGTTTCGAAAAGAGATCCGCTATTATTCCATATTTGGCTAAAAGTATTTAAGAGATTGATCTCCAAATTCTGCACGGTAATCTCTGACAAAGGTGTGCGCTGATGACTTTGAACAATGAGGCCTGGTTGTGACTGTTCTCTATGTGGTGGCGACACCCATTGGTAACCTGGAAGATATTTCCGAACGCGCCCGACGTATCCTGTCGGAGGTAGATCACATTGCCGCCGAAGATACGCGGCATACCGGAAAGCTGCTTGCCCACCTGGGTATTTCAAAACCGGTTTCGAGCTACCATGATCACAATGAGGCGCAGGCCAGCCAGAAACTCATTGACCTGATCAACGCGGGTACCAGTGTTGCGCTGGTATCAGATGCGGGAACGCCGCTGATTTCCGATCCGGGATATCGGCTGATCAAACTCGCGCGCGAGCGAGGGCTGCAGGTGATACCGGTTCCCGGTCCAAGCGCGCTGGTCACTGCGTTAAGTGTCGCCGGCCTGCCGTCTGACCAGTTCACGTTTCACGGTTTCTTACCGGCCAAAACCAGAGCCAGATGCGACCTTTTCCAGAAACTGTTGAATGCGACTGGCACACAGATCTTTTACGAGTCACCACACCGGGTTGTCGCTTCCATCCATGATCTGGCGTCGGTGTTTGGCGAAAACAGGTTGCTGGTCGTGGCACGTGAAATGACCAAGACGTTCGAGCAAATCACCTACGGCAGCATCTTTGAAACGCTGCGGATGATCGAATCGGGTGAGCTTAAGATCAAAGGCGAGTTCGTATTGTTACTCGAAGGGCAGATGGCCTTTGACTCACGGCTTGATGAAGACCTGATACTGACCGAACTATTGGCCGAGTTACCTGTCAGCAAGGTAGCCGAGATTACCGCCAGACTGACCGGCAAGCCACGTAAATTACTCTACAAGCGAGCGCTGGTGCTAAAAGGTGTTAACAACGGAGATGCCGGAGCGACGTCCTAGCCCGCACTATTCACTCCTCACAATGCTTGAGTACATTGATCATGACGGTTAGGCTTGCCGCTGAGAGTTGACCAGATAATCGCTGTTTGTTTAAGACAGAGGAAAGTCCGGGCTCCAAAGGGCAGGGTGCCAGGTAACGCCTGGGGGGTGTGAACCCACGGAAAGTGCAACAGAAAATATACCGCCAGACAGCATGCTGACTGGTAAGGGTGAAATGGTGCGGTAAGAGCGCACCGCACTCGTGGTAACACGATGTGGCAGTGCAAACCCCACCTGGAGCAAGACCAAATAGGAATCCATATATTGCTGCCCGCAATTGGGTTCGGGTAGGTCGCTATAGGTACAGGGTGACTTGTATCACAGATGAATGATTATCCACGACAGAACCCGGCTTACCGGTCGACTCTCACACCAATCACATGAATATATTGGTGCATATCAAATAGAGTTTTAATAACAATAAATTCTAACGAGACGCATACTTAAGGTTTTACATTAAGTTGCAATCTTATCTTTCTGTATTACATCTGCTTATTCGGATTTCTAAGGTCTAAAACACGTTTGTAACGCTAAGTTATTGTGTTTTAACGACATATGGCCATTTTCACGCCTTGACATCGCAGCCCACCGTTCCTATTGTGCAAAGTGAAAAATAGTGGGTAATTGTGTGGTTTTGTGGGTCTTTTGCTAAATACCCGTTTGCCACTTTGCATATTGGGGTAAAACTGTCGTGTTCCGGGGCGCTAATAATGTCAATCTCGATTCCAAGGGTCGCGTAGCGATTCCTACACGGTATCGTGAGCCGTTGTTGGGTCATTGTAACGGGGATATGGTCGTTACCATAGACACGGATGAAAAATGCCTGCTCATTTACCCACAGCCCGAGTGGGAAGACTTACAGCGTAAGGTCGAGGCGTTACCAAGTTTCGAAACCGCGAATCGCCGGGTTCAGCGCCTGTTGATCGGCCACGCCACTGATATTCCTCTGGATGGCAGTGGACGCATTCTGCTTACCCAACCCCTGCGTGATTACGCACAACTCGACAAGCGTGCGGTACTGCTGGGGCAGGGGAAAAAACTCGAGCTCTGGAACGAGGAAATATGGCTGGCCCGTCGCGATGACTGGCTTGCGGATTCATCGGACCAGCCTGTCTCCGATGCTCTCAAATCCTTGTCGTTGTAGGCCGCGCAGATGAGCCGTCACGAATCAGTCCTGTTAGCGGAAGCAGTCGCGGGTCTATTGAAGAATCTCGATGGTCGCTATGTGGATTGCACTTATGGTCGCGGTGGCCACAGCCAGGCTATTGCGGATGCATTGAGTGAGCACGGCAGACTGATGGTGATTGACAGGGATGTGGCGGCAGTCAGTGATGCCAGAGAAAGATTTAGCGGGGATGAACGAGTTTGCGTGGTGCATGGTTCATTTGCTGATTTGAAAGCACATGTGGACGAACACCAGATGCGGCCGGTTGACGGTGTGCTTCTGGACCTTGGCGTGTCATCGCCGCAATTGGATGAAGCGCAGCGAGGTTTCAGCTTTTCCAACGACGGTCCGCTTGATATGCGTATGGACCAGACTCGCGGTCTTACGGCGGAACAATGGCTTGATCGAGCCGATGAAAAAGAAATCACCGATGTTTTGCGGCGCTATGGAGAAGAACGTTTCGCCCGGCGTATCGCACAGCGAATAATCATCGCGAGGGTTGATGGATCGATTGGTACTACCGGCGCCCTGGCGAAAATTGTCGAGTCCGCCGTGCCAGGTCGGGAGAAAAACAAACATCCGGCCACCAGGACGTTTCAGGCGATACGTATTTACATCAACGAAGAACTGAATGCGCTGGAGCTATGCCTGGCAGATGTGGTTGATCTGCTCGTCAGTGGTGGCAGGTTGGTCGTCATCAGTTTCCATTCCCTTGAAGACCGCATCGTAAAACGGTTTATCCGGAAGATGGAACGCGACGATCACTACCCGGATCGACTCCCGATCAGAGACGCAGAAATTAAGCGGTATGTGAGATCGATCGGCAAGATGACTAAACCGTCTGCTGCGGAAGTTAAGCGCAACCGACGTTCACGCAGTTCTGTTATGCGCATCGCGGAGAAAATCTGATGCCGGGAACAACGCTGTTTCGCGAACTTATTTACTGGATTAGCCGATTTGAGCAGGTGGCGGTCATCATCGTGATCGCGCTGTTCGTCGGCTCCTCGATTGGCGTTATTTACTCTGCACATTTAACCAGACAGATGTACGGTCAACTGCAGTCCCAGCAACAGATCCAGGACGATCTTGACAGCGAATATGAAAAATTTTTGCTGGAACAAAGTGCATGGGCAAATTTCACCAGGATTGAACAGTTGGCCAGGGAAGAATTGAAGATGGGCGTGCCTGCTCAGGAGAATATGATCGTCGTGCGCGACGATCATCCGGTTACAGGGGAGTACGACCAGTGATCAGCACACTGCGTATAGGCCTGGTCATGGCACTGTTTGTGGTCTTGCTGCTGGCAATGAATGCGCGTTTGTTTTACCTGAATATTATCGATGGCGATTTCCTCCAGGACCAGGGGGACGCGAGAACCATCCGAATGGAGCGAATCAATGCGCATCGCGGCATGATTCGTGACCGACGCGGTAAGCCACTGGCAGTGTCCTCGCCGGTAGTGTCCCTGTGGGCGAATCCACAGGAATTGCCACTTTCGAGCGAACAACTCGCACCGATTGCCATTAGTCTTGGCATTGACAGCGCAGAGTTCGTTGCGCGAGTGAACGCTGCACGAGACCGCCCGTTTATTTACCTTCGCCGCCATATGCGTCCCAAAGAGGCGAGGACGGTGCTGGACATGAATACCCCAGGGCTTTACGGGGAACGTGAATACCATCGTTACTACCCCTCGGGCGAGGTGGCAGCGCACCTGGTTGGTTTCACGAATATTGACGATCATGGTCAGGAGGGCGTCGAACTTTCTTTTGATGACTGGCTGGCAGGTACCCCGGGAAAGAAAAAAGTTCTGAAAAATCTCTACGGCGAAATCATCCGTGATCTCGTTCCGGTTAGCGATGCAGTGGCGGGCAAGCATCTGGATCTCAGCATCGATATCCGCCTGCAATACCTGGCTTATCGAGAGCTTAAGTCCGCGGTCAGCCACTACAAAGCGAAATCAGGCACCGTCGTTGTCCTGGATGTTGAAACCGGCCGCATCCTGGCCATGGTAAATCAACCGTCTTATAACCCGAACAATCGCACCAGACTCGATCTGGCTTCGGTGCGCAATCGCGCAGTGACTGATGTGTTTGAACCCGGATCAACCGTGAAGCCATTTACGGTTGCGGTTGCGCTGATGTCCGGTTTGTACCAGGCGGACTCGGTGATTGATACAAGCCCCGGATTTATCAAGGTTGGCAGTAAAACCATTCGTGACCCCAGTAATCGTGGTGAGCTTGATCTGGGTGGAATCATTGCCAGATCCAGTCAGGTGGGCATCAGCAAACTGGCCTTGACGCTGGATGAATTTGAAGTCGCTGCCATGTTTCAAAAAGTTGGATATGGGCAGAGTACCGGCGTTGGCCTGCCAGGTGAAAGTAACGGTTACCTGCCGAACTATCGACGCTGGAATGACATAGACAGAGCAGCCTTCGCCTATGGTTATGGATTGACAGTAACACCATTGCAACTGGCTGCGAGCTACCTAACGATTGCATCCGGGGGATTACGTCGCGACGT
This sequence comes from Gammaproteobacteria bacterium, assembly GCA_021773555.1. GTDB lineage: Bacteria > Pseudomonadota > Gammaproteobacteria > Pseudomonadales > Azotimanducaceae. The sequence goes on from JAJFKA010000037.1 coordinate 85,350, forward strand.
CGGTCTGCTGAATGAAGGTAATCTGAAGGAGACCCGGGTGTACTCAAAGTCAGTCGCTGATGAACTTAAATCCATGCTTGCAAGAGTGATCTCCGAGGGTACGGGAGGCAAAGCTTCTATCACCGCATACAGGGTTGCTGGAAAAACTGGCACGGTCAGGAAGATTGGTGAGAATGGATATCTGGATACCGAACATCTTGCTTTTTTTGCCGGGATGACGCCGCTAAAGAATCCCAAACTCGTCGGTGTGGTACTGATAAATGAACCAAAAACGAAAGCTTATGGAGGTGGTTCTATCGCCGCCCCCGTTTTTTCACGAGTTATGGGCAGCGCATTGCGGCTGCTCAATGTGCCACCGGATGACCCTGGCGGAGCCGCGTAGTTGAACATTATGTTGAATGAACTGTTGCCCGAGGAGACAAACGTACCGGATATCGCAATCCGGGGCTTAAGTATTGACAGTCGGGCAGTCAGGGAAGGCGATTTGTTTATCGCCATGCCAGGTGCAAAAACTGACGGTCGAAAGTACATAGAGCAGGTAGCGGATAAAGCCGTGTGCGTCATATGCGAGCCGCCTCGCCCTGAGGTGAGTGTCGGTATTCCGGTTTTCCCGGTGACTGCGCTGGCCGAAAAAGTTGGCGCCATCGCGAGCCGTTTTTATGGCAACCCGTCGGAGCGGATGCAGGTTGTGGCGATTACCGGAACCAACGGGAAAACCTCCTGTTCACATTTCATCGCCCAGTGTCTGGATACATTGGGCGAGAAGTCCGCGGTTATCGGCACGATGGGCTACGGGCCGAGTGGAATGTTAAAGGCGAATTCGCTAACGACGCCTGATCCGGTTTCCATTCAAAAGATGTTAGCCGAACTGTTGGCTGAGTCCTGTGGTGTGGTAACGATCGAGGCCTCGTCGCATGGATTGTCCCAGCATAGACTCAACGGGACCCGGGTTGCAGTTGCGGTGTTAACCAATGTCACCCGCGATCACCTTGACTACCACGAGTCCTTTGAACACTACAAGGCAGCCAAACTACGCCTGTTCGAGATGAGTACGCTTAAAACAGCGGTACTGAATTCGGATGATCCGTTTAGCGAGGAAATTACAAATTCACTGAACGATGCCGTCAATGTTGTTACCTACAGTGCAGGAAAAGCCACGGCGGATGTGTGTTGCCGGGATCTCGTTTTTGACATGAATGGACTGCGCTTCACTCTGAAGACGCCCTGGGGTGAAGCGAAGATCCGTAGTCCGCTGATGGGTCGATTCAATATTGCCAACATGCTGGCGACCGCTGCTGTGCTCGGGTCCCAGGGTTTTGAAATTAAGAAAATTGCAATTGCACTAAACGAACTGGACGTCGTCAGTGGCCGTATGGAAGTGATCAAACACCCGAAGTTGCCGACAGTTGTAATCGACTATGCGCATACCCCTGACGCGTTGGAAAAGGCGCTACTGGGTATTCGGGAACACACCAGGGCGGAACTGTGGTGTGTATTTGGCTGTGGTGGGGAGCGAGACAAGGGCAAACGCTCACAAATGGGCGAAATTGCCTCGCGGCTGGCCAACCATGTAGTGATCACGGACGACAACCCGAGAGGTGAACCTTCCATGGCGATCGCGCGCGATGTAGCCAGAGGTGTAATTGGTGGGGCTGATGTCGAGATCGAAACTAACCGGCGCCTTGCCATTCGCAAGGTGCTTGCAAATGCAGCAATTAAGGATGTCGTGCTGATCGCAGGCAAAGGTCACGAACAGTATCAGGAGACGGCGAAAGGGCGGATCGAATACAGCGATCACTCGGTCGTCCAGGAATATTGTGGCTGATGAGATTAATAGGAACCAGGGGCAACACAAGGTGATTGTCGGACTCGGTGAAACAGGATATTCAGTGGCGAAGTACTTCGCCGCCAGGGGTATCGCTTTCGAGGTTGTTGATGACAACCCGGCACCGGCTCGCTTAAGGGAATTGAAAAAACTGATGCCCGACGTACAAATCAAAGCGCTCGAACTGGACAACTTGCTTGATGCTGGTGAAATCGTGCTTAGCCCCGGGGTTCCACGTGCACTGTCTTCGATCAGTACAGCCGTTGCGCAGGGCGTCGGCCTCACCAGTGACGTTAAGATGTTTGGCGAACTTGCGCACGCCGATATTGTGGGCATTACTGGCTCCAACGGCAAAAGCACAGTGACCTCAATTGTCGGGGTGCTCGCAGAAAAGCAACTTACCCATGTTGCTGTCGCCGGTAATATCGGCACGCCGTGCCTGGATGTTCTAGCTGAAGATGTGCAGCTTTATATTGTCGAACTTTCCAGTTTCCAGTTGGAGGTTGCGACCGAGATGCCCCTCAAGGTTGCCTGTCTGCTGAACCTTTCGCCGGACCATCTGGATCGCTACGACAGTCAGGACAGCTACTTTCACGCCAAGCAGAATATCTTCAACGATTGTCAGGTCGCGATCTTTAATCGTGATGAAATGCAGCTGGCACTTAAGGTGAAGAGCATTACGTTCGGAGCGGGTACGCCGGACAATGATTCTGATTTTGGTCTGGTGGAAGAGCGCGGTGAAACCTATCTATTGCAGGGTACGACGCGTTTGCTTAAGGCCGGAGACCTTAAATTAAAGGGCCGCCATAACATCATTAATGTACTGGCGGCGCTCGCGATCGGTGCGACCGCGGGCCTTGACATGTCTCGCATGGTGCGCGATTTGCCTGATGTTGAAGGGCTGGCACACCGCTGCGAATGGGTCGGTGACTTAAAGGGTGTCTCCTTTATTAATGATTCGAAGGCAACGAATGTGGGCGCATGCCTCGCGGCGATTACCGGATTTGGCTCTGGTAAAAATCTTGTTCTGGTGCTGGGCGGCGAGGGTAAGGGCGCGGATTTCTCGAGACTCGTGGACGCGATTGATCAACATGTCCGCAAGGTCATTTTGTTCGGTCGCGATCAGCAGGTCATTCGTTCGGCACTTGCAGACTCAGGGGTCAGCATCGAGTACGGAGACAGTCTGGAATCCGTCGTTGACGCAGCCATTGCTGCTGCCGAGCATGGAGATACGGTCTTATTTTCACCCGCGTGCGCCAGCTACGATATGTTCGATAACTTTGTTGCCCGGGGTAATGCGTTCAAGCGGCTGGTAACGGAGAGACTATCGTGACCATGGCGGCGAGAAGCGTATTTGTGCCCCCGACACGTTGTCCGGTCGACCCGGTCGTGATGGGTTCCGCGCTATTTCTGCTGCTCGCAGGACTCATTATGGTGGCCTCAGCGTCGATTGAGGTCTCGGCCAGAACCTACGGTAATCCCCACTACCTGTTGATGCGACATGCAACATATCTGGCGGCTGGACTCGGTGTTGGAGGTCTGGCTTTGCTGACGCCGCTAAGCGTGTGGCAAAAGCTTGAGTATCCTTTGCTCGGCTTGAGTTTTGTACTGTTGATAGCCGTGCTAATTCCAGGCATCGGCAAAGAAGTTAATGGTGCCTCGCGATGGATATCCCTCGGATTTTTCAGATTACAGGGATCTGAGTTCGTGAAGCTATTTTCGATTCTCTATATCGCAGGCTATCTGGTCCGGCGCAAGGAAGAAGTTCAGCTGAGGTTTAGCGGCTTTTTCAAACCGTTGGCGGTCGTGGCTGCCATGGCCCTGCTATTACTGATTCAGCCGGATTTTGGTGCCTCGGTAGTCATTGTCGCAGCGGTACTAGGCGTTATCTTCCTGTCCGGCATTCCCATGCGTTTCTTTTTACCGGTAATCGCGGTGTGTGCAACCCTGGTTGGTTTGCTGGTGACATTGCAGCCTTATCGCCTCGCGAGGCTCACAGCCTTCACAGATCCCTGGCAACACCAGTTTTCCGGCGGCTATCAGTTAACCCAGGCGCTCATTGCCTTCGGTCGTGGCGAATGGTTTGGTCTCGGGTTGGGGAACAGCATACAGAAGCTGTTTTTTCTCCCCGAGGCGCATACAGATTTTCTGTTTTCCATTCTCGCTGAAGAGATGGGTGTTGTTGGTGCAGGTCTCGTGATCCTGGTTTTCACCTGCCTCGTGATCAGGGCACTTATGATCGGGCGGACGGCAGCGAAGCAAGGTGAGGACTTTCACGCCTATACGGCATTCGGCATCGCACTGTTGATTGGCGTTCAGGCCAGCATCAATCTTGGTGTCAATCTTGGCCTGTTGCCCACCAAAGGACTGACGCTGCCGCTGATGAGTTACGGCGGCAACAGTCTGATTATCAGCTGTGCGCTCGTGGGTATGTTGCTCAGAATCGAATATGAGTGCCGTCACAAGATGGCTGTACTACCGCGAGGTAGAAATCGTGGCTAGCCGGCTAACTTCCTCGTTTCCGGAAGTCCCGGAAATGCGGCGTATCAAGCGAATTCACTTTGTTGGTATTGGCGGTGCCGGTATGTGCGGCATTGCTGAGGTGTTGGCGAATCAGGGGTATCAGGTTTCCGGGTCAGATTTATCCGAAAGCTCTGTTACCCGCCGCTTGAGGGAATTTGGCATCAAAATATTCATTGGCCACAGCGAGGCCAATATCGAAGGGGTTGACGTCGTGGTAACGTCATCGGCAATCACTGGCAGTAACCCGGAAGTCGATGCAGCCCACGAGAGCAGGGTGCCGGTGGTACGTCGTGCCGAAATGCTCGGAGAACTAATGCGCTACCGGCACGGTATCGCCGTTGCCGGCACTCACGGCAAGACCACGACCACGAGCCTCATTGCCTCGATTCTGGCGCAGGCCGGACTTGATCCGACATTTATCATTGGCGGCTTGTTAAACAGCGCCGCGGCTAACGGCCGACTGGGTGCCAGTCGCTATCTGGTTGCGGAAGCGGATGAGAGCGATGCCTCATTCCTGCATTTGCAACCGATGGTTTCGGTCCTGACCAATGTGGATCGCGATCACCTGGCGTATTACGAGGGAAGTTTTGAAAAGCTGCAAAATGCTTTTCTCGAGTTTATTCACAACCTGCCTTTTTATGGACTGCTGGTTGCCTGCATCGATGATCCGGTGACCAACGCGCTCTTACATCAGGTCAAGCGATCAGTGTTGACCTATGGGTTTGATCAGCAGGCAGATTTCTACGCCCGTGACATCGTACAGGCTGGAATTGTTTCCCGATTTAAGGTGGTACGCGCAGGGTATGACGAAGACCTCAGCGTGGAATTGAATTTGCCTGGCCGGCACAACATTCTCAACGCGCTGGCCGCCATCGCGATCGCGACGGATGAAGGTGTTTCGGCACAGGACATCGAACTCGGTCTGGCTAACTTTCAAGGGGTGGGGCGGCGATTCGAAGTGCATGGTCAATTCTCCGTCAAGGATGGCAGTTATCTGCTGGTGGACGATTACGGGCACCATCCCAGTGAAGTCAAAGCGACGATTGAAGCAGTCAGGAATGGCTGGCCGGAGAACAGACTGGTGATGGTTTACCAGCCTCATCGTTATACCAGGACGCTGGAATTGTTTGACCAGTTTGTCGAGGTGCTGGCCAGGGCTGATGTCCTGATCCTGACGGAAGTTTACGCCGCGGGTGAAGAAAAAATCGCCGGAGCCACTGGCTATGATCTATTTCAAAAAATAAAACAGTCTGAAAAAAACCAGGTGGAGTATGTCGATAATATTGATGAAGTACCCACTTTGCTGGACAGCGTCATCAGCCCCGGAGATCTGGTCCTGACACAGGGTGCTGGTGAAACAGCGAAGCTCGCCGAGCTATTGAAGTCGAACTGGGCGAACAGGAGGTTGGCATGACAGCTGTCCGATTCCTTAAGAAATATCGATTTGTCCTGACGCTCATACTGGCCGTGCTCATGACCGGTTCAATCGCCCTGGGTGTCGGAAAAAGTGCACGAGAAATTAACTTTGTCACCATCACCGGTGACATCAACAAACAACAACGATCTGCGCTTGAGCAACAGCTGGTGGAAATTGGCTCGTTGTCAGAGATCACACAGGTAAAGAGGCATCTCGAGGAAGCTCCATGGATTCAATCGGTGCAGGTTGGGCGTCACTGGCCTGATGAACTCACAATTCAGGTGATGCCGAGAAAGCCAATCGCGTACTGGAACGAGAAGGAATTTATCAGCGGTGACGGGATTGTTTTCGAATCAGACTACTTAACGCCTGGCCCCTTGCCACAGTTACATGGGAGACCTGGCGCCGAGAAAGTTGTCATGGAACGCTACCAGCAACTCAATCGTGCGCTGCTCAAAACGGGTCAGTTCGTTGACGTGCTGAGTCTGAATGAGCGCGGCTCGCTTGAATTCGAAAACCAGCTGGGTGTGGTTGTTGCCCTGGGCAATGTAGATCTAGAAGCGCGTCTGCAAAGGTTCATCAGGGTCAGTGAAAGTCTTGAGAACAGTGCGGTGAATAAAAAAATACAACGAATTGATACGCGTTATAGCAACGGCGTGGCGGTAGATTTTTTTGATGATGGGGAGCCTCTCGACGTGGCCAATAATATCAAATTACAAAGAGAAGCAAGCTTATGACCAGTTCAATAGGTAGTCGCATGATAGTAGGTTTGGATATTGGCACATCCAAGGTCGTGGCAATCGTTGGTGAGCTGACACCGGAAGGGGAGCTCGAGATAATCGGTATCGGCAGCCACCGATCCCGGGGTTTGAAAAAAGGCGTGGTTGTCAATATTGAGTCCACAGTTCAATCGATCCAGAGGGCGGTGGAAGAAGCTGAGCTGATGGCGGGCTGCCAGATTCATTCTGTCTACGCCGGTATCGCCGGTAATCATATTCGCAGTCTGAATTCTCACGGCATCGTTGCAATCAGGGATCGTGAGGTATTCAAGCCGGATATTGATCGGGTTATCGACGCTGCCCAGGCGGTAGCTATTCCTGCTGATCAGAAAATCCTGCACATATTGCCCCAGGAGTACGTGATTGATACTCAGGAAGGTGTAAAGGAACCGCTTGGCATGTCTGGTGTACGCCTGGAAGCCAAGGTACATCTGGTGACCTGCGCTGTTAACGCCGCCCAGAATATTGAGAAGTGCATCAGGCGGTGCGGTCTGGAAGTTGAAGATATCATTCTCGAGCAGGTCGCTTCAGGTTACTCGGTGCTGACCGAAGATGAGAAGGAACTAGGTGTCTGTCTCGTTGATATTGGTGGCGGCACGTCGGACATCGCCATATTTACGGATGGCGCCATCCGACATACCGCGGTAATTCCCATCGCAGGTGACCAGGTTACCAACGATATAGCGATGGCGCTGCGAACGCCTACTGCGAATGCAGAAGAAATAAAGATCAGGTATGCCTGCGCGCTCGCCAGTATGGCCGGTGAAAACGAGACCATTAAGGTGCCGGGTGTTGGCGATCGTCCAGACAGAGACCTTTCAAGGCAGGCGCTGGCAGAGGTCGTTGAGCCGCGTTATGACGAACTGTTTACGCTGATCCAGGCGGAATTAAGGCGCAGCGGATTTGAAGACCTGATTGCCGCTGGCATTGTGCTGACGGGCGGTACATCGAAGATGGAAGGCGTTGTCGAACTTGCGGAAGAAATTTTTCACATGCCGGTAAGTATCGGCAAGCCGCAGGGCGTTAGCGGATTGAGCGATATCGTCAGGAATCCAATTTATTCAACAGCCGTTGGGTTGCTTCAGTACGGTGCAAAACAACAAAAGGATGATCTTATTCTGCCCTCGAGTGTCGCTATGAATTCGGTCGTTGGGCGAGTTAAGAGCTGGTTCACGGGGAGTTATTGAAATGAGATTTTCCAAACAACAAATCACAAACAACGAAGATTGCCTTGACCTCAGGAGGTTAAAAAATGTTTGAACTAGTCGATAGCGCGCCACAGAGTGCGGTAATCAAAGTGATCGGAGTTGGCGGTGGTGGTGGTAATGCCGTTCAGCACATGGTGACCAGACAGGTTGAAGGCGTGGAGTTCGTGTGTGCTAACACAGATGCACAGGCGCTTCGCAACCTGACGGCGCGAACCTTGCTGCAACTCGGATCAGACATTACCAAGGGCCTCGGTGCAGGGGCTAACCCGGTTATGGGCAAGGATGCTGCACTGGAGGACAAGGAGCGAATCACCGAGGCATTGCGGGGTGCCGATATGGTATTCATCACTGCCGGCATGGGCGGGGGAACCGGAACTGGTGCCGCACCCATTGTCGCTGAGATCGCCAAGGATATGGGCATCCTGACCGTTGCAGTAGTGACCAAACCTTTCTCTTTTGAAGGCAAGAAGCGAATGCAGATTGCCGAGGCAGGGATTGAGGAGCTGTCCCGTTATGTGGATTCCCTGATTACCATCCCCAATGAACGTCTGCTGTCCATCATGGGTGAAGACACGCCACTGCTCGAAGCCTTTGGTGCTGTCGATGATGTGCTGCTTGGGGCAGTCCAGGGGATCGCAGACCTGATCATCCGGCCTGGGATGATTAACGTCGATTTTGCCGATGTGCGCACCGTCATGTCTGAAATGGGCATGGCGATGATGGGGAGCGGCAGTGCGTCGGGCGCGGGTCGGGCCAGGGAAGCTGCAGAAGCGGCTATTCGTAGTCCTTTGCTTGAGGACGTCGATTTTAATGGCGCCCGTGGCATTCTCGTGAATATTGCCGCAGGTGTGGATATTTCCCTGGGCGAGTTTTCGGAAGTGGGTAGTACCGTGGAGGAATTTGCCTCAGAAAATGCGACCGTGGTGATCGGTACCGTGATAGATCACGAAATGGGTGATGAATTGCGTGTAACCGTTGTCGCCACCGGGCTTGGGGACCAGCTCTTAACACGCCCACAGAAGCTTCCGGAGGAAATCAAGAAGAAAATAGCCGGGGATGGCGTCGTCGACTATGGAGAACTCGATCGCCCGACGGTGATCAGGAATGCGGCGCACGAACGTAAGAACGGCGACGAATTGCCCGCCGGCAAGGATCTCGAATACCTCGATATCCCGGCATTTTTACGCAGGCAGGCGGACTAGTTCGCCCGCGCGGCAAAATCCGGGGCTATTTGAGGAAATATTCGAACTAAAGCGCGAATCAGTAGTCTCAGAACTAACAACAATTTCGCTGTTAGCGGAGTTCGCTGTTCGCCGCTCTGGTAGTTTGGCGAGCGAGTTTCTGCTACGATGCGCGCCGCATTGGGGACAAGAAGAATAATGATTTCACAAAGAACGCTGAAAAACGTGATTCGTGCGACAGGTGTGGGCTTACATACAGGGGAAAAGGTCTATTTAACGCTGCGGCCTGCGCCTATTGATACCGGCATCGTTTTTGTGCGCGTTGATGTCGACCCCGTGGTAGAAATCCCAGCCGCGACAGAATATGTCGGTGATACGACTCTAGCCACCACCCTTATTAAAGACGGTCAGCGCATTTCAACCGTGGAACACCTGATGTCTGCATTTTCAGGGCTTGGCATCGATAATGCCTTTGTCGAGGTCAGTGGACCGGAAATGCCCATTATGGACGGCTCTGCTGCTACATTTGTCTTCCTGATCCAGTCAGCAGGCATCGAAGAGCAAAATGCGCTGAAGAAATTTATCAGGATCACCGCGGAAGTCTCCGTGGGTAGTGACCAGAGCCCGCGTGATTACGGTCAGCATGTCACCATTCGCCCCTACGATGGATTCCGCGTCAGTCACACCATTGTTTATGATAACGCGGTCATCAAGCAGCAGCATGCCAGTGTCGATTTTTCGACCACCTCCTTTGTCAAAGAGGTGAGTCGGGCCAGGACCTTTGGGCTGATGCAGGAGTTTGAGCACCTGCGTGAGTTGAATCTCGCCCAGGGTGGCAGCCTTGATAACGCGGTTGTGGTCGATGACTACCGTATCCTGAACGATGACGGCCTGCGCCATGAAGATGAGTTCGTTCGTCACAAAATACTCGACGCGATTGGAGACCTGTATTTACTTGGCTACAGCATTATTGGTGAATTTATTGGTCATAAGTCGGGGCACACCGAAAATCATGCGTTACGCAAGGAAATCCTGAGGCGCACGGATGCCTGGGAAATAATTACTTTTGAGGACCCGGGAACGGTACCGTACTCCTATTCCCGGCCGGCGCTGGTGGATTGAATCAGGCCAGAAACTGCTATCAGGCTTTAAATACAAGGTTGTAGGGTTAATCCGTCCTTTTCGATAGTCTGATTAGGGCTTTGCGAAGTGCGTCATCTTCTATATATTTAGCGGCTGTAACGAGATTACGGGCATTTTCGGTTGAGATGGGAACCGGCTCCCGTACCGGGGCTAAAGATTCAGGTTGTTCCGGTCGAACAGAGACTTTAAGACGGGAAACAATATTAGTAGGGCTGTTTGTAAGGCCAGATCGGCGCACAGCGGATACAATACTGCGCTGGCGATAGCGGATCTGGGTGGCGACAACACTGGAACTGGTGATGAGATGTAAGGTTTCATCGCGAATGGAAGCGACATAGACGTTAGCGGGGGCATACTGTCGAATAATTGATTGAACGGCCAGCAAACTCGACGATTGTGCGTAGATTTTGCGCAATGATCCGTCCTGACTTGCCAGTATCTGGTAAGGGCGGCGCAGGGAATCGGGTATTTTGGACATAAAGGCCTTCGACAACAGACAATCAGGTATTTCGATAATAACTTAATCGATGAAATTCATCATTGTAGATAATCGATCGGGCAAGCACCGGTCCTTCACCGCGAACGGCCTGATGATCGGCCTGACCGTGGCGGGACTGATTGGTATTCCCTCCGCAGCTGGATTCATGGCCTATCGGCAGGGTGCCGATGAAGCCGGGCTGACCGGAGAAATGGTCGGCAAGTGGCGCGACGTACTTAAAGAGCAGCGCCGTGATGTGGCTCATGCCAAGCGTGATGCCAGGGAAAACCTCGAGGCTTCCGCATTAAGGATGGCCAAGCTGCAGGCACGGATTGTTCGCCTGGACGCGTTGGGTGAGCGTTTGACCACCGTTGCCAAGCTGGATGAGGGTGAGTTCGATTTCTCCCAGCCTCCCGGATTGGGTGGTCCGGAATCACCTTATGAAACTTCGGCCTATGCTCCCCCTGATTATCTGGAGGTGCTCGATCAACTGGCCCGGGATATCGAGAGTCGCGAGCAACAACTCGGGGTACTGGAAACCCTGCTGGTCGATCGTAAGTTACAGAGCGATGTGTTTCTCGCAGGTCGGCCGGTGCACAAGGGATGGTTGTCTTCACGCTTTGGTTCCAGAAATGATCCGATTACTGGAAAACGCGCCTGGCACAACGGCATCGATTTTGCCGGTGCTGTTGGCGACAAGGTGGTTACTGTCGCGGCCGGGGTTGTGGTCTACGCAGGACCGAGAAGCGGTTACGGAAAAATGGTTGAAGTGAATCATGGCCGGGGATTTTCCACCCGGTACGGCCATCACAAGGAACTCATCGTTAAAGTCGGTGATATCGTCAAGAAGGGTCAGATTGTTGGCCTGATGGGCAGCAGCGGCCGGGCGACCGGTCCTCACGTCCACTTCGAAGTATTCAAGAATGGTCGCGCAGTCGACCCTTCCTCCTATATTCATCGCGCCAGTCGCTGATCTTGCCTGATTCTTCAATGGGTGCTGCTGTACCCGTCGACCTTCAGTCGACACTTCATGAAGCTGAATAGAGAAGATTAATCATGGTGATGCAAGTGCTTAGCAGGGTGTTTGGAAGTAAAAATGAGCGCGAACTCAGGCGAATGGGCAAGGTTGTGGCCCGCGTTAATGTCCTCGAAGATGAAATGGCAGGCCGGAGTGATGAAGAAATCCGCGCCCGCAAGGCCGAATTTAGAGACCGTATAGACAAGGGAGAGACGCTGGAAGCGATACTGCCGGAAGCTTTCGCTACCGTGCGAGAGGCTGCTAAAAGAGTGCTTGGTCTGCGTCCGTTTGATGTTCAGATTATCGGTGGCATCACGCTCCATGAGGGACGTATTGCAGAAATGCGCACCGGTGAAGGTAAGACCCTGGTGGCCACGCTTTCCCTTTACCTCAATGCATTATCCGGTGAAGGCGTTCACCTGGTAACCGTCAATGACTATCTGGCGAAATGGGGCAGACAGTGGATGGGTCCGCTCTATGAAGCGCTGGGTATGAGCGTCGGTGTGGTTTATGCCGGACAATCGATGGCTGAGAAGAAAGCGGCCTACCAGTCGGATATCACCTACGGAACCAACAACGAATTCGGCTTCGATTACCTGCGTGACAATATGGCCTTCAGTCTTGACGAAAAGGTCCAGCGTGAACTGAACTACGCGATTGTCGACGAGGTTGACTCCATTCTGATTGACGAGGCGAGAACGCCACTTATCATCTCCGGTGGTGTCGAAAATACCGCTGACATCTACAAGGCGATTAATAAAATTGTGCCGCTGCTGATTGCGCAGGTGAAGACACCCGAGGATATCGCTAACGAAATTGAAACTCCGGGCGACTACTTTGTTGATGAAAAACAACGCGATGTGGAACTGACCGAAGACGGCCACCAGAAAGTAGAAGAACTGCTCGTAAAAGAGGGACTGCTGCAACCGGGCGATAATCTCTATGGCGCCTCCAATCTCACACTGCTACATCATGTTCACTCCTCATTAAAAGCCCATAGCCTTTTCCAGAAGGATGTTGATTACATCATTCAGGAAAATGAAATAGTAATTGTGGATGAACACACCGGCAGAACCATGCCTGGGCGGCGCTGGTCCGGCGGTATACACCAGGCAATCGAGGCAAAGGAAAATGTCTCGATCACCAATGAGAGCCAGACCCTGGCCTCAACCACCTTCCAGAACTACTTCCGCCTGTATAAAAAACTCGCTGGCATGACCGGTACTGCGGATACCGAAGCTTTTGAGTTCAGACAGATCTATGGGCTTGATGTGGTCGTTATACCCACTAATCTGCCGATGATACGCGATGACCATAATGACCTGATTTTCCTCACTCAGGAAGAAAAGTACGAGGCAATAGTCGATGACATCAATGATTGTCTTGCCAGGAATGCTCCCGTACTCGTGGGTACGGCATCGATTGAATCGTCAGAGCTGCTGTCCTCGCTACTGAAGAAACGCAAGATTCCCCACGCGGTGTTAAACGCCAAGTTCCATGAAAAAGAAGCAGAAATTATCGCCCAGGCAGGTAAGCCGGGTACGTTGACTATCGCGACCAATATGGCCGGTCGGGGAACGGACATTATTCTGGGCGGCAGTTGGGAAGCGGATATCGCCGAGCTTGATAACCCTGACGAAGTGAAGATTGCACAGGTCAAAGCTGGCTGGCAGAAAAACCATGATCTGGTGCTGGAATCCGGGGGGTTGCATGTCATTGGTACGGAACGACATGAATCTCGACGCATCGATAATCAGCTGCGCGGACGTTCAGGACGACAGGGAGATCCCGGTTACTCCAGATTTTACCTGTCTTTAGAAGATGATCTGATGCGAATCTTTGCCTCGGATCGGGTCAGAAGTCTGATGCAGAATCTTGGCATGGAGAAAGGCGAGGCCATCGAACACCGGATGGTCACTAACGCAATTGAGAAGGCGCAACGAAAAGTCGAGGGACGAAACTTCGACATTCGAAAGCAGCTTCTTGAATATGATGATGTGGCGAACGATCAGCGCCAGATGATTTACGGACAGCGCAGGGAACTGATGGAAGCTGAGGATATTTCGGAGACGATTGATGCGCTCTGGGATGATGTTATCCATCAGGTCATTGACGGATTTATCCCGCCACAATCATTAGAAGAGCAGTGGGATATACCGGGTCTCGAGCAGGGACTGCATACGGAGTTTAATCTGACCCTGCCGGTTCAGGCATGGCTGGACGAGGATGATTCACTGCACGAGGAAACCCTGCGTGAACGCATCGCAGAAAATGTTCGCGCTTCCTATACAGAGAAAGAGGCACACATCGGCCCGGACATACGGTTGTTTGAAAAACGTATCATGCTGGATATCGTCGATACCCTGTGGAAGGAACACCTGGCAGCCATGGATTACCTGCGACAGGGTATTCACTTGCGGGCTTATGCGCAAAAACAACCGAAACAGGAATATAAGCGCGAGGCGTTTGAGCTGTTTGAAGAATTGCTTAACAACATCAAACTGGAGGTTATCCGTTTTCTGTCCCGGGTGCAGTTCAAGCCGGCGGATGATGTTGAGGAAATGGATCGTCGCCGACGCGAAGCTGAATCCAGGAACAAGCTGAATTTCCAGAAGGATAACAGCGGCGCCATGGGCCAGGAGAAGCCGCCCGAAGCGCCTGCATTGCAGGCGCCATTCGTGAGGCGGGAACGTAAAGTGGGTCGTAACGAGCCCTGTCCCTGTGGTTCAGGTAAAAAATACAAAGCCTGTCACGGGAAAATAACCTAACCGTGGCCGTCGGTGACGCGAACCTGGCATTTAATCCGGTGCCGGGTGTGAGGCTGGGTTCCATGCCTTGTGGTATCAAAGCCAATGCGGTGCATGACCTGGTGATGTTTGAATTTGCGCCTGGCAGTGTCAGCGCCGCTGTCTTTACAAAAAGCCTGTTTGCAGCAGCGCCTGTGATCGTCGGCAAGCAACACTTAAATCAGGCGAGCCCGCGTTACTTCCTGATTAACAGTGGCAATGCCAATGCAGCGACCGGGGAGGCCGGTGTTGCCGATTCCATTACCTGTTGCAAGGCACTCTCGCAGCTTTCTGGTACGCGTCCTGAGGAAATTCTGCCATTCTCCACCGGCGTCATTGGCGAGCGTTTACCCGTTGCGCGCATTACCGATGCGCTGCACGAATTGCTGCCAACGCTAGCCGAAGACAACTGGTTGCAGGCCGCCCAGGGTATCATGACGACGGATACCCGCCCGAAGATTGCCACGCGCCAGGTAGCGATGGGTGACGGGCAGGTGACAATTACCGGCATCGCGAAAGGTGCCGGTATGATCCAGCCGAATATGGCAACCTTGCTGACCTATATCGCAACAGACGCGCTCATTTCCCAGCCGCATTTGCAGGCGTTGCTCGATACCGCAGTCAATAAATCCTTTAATCGTATTACCGTTGATAGTGACACTTCTACAAATGACTCTTGTCTGGTGACGGCAACCGGCAAATCGGGCGTTGAAATTGCGCCAGACTCACCACACTGGCAGAAATTTTACGATCAGCTGGAATCCCTCATGATTGAGCTTGCCCAGGGCATCATTCGGGACGCGGAAGGGGCGACGAAGTTTATTGCTGTACAGGTTAACAATGGTGCGAGCCAGCGTGATTGTCTAAACATTGCTTACGCCATTGCCAATTCACCCTTGATGAAGACCGCGCTGTTTGCCAGTGATGCCAACTGGGGACGGATTGCCATGGCCATCGGGAAAGCGGATGTGGATATTGACATCAGCAAGCTGGATGTATCAATTGGTGATGCGCGACTGATGACTGCTGGCGGGCGGGATGAAAACTACAATGAGTCCATGGGCGCCGCCGCAATGGCGGGTGAAGAAGTTGTGATAACGGTTGGCCTGAATGCCGGTGAGTTTTGCGAAACTGTGTGGACCAGCGACCTCAGCCACGAATATGTACGCATCAATGCGGAATACAGGACCTGAGTCAGATCCGACGATTCGATCCGGGCTAGTCGCGATCCAGATCCGAGGCAGTCACATCGTCATTTTCGCTGTCGCTGGGAATAGAGCGATTTTCATTCGCCCATTCACCGAGATCCAGTACCCGGCACCGATCGGAGCAAAACGGACGATACTTCGAGGATGAAATCCACGCGACGGCTTTTCCGCAGGTTGGACATTTAGTAATAACATCAGCCATAAGTCAGGTCGCCAGTGTCAGGTATTGTTGATGTAAATGGTCAACTTTTTCGAACAAATTTTCAACTGATCCGTCGTTATTGATGACATCGTCTGCCCAGGTGAGACGTTGTTCGCGCGAGGGCTGTGATTTCATAATGGCCCTGATCTGCGCCAGTGAGCTGCCGTCTCTCAGGGCAGCGCGTTCTAACTGCATTGCCTCCGGCACGTCGATCAGCAACATGCGGCTGATTAACGGTGAGCGCCCACCGCCTGCTGACAAAACGAGTATGGCATAGGGTGATGAGGCATCATTAAGCTGGGAGCGCAATTCCTGCATGATTGGCCCGTGGGTTTGTGCTTCCAGCCACTTGAGCTCTGCAGGCTGGGTAAAAACGATGTTACGCATCGCGGCGCGATCAAGACTGCCATCCGCGAGCAGAATTGACTCACCAAAGTGTTTGCGAATCGCCGAGTGCGCGGGCATTCCGGGTGCGACGACCTCCCGGGAAACGACATCAGAATCGGCGACCGTGATTCCGTGTTCTGCGAATCGATCCGAAACCGACGTTTTCCCGCTGCCGATGCCACCGGAAAGCCCGACAACGTATTTTGTCATGTGATTTTTACCTCTGATTTTGTCGCTGGTTCCGGCACTTCTCTGGGTAGCAGCGACGCCCTTAAAAAGCCGCGAATTGCAGATATCCCTGGGTGATAATGTCACCCCAGAGCAGAGCGATAAACCCGGCAATTGCGAGATATGGACCGAAGGGGATTGGTATTGATTTGTCCCGGCCTGATACGATCAGGACACCACCGATCAGTGCGCCCGCGAACGATGAAAGAATAATAATAAGTGGCAACAACTGCCAACCCAGCCAGGCGCCCAGCGCCGCCAGTAATTTGAAGTCGCCATAACCCATCCCGTCCTTGCCGGTGACCAGTTTGAATGCCCAGAACACAGACCAGAGCGACAGGTAGCCAAGACAGGCCCCGATAAACGCATCCGGCAGGCTGGTAATGAGCCCGAAGTAGTTAACAACCAGTCCCAGCCACAGCAGCGGCAGGCTAATGTTGTCAGGCAGGTACTGCGTATCGTAGTCGATCATTGACAGCGCGATTAACGCCCAGGTTAACAAGCAACAGGCGAATCCCGCCGGGGTCGCTCCGAGAATGACGATCACGCCACCAGTGAGCAGGCCGGTGAGCAGTTCGATCGTCGGGTATCTGCCTGAAATCGGTGCCTTGCAACCAGAACATTTGCCGCGAAGCAGGGCGTAGCTCAGCAGCGGGATATTTTCCCAGGGTCTGATCGCATGATCGCAATGCGGGCAACGGGAATTCGGGAAGATCAGGTTGAAAGGAGAGGGTTCCGGACCAGGATCATTGCCCAGCATTTCATTGGCCTGGGCCAGATAGTCACGCTCCATCATCACCGGAATACGATAGATCACGACATTCAGGAAGCTACCAATGATCAGGCCAAACATCGTGGCGATCAGGAAAACAAGAACAGCAAACTCCGCCTGTAGCAATGCCAGGTATTCGAACATAAAAACTAATTCGGTTTAGTTAGAGGTTAGTGACCACTGCCACCGATAGCATCACCCATGGAGAAGATGGGCAGGTACATGGCGATAATCAAACCACCGATAACCACTCCAAGGAATGACATGATTATCGGTTCCATCAGACTGGTGAGTCCGTCCACCGCATTGTCGACCATTTCTTCATAGTAGGTGGCGGCTTTATCAAGCATGCCGTCCAGCGCGCCTGACTCCTCGCCAATGGCTACCATCTGGATCACCATGTTGGGGAAGACGTTGGTCTGTTTCATGGAATAATTGAGCTGTATACCACTGGAGACGTCATCCTTGATTTTCAGTATCGCTTCTTTATAGATGACGTTACCGGCCGCGCCGGATACAGATTCCAGTGCATCGACCAGGGGCACACCGGCGGCGAACGTTGTTGACAGTGTTCGGGCAAAGCGGGCAACACAGGATTTGTCGAGAATATCTCCCAGGATCGGCATTTTCAGGGCCAGCTTTTCCTGCCCGTCCTGGATCTTCTTGGAGCGCTTGTGCGCTTCTTTATAAGCGAAATAAGCGGCTGCCATGGCAGCCACCCCAGCAAACCACCAGTCCTGCATAAAGCGGGACATATTAACCACCATCTGGGTGAACTCAGGTAACTCAGCACCAAAACCGGCAAAGATCTCCTCGAATTGCGGTACCACCTTGATCAGCAGAATTCCGGAAACCACACCAGCAACCACCAGAACGGCGATCGGGTAGTTCATGGCGCTTTTAATTTTGGCTTTCAGGGCTTCGGTTTTCTCCTTATAGGTCGCGAGTCTGTCCAGCATTGTCTCGAGCGAACCGGATTGCTCACCAGCCTCAACCAGATTACAAAACAGGTCATCGAAATAATCAGGCTGTGTCTTGATGGCGTGGGCAAAGGAATTACCGGAAGAAACCTCATCCCGGATCTTCAGGATAAGCTCCTTCATCATCGGATTGTCCATCCCATCGGCAACAATTTCGAAAGACTGCACCAGCGGGACACCCGCTTTCATCATGGTGGCGAGCTGACGTGTGAAGAGCGCAATATCCTGCGGCGTGATCTTGGCACTGAGTGAGGCGAGACTGAATCCGGCGCTTTTCTTCTTAACGGAAGTTGCATTGATGCCCTGCTTGCGCAGTTCCGCCTTGGCGACGTTTAAATTACTGCTGGTGATTTCGCCTTTGGTTTTCCGCCCCGACTTGTCGGTGCCTACCCATGCAAAAATCTGATTCGCTGCTGCCATAAATAGCCTCTACCTAGTGTCCGCTGGTAACACGGTCAACTTCTTCCAGACTGGTCATACCGTTTTTTACTTTTATCAGGGCTGACTGGAAGATATTGTTAAAACCTTGACGGGCGCTGACCTCTGCAATCTCCAGCGCGTTTCCATCTTCCATGATGATTTTTGAAATTTCGGGCGTGACCTTCATCACTTCGTAAATGCCGACACGGCCCTTGTATCCACCGGAGCACTTCTCGCAGCCCTTTGGACCAAATATCTCCATACCTGTGTCAACGTCTTCTTCACTGAAGCCTTTCTCAATCAGGGCATTTTTTGGAATTTCGAGCCTGATCTTGCAATCACAAAGGCGTCGCGCCAGTCGCTGGGCGACAATCAGGTTCACCGATGTGGCGAGGTTAAAGGCGGCAACCCCCATGTTGCGCAGTCGAGTCAAAGTCTCAGGGGCGCTGTTGGTGTGCAGCGTCGACATCACCATGTGACCGGTTTGTGCTGCCTTGATCGCAATGTTGGCGGTTTCAAGGTCCCGAATCTCACCCACCATGACGATGTCAGGGTCCTGACGCAGGAAAGAACGCAGCGCCTCGGAGAAGTCCAGGCCAACCTTGTGATTCACGGGACACTGGTTGATACCTTCAAGGTTAATTTCCACCGGGTCTTCAGCCGTCGAGATGTTCAGTTCCGGGGTGTTGAGGATATTGAGACCGGTGTAAAGGGAAACGGTCTTGCCGGAACCCGTGGGACCGGTCACCAGGAACATTCCCTGCGGCTTGTGCAGGGCTTCCATATAGAGTGCTTTTTGTTCCTCCTCATAGCCGAGAGCATCGATACCCATTTTTGCTGAACTCGGGTCAAGGATCCGCAGACACAACTTTTCGCCGAACAATACCGGCAGGGTGTTCACCCGAAAATCGATCGCCTTGGATTTGGAGATCTTCAATTTGATCCGGCCATCCTGGGGAACCCGTCGCTCGGAGATATCCATCTGCGACATGACCTTTAAACGTGCGGAGATACGCGGACTGAGATTAACGGGTGGCCTTGCGACCTCGTGCAACACACCATCTGTTCTGAAACGCACGCGATAGGCTTTTTCGAACGGTTCGAAGTGCAGGTCAGAAGAACCGCCTCTGATCGCATCCATCAGCATCTTGTTAATAAAGCGCACCACCGGGGTATCATCGGCTGCGGAGCCTTCATCGTCCTCCGGGCCGCCACCTTCTTCGTCGACCGCTTCGAGATCAAGATCGACATCTTCATCACCCAGATTGCCGAGCCCGCCGCCTTCCTGGGATTCAAGATAGGACTCTATAAAGGCGCTGAGCTTGTTTTCTTCAACCAGTACTTCCTCAGTGGTGATCCCTGTCTGAAACTTGATGTCATCCAGGCCTTTGCGATTTGTGGGATCAGAGACCGCAACAAACAGGCGATTGCCGCGATGGAATATGGGCATGGCGTGATTGGCGCGGATGAGTTTTTCGTCGACCAGACTCTTTGGGATGACTTCGGGGTCGAGTATGGAGATGTCCATCAGGGGTGTGCCGAACTCCTCGGAAGCGGAATTGGCGATATCTTTCGCACTGACCAGATTGTTCTGAACAAGGTGGG
>JAJFKA010000038.1 GCA_021773555.1 Gammaproteobacteria bacterium
TTTACGTATCTGACCGCAAAGTGACAAAAACTTGTACTCGCGAAAGTGGAGGACCAGCGGCGAGGGGATGCCTGACTTTCCGCAGCGAATAGCGCCAAGGATGGACGCGGGATGGGCCAGGGATGGCCCACTGAGCTGAGGAAAGACAGGCATCCCCTCGTCGCACACCCTCTGTGACAGAGTGCGATTTGGGCTTAAGCAAGTGCCATTCTTATCAGACAAAATACTTGACCTGAGCTTCGGTTGCCGCCAGGTGGTTTTCGCGAAAATGCTGCCAGACCTGCATGTCTGCATTGACCGCGTCCAGTCCGTTAGCGAGCACAAAAGCATAACTTCGCTGGAATGGTGTCAACCTGGCGGCCATTAGTTTTTCATCATAAAACTCATCATAGGCATCCGGATTTCCCCAACCGAGGAACCGACGACCTGCCAGATAGCGGCCGGCCTTCATGCCAATCAAGCCCATCCCCGCATTTCGTGCGGCATCGAGCACCGCTTTCAAATCTGTCATCTTCTTGCCATCATCGACGATGCCTTTCTCAATCCAGTCATACCAGCCTGCTGGTGTGATTGCGATCTGCGCCAGGGAGTAACGCCCGGTCGCCGCCGCTGCAGTCAAAACATTTTCTGTGTTCTGGTGCGCACTCAGACCCCAGTGGGACACCTTACCTGCCTGTTTTGCTGCGCTGAATGCTTCATACAATTCATCATTGCGCACCACCGATACATTGTTGGACGCCATTATGTAATAGGCATCAACGTGATCGACCTGCATCTCTTTCAGACTGTCATCCAGTCTCTTGCTCCAGCCACTGGCCGCTCGTCTGGCAGTCGCAAGATCAATTTCCTGATTCCAGTCCAGATCAATGGGCAGCATAGCCTTGGAGATCAGGAATATTTTTTCACCATGTTTTTTCAGGAACGGCGCGAGGTTCTTTTCAGCATCATCATAATAATCACGAAATCCCACATCAAAGACATTGACGCCCGCCTGTAAGGCGGGTTCCAGCAGATCCGACGCCTGGTTACGCGATAATGCGGCACCGCAACCAAACACCAGCCGGCTGCCTTTGAAACCGGTACGCCCGAGATTTCGGTAGGACATTTCTGGCCAGCCTGCAACGGAGTGGGTTGCCTCGTCCACCGCAGCCTTCACACTGCGGGTTTTAACCAGCGCCTGCGAGCCAACCGCAAGCATGGAAATCGTTTGCAGAACAGAACGACGTTTCGGGTCGGTCATGGGAATACTCCCGTTTGTTTTTGACAGTATACGCCTGCAGCAACCAATTTCGAGTGCCGGTATTCAGGGAAAAGCAGCAACGCTTGCAGAACTAACTCATCGCCTTAACGAAAGTCCCCATATCAAAATAGTCCCGCCATAGCTTAATTTTGCCATCCTCCATTTCGAAGACACCCACGCACGGCAAATCGACATCCCCCGCCGTGGTTTTGGTTCGGTCCAGGCGCTCACAAAACACCAGATTTTCCCCGGCCGCCGCAATGTTGATAATATCCCAGGTAGTTTCTGTCCAGTTGGACAAAAATTTCCGGATATATGTTTCAACATTAGCTCTACCTTCCACGGGCTGGGTAGGCATATTGTAGTACGCGCCATCTTCACAAAAGTAACTTGCCAGTTCGCCTGGGTCCATTCGGCTCCAGGCGTTTACAAAATTGGTGATCGTATCGGTATTTGTCGGCATGACTGTTCCTAATTTTTCAATTAAAGAAGCAGCCTAAAGGTACTCCTCTTTCAGGTGGTCTGTCACCCGGTTTCGAACCGGAACCCTTCAATTCAGGTGGTTGAACTATACCGTTGCGATTCAGTCAAAACCTGCTAACGCACCATGGGCTTGCCGATGAACACGATACACAGCTCTTCTCTAATTGATCCCGGCGCTGAGCTGGGTGATGACATCACCATCGGTCCATTTTGCACTGTCGGCGCGGGAGTAAAACTGGGCGATGGGTGCAGGCTCATCTCGCACGCCGTGCTTGACGGAGACACTGAAATTGAAGCGGGAAACGTATTCTATCCATTCACCATTATTGGCGCTGCACCGCAGGACCTGAAATTCAACAACGAGAAAACCGGACTGTTCATTGGCAAAAACAATGTCTTCCGCGAATCAGTCTCTGTCCATCGGGGAACCGTCACTGGCATCGGTGAGACACGTGTCGGCAGTGATAATCTGATTATGGGTTACGTGCACATTGCTCATGACTGCGTCATTGGTAACAACAACGTACTGGCGAACTACGTCGGCTTAAGTGGTCACGTGACGATTGATAACCACGTGATCCTCGGCGGCCAAACCGGTGTCGTCCAGTTTCTGAGGATCGGTTCTCATTCATATGTGGGCGGTGCATCGGTGATCGATAAAAACATTCCACCATTCTCTTCTGGCTATGGTAACCGCATTGAAATCAAGAGCATCAACATCGTCGGCCTGAAACGCGCAGGATTTTCGCGAGATCGAATCAACGCCATTTCCGACGCCCATAAGTTGTATTTCCGGTCAGGCTTAAGTGAGGTGGAGGCTATTCCCAGAATCGAAGCCGAGTTGGGAGACATGGAAGACGTTCAATTGTTCCTGGGTTTCCTGCACGAGACCGGCGGCAAGGTACATTAATTCGCCGCGGCAGTACTAACGCCAGCTGGCGAAGATTGTCAAAGCGGGTATAGGTATCCATGGTGCAATCTGTCACTATAACTATGCTCTAACCCTGGGATGGTGTGTTGTTGGATTCGCTTCGTTGCGATTCGCGTCCTTACTGATTTTCCCTTGAAAAGCAAGGCGTCCATTGCATCGGACCTGATATACCATGGCGTACTCAATCGAAATAGACGATGTGCACGCACTCGTTATTGTTAAATTCTGGGATCTTTTTGATTCTGCTGGATTTTTGGACTATTTGGCTGAACTGGAAGCGAGCGGACCCTTCGCCGACCACTTTAATCTTTTCCTGATCTTCCATGAGCACACTCGCTTTTCCATCGAGTCTGATGACATCCGCCGTCAAGCCCAACGAAAGCCAACATTTTCCAAAGATGCGCGGCGGGTTGTTGTTGCCCCCTCCGACATGGCATTTGGACTCAGCCGACTCTATGGACTTGAGGCACCAACCGCAAGCGATCAATACTCAACCGTGAAGCATATTTCGGAGGCACTCACGCTGCTGAACCTCAATCCGGCAGAGTGGGAATCCCTGACCAACTGGGATCCGTGATCATCACGCTACGTGAAGTAAAAGTGGTCGGCAACTCACACGATTCGAATATTGAACTGCTGGCGGAGGTCGCACAGCGGCCGGTCCAGATAAAGCTCGTACTCCGACCATGGCCATCTGCAATTCATCCGGTAACTTCGCCAGAAAACCCTGGCCACATCCGGACTGCATTTCAGCGATTCAACAAATATCACCCAGGGGCCAACCGCTTTAAATATCTGGTTGACCTGAGGATACCTGAAGTATTGAAGGTAACCACGGAGCCCTGCGGTCGTCCCCAGTATGGTCCACGTATCGATCAGGGTTTCACCTCGAAGCGAGGTATCACATCCAAACAACACATGCCCGGCATCATGCTGCCGGAACAGCGTCGATACTTCCGGCGGTAAACCGGTGGGATCAAGCAGGAACGCATTGCACGCATAATACTCATCGATGCCTTCCTGCAGGGATTGAACTGAATCGATTCTTGTGTACTGGGGTACATTGCTGTTCATCGCATCAACTGGTCTCAAATCACACCGAGTTTACTAAGCCTCAAGGTTAACGCCCGGGTCGGGAAAGGCGTATTTTTTCGTTTATTTACGCTAAGTTTCGAGTAGAAATCCAGCATCAACTGGATCACAGATTGATATCGATCATTGATCTCCAGAAACTCAGGTTCGAACCTGACAATACCCGTGTCAGCCAGGCGCGATGCGTGTTTCGACAACGCCCTGGCAAACCCTCGGAAGTCCGTGTCAGCAACGCCCAGCTTTTTCTGAACCACGGCCTTTACGCTGTTATCCAGCGCGTTGTAGGCAGGCAGGGCACCATAGCCAACACCACTGATTACCTGGCCATAGTCGTAGTATCTGTGTGCCTCAAAAAACTTTCTCTCACGGGCCGATAATTCAAAAGCGCCATCAAGTGCCAGTCCATAGTCACACAGCAATATCCCGCTTCCATCGGTGAGCATGTTTTGTACATGCGCATCGAAATGGATAACACCTTGAGCGTGTAGAAACCTGACAATATTGAGGGCGCTATCGATCATTTTCTGCAGGTCCCGCGGGTGCGATGCGAGCCAGTGCTCCAGTGAATAGTCAATATGCTCCAGGCAAAGAATCAACTCGTACGGTGCCTGAGCACGAGCCAACATGTACCGCCCGACTGGCTTGCTGTTATTCCAATATGCGAGGTAGCCGGAGAGTTGTTCCTGATCTATGGTAACCGGTTGAGGTGGGCGTCGAACGATTCGATAGTGGTGCATCAGCGGGAATCCGGTTTCATCGCCGGCCAGAACCCAGTTCGTTGTTTTTATCTGGGTGGCCAGTTCCCTGAAGGCGCCGAAACCGGCGGACCCGACCCCGTAGTTATAGTAAACCGGTATCCTGAACACATTCCTGGTGCTGTAACGGTTTTCAGCTTCCAGCGCAGTAATGGGAATACGCTTGACGAAGGTTTTTTCATCGCTTATCAGGATTTCATGGTTTTGACCCCAGCCCCGGGTTGCAGGCGCGGAGTTCAGCATCTTCAACAATGCCTTATCCGACAAGAACGAAAGCTGCGTGCTAAGCGAATAGTGTCGAGTGGCCCTGGAGGTTGATGGATCGACCTGGGTCATTTTATCTCGTGAACGAAGGGTGAGTTTGGGGTATAGAACTCAAACAGGTTCATCTCACTGGTTATTTCAAGCTCGTGTTCATGCATTTCCGGGGCCCTGATCTGCGTATTATCCTTCAGAAAATTCGCGAACGGCGCGTAATCAAAATTCGTTCGAATGAAGCTGCCATCCCGCAATAGCAGACCGCCTCGTTTGCG
>JAJFKA010000039.1 GCA_021773555.1 Gammaproteobacteria bacterium
CAGTAGTCCGAGTCGATCAGCCCAGTACAGATAGCGTGGATCCTCTGCCTTCTGGTGTTTGCGTACGCAGTTAAGTCCCATACTCAACGTCAGTTCAATATCGTGCTTGAAGTCCTTGTCAGTTTTCGCTGCATACCAGCCCTCCGGAAAGTATCCCTGATCAAGGACGCCTCTTACATAGAGGCGTTCACCGTTCAAAGTCACCACGCCGTCACGCACATTGATCTCGCGCAGCCCGGTGTAGCTGAAAGCAACGTCGCTTTGACCCGTTACCTCATCATCAAGGGTCAACTTAAGCTGGTATAGAAACGGGGATAGCGGCGACCAGAGCTCAGGATTTTCAATGTGGAAGCGCACCCTTATTTCTGAGCGCAATCCAGTGCTCACCTGCTGTGTGTCAAGCACATCACCTTTCCCGATAAGTTCAACAGACAACTCACCCTGAACCTGATGGGAAAACAAAGTGGTGACCTGAAGCTCATGCCGTTCGAGTGAATACTCCGCATGCGTACTTTCGATGGAGACATTTGGTAACGGTTCCAGCCAGACCGTCTGCCAGATGCCGGTGACGCCGTCATAATCTATTGGCCAGCGCGTTGTCCCGGCCTGTTTACCGCGAGGTTGCGTCCACGACAGGGAGTCTTCGATTCGGATACTGATGGTATTTTGTCCTGACACCAGCGCGTGGCCAACATCCATGACGATTGGCGAGTATCCACCGCGATGCTGACCAACTTCCCGGCCATTGATAAATACCCGGGTCCAGTGATCAGCGGCGCCAATACGCAATACAACGCGGGCCTGCCAGTCGATTGGGACCGTAAACACCCGCTGGTACCAGATTACCGGGGGCGGGGTAACATTGTGGATACCCGAGGCTTCCGACTCAGGAGGAAAAGGTACGGTTATTGTCTGCGAGTCATCGGCAACACCAATTTCGTACCAGCGTTCCTTCAGTCCCAGGTCCTCCGGGTCCTCGCAGTAAATCCAGTCGCCGTTCAGATTCAACCAATCCTGGCGCACCAATATCGGTCTCGGATATTCCGGTCTTGGAACAACCATTCAATTTCCCTCAGCACGGACAATGCCTTAACCATAATGGGTTCTTCGTGGAAGAGAAACCACGGATGTCTCCTAACCAATGGCATAACTAACAATATGGGAATCTGTCAATGGCTCAACATCGCAAGTGCATTGGACGGCAAACTGAATTGCTGTAAAACTCCCACTGTCTTAGCTGATTCGATAACAAGCACGAAGCGCATCTAAAAATCCGGAGTCACCCATGGGTATACCCAGATTGTTAAAACAGCTTGTCGCGCTGTTTGTACTGCTGCTTGTACTTTTCTATGTCGCCATGTTCGGGACGATGATTTACCAATCCATGAGAGCACCAATCGTCACGATGGACGATGACGACGTGCAATATGTACTCGACTGGGTGGGACAAACCGATACGCCTGTTCAATTACTTTCCAGTTACCATCCTCCGGCGAACTGGGCCGGTGATTTCGAGAAAATGTTTACCCTGAAGATCGACAGGAAGATTGCTGAGTCACTCGTGCTCCGCCCGGACGTGGTCCGCGGTGACCAGCTACCCGCGGATCTGGTCAGCTCGGTGGAGTTCGCAATGTTTTTTACCCAGGATATTGCCTGGTTTCCGCCCGGGTCCGAACTCCTGTCGTCTGAATACTATCTATGGCCGATTCACACCTTAGCTCAGTTTGATGCGCTCGACAGTGTGCATCTGTTATTCATATCACCTGACAGCGAGCTGCTTTTTTTCGTTGAAGCGAAGATGTAGGGATTCTCTTGGGTTTAAACGAGCCAGCATCGGCTCAGGCTGACCAGAGCATCAGCACGGTAGCCAGAGTAACTGCGACAAGGCTTCCGTTAATCAACCTGCGGTAGGCAGGAACCAGCATCGCCTGTCGTAAGGACGCACCTGTTACCACCCACAAACAGTTACACGCGAATCCCAGCGTCGCAAATCCCACGCACAAGGAGAGCACGGCCCCTGGCATTGGAATGCCTCCCTGCAGAGATATGTTCAAGCCCGTCAATGCCATCATCCAGGCTTTTGGATTCACGAACTGGAATATGCCGGCCTGCACAACCGACATGGGTTTAATATCTCGCTCTCGATCTTCCTCATCAAATCGTATGCCCGATATCTTGACCGCCAGATAAAGCAGATAGCCACTGGCAACAATTTTCAGGACGACCAGCGCACCTTCAAAAGCAATGATCACTTGCCCGAGCCCCAGGCCACAGAGAATGGTGAGCGCGTAGATACCGCAATGAATACCTAACATATGCGGCATGGTGGCGCGAAATCCGAATTGTATACCCGACGCTGCCAACAACAGATTATTGGGACCAGGTGTGATGGTCGAAACAAATACAAAACCGAGCAGCGGCAGCACAAATTCCATAGGGGTTCCACAGTATTGTCGCGGGCATTGCGCCAGCGGAGGTTTACTTTAGTCGCTGGAACTTCTACAGTACAGATTCAGTTTATTATTATTGTTACGGTACAGATTTCATATAGGTAATCTGTACCTATCCCACAACTCATTAACTGTACCGCTGCTAACCATGACCTACCTCTATTCAGAACTTGCCAACAACTTCGTCGAACGCATCGAAAAAGGTATTTACCTGCCAGGTGATCGAATTCCCGGCGTACGGCAGACCAGCATGCGCGAAGGTGTCAGTCCGGCGACCGTAGTTTCGGCTTATCGGCACCTTGAACTCGAAGGTTATATAGAACCGCGACCGAGATCAGGGTTTTACGTCCGGACCAGGTTCAGGCCAGAACTACCGGAACCCAGACCCACAAAACTGCCGGTTAAACCAAAACCGGTTTCCGGACAGGAACTGGTCGTGCAGCTAATTCAAACAATCAACATTCCGGGAATCGTTCTACTAGGCGCCAACATACCGGATGAGAGCTTTATGCCAACCAGAGAAGTCAGTCGCGCGTTGATGGCCGTCAGTAAAAACTATCGGCGTGAACTCGCTCGCTATGAAGTGCCACCCGGATTACTCGAACTTCGACTCGAGATCGCAAAAAAAATGGCTAGCATCGGCACCATAACCAGTCCAGACAATGTGGTTATCACCTCCGGATGCCAGGAAGCACTCTATCTGAGCTTAAAGGCAACCACTCATCCTGGCGACGTGATAGCCATTGAATCCCCCACCTACTATGGGCTGCTCCAGATTATTGACTCACTGGGCCTGAAGGCGCTCGAAATACCCTCTGATATCCACCAGGGTATTTCAATCGAAGCACTGCAACTCGCGCTGGATCAATGGCCAGTCAAAGCATGCGTGGTCATACCAAATTTCAGCAATCCGCTGGGCACACGTATGCCTGATGAGCGCAAGCAGGCGTTGGTGGACCTTGCCAACAAATATCGGCAGCTTGTCCTGATCGAAGATGACATTTATGGGGATATCTTTTTTGAAGGCCGGCGACCAGACACGCTCAAGAGCCGCGAGACCCAGAACAACATCATTTATTGCGCATCGTTTTCGAAAAACCTCGCACCGGATTTAAGAATCGGCTGGATTTGTAGTGACCGGTTTCAACCACGCATCGAATACGAAAAGTTCGTCAGTAATTGTGCGACCTCTACGTTTAATCAGCTTGTAGTCGCGAGGTTACTCTCGCGCGGCGTTCACGAGCGACACCTGCGATCCATGCGAATTGCTGTCGCTCAGTCCGCGAAGAAGCTGAGCGAATGCGTAACACACTATTTCCCCGCAGAAACCCGTTTGACCAGACCATCAGGAGGCCTGGCACTCTGGCTGGAACTTCCGAAATCAGTCGATGCGACACAGTTGTCTCATGCCGCACTGGAACACAACATCAGCATCGCACCTGGCTCCATGTTCTCAAACACCACAAAGTACAAGCACTGCATCCGTCTCAATTGCGCAGTAGCCTGGTCCTCGCGAGTCGAGGCCGCGATCGAAATTCTGGGTGAACTCGTATCCGCCGCTGCGCCGGCCAAGCACGCCTAATCAGTCGACTATCTGAACAGCAGCAATACACCTGTCCCCTCAAGTAGTGCATCGACACGCAAACGGTCGCTGTCCTCGAGTAAAACGTAGGATTCCCTCAGCCACTGCAAACATTTTGCCTGGTAGGTGAACGGATTTTGTTCCCATTGCTGACCATCAAGCACCATTTCCAGCTTGTTGGCTTTACTCATTACAGCCTCGGCATTGCCTATCAGATAAGGTGCATAAATTCTGCCAACTTCCGCGAGAATATTCCTCAAAGTGGCGGGAGGATTATCAATATCCAGCCAGTCCTCATCAAAAACCAGGTATCCGGAAAGCTCCTCTACAACCTCTACCCATGCGTAAACGCGGGGGGTTTGCGCTAGAATAATCGCCTGCGGGGTCGGGTCGAACAGCGCGAGACAGGTCAACTGACCATAAACAGCAAAATCTGAAGAACCTGGCCGTTCACCCATCAGGAAAGGCTGTTCAGTCAGGTGTTTGTCGAGCAGATGAATGAACCGATGGAAGCTGGCTTCAATCACCGGCTTTGTTACCTCGTTGGAACCAACATAGGAGAGCCGGGCAATTTGCCTTTCTCGAATAAACTCCCCCATGGCCCGGGACTGCTCCTCCGGTTCAGAAATACCACGCCAGCGCGGCAGGATATCCCCCGCCTTTTTGATATCCGCATCGTAATACCAGCGATAGTGGAACACCGCTTTCGTCAACCATTCATCGCCATAGTCCTCCAGCAGCATGTCAATAAACGCGAGTGCAGGATCATCTGGGATAACCGAGCGCCCCTGGTACTCCTTTTCAAAACGCCTTATTAAAGGACTTGAGTCGGTGACCGCGACTTCCTCGTTGTTTTCATCCTTGAAATAAAAGGTTGGCAGCAAGGAGACCCTGGCGTCAGGCCGCGCTTTGCGATGTTTGTCGTCACCAGATTTAAAGCCGCGCGATTGACGTTCCAGGCGATAAGGAATGTGCCGATAGCGCATGAACGCCAGCATCTTCCGTGTATAGGGGGAGCCAGGGGCGCCCATGAGTTCCTGAACATTCCGGGTTTCTGTCATTTCCCTTTTCCTCTCATGAACCTCGATAACTTTTGTCCGGCCTGGTCCGAATGGCACTTACTTAAGCAAATTCCGTCGTTCGAAGTGCCATCTCGAAGACCTTCTGCGAAACAACCCGGTTTAATGTTAAGAAAGTGCCATTCCGGTCTGGCCCAAAAAATCGAACTCGCCCTGCTATCCTACATTGTCGTCGCAAAACCCGGCGGCAACAAACTCCAGCAAAACCAGAATCATCAAAATAAACAACAGCGTGCGCTGCGCATAACTGTTGATAGCAACCGTACTCCCGTTCCTTCAGGCATCAGGATACACACCCAAAGCCACCTGCCCGATATACTGTCTTATTTCGGTCGGTGCGTGCGGTTGCATGAACGGACCCGCGCGGACGTCCCTGTATAACCTGCTCAACGGATGAGCAGCCATAAAGGCGCCACCTCCCGCAAGGTCCATCGCCTTATCCACGATATCGATAGCGCCCCGGTTAACCACCCATTTTGCCAATTGGTACTCCTTCATCAGCTCGTGGGCGCTTTCAATTGTCGGAGAAGGATTATCCGCAAGCCATTCATCCACAGCCTGTCCGGCCTGTTGCAGGATGCTGCGAGCTTTGGCGAGT
>JAJFKA010000040.1 GCA_021773555.1 Gammaproteobacteria bacterium
TTATGAAAACTCGAAGGTGTCAGAATGTGTTGTATTTGGCATTCCAGATGAACGGCTGGGTGAAACCGTCGCTGCAGTTGTCATGGTAAAACCGGGTGAAATACTCACCGTCGGGGACGTGCAATCACATGTCAGTGATCATCTTGCCAGGTTCAAGGTCCCACAGTTCGTCTTGGTCAACAAAGAACGGTTATTGAAGACAGCGTCGGGGAAAATCTACAAGAAAGGTATCAGGGAGCAGGTTTTGGCCGAGATGCAGGTCACGCATTAGCTGGGCAGATTGCTGACCTTCACGACAAGCGTTTGCTATTTGGCGACACGTTTGAATTTTGGCATCACCAGGAATCCTACCGCGGCGGTGCCCATTTCTGGTCGCCTTTACTCTGCCTACTACGCTTACTGGATCGAATCCTATCCATTTCTGGCGGCAGAATCTCTCTGGTGCGCAATCGCTTTGTGGCGATGGAGAGGGGTAACCGGAAAATCGACTCGGGTCTCAGCTTCTCGGTCCAGTTGACGGACGCTTATTGGTAGCGAGTGTACCCAAGATATTTTGGCGGAGGTGGCAGTCTACAGCTAACCAGTCTCCTCAATTTCCTTGTTTAGCTGGTTATTTACAGGGAATTTCTCACCTCTAGACCATCGCTCTATCATTTCCACCTCAATTCTTGGGGCTCACCTGCTGTCTGCAGAATGCATAAACAGGGAAGTATCAGATCTGTTTCAGGGATCGAATCACAAGGGAAGTCATTGATACACCCCCCTGTTCTTTTCGATTTCATGACCAGTTTATGACCAGTTATTGACTAGCTATTGGAATCCTCTTAAGCTACTACTAATGGAAATTAGATATTCCCCTCACGCCGTTGATCGCATGATCCAAAGGCGGATATCGACAGCAGAGGTTGAAGATGTCTTCGCTAAACCTGATGGCCTTATAAAGCAATCTCAAGACAAAATTATTATCTACAAGAAAATAGGTTCAAGGGCAGACAACTCATTAGCGGTTGTTGCCGTCGAGCAAGACGGCAACATTGAGGTAGTTACCGTAATGGTTAATTTTGAGGTGAAAAAATGAAAGTTCATCACGATACGTCCATTGACTACTTATCAATAGAGTTCACCGATGAAGTCGAAGCTAAGTCCGTGTATGAAGATGGCATTATTATCCGCTACAACAAAAAGGGTCATGTCGTTGGCATCGATATTACTGACTCGATGAAACTGTTTGCCAGCTCTGATCTCATGACACTCCAGCAGGTATGTGAGTTTTTAGGCGTTTCAGAATCAACTATCCGAAGGAAGATTCGAGCGAAAAAAATCAAGTTCATCAAAGAAGGGAATCAATATCGCTTCAAGAAATCAGATGTCATTAGCCTGGTAGCGTGAAGTAATGGGGTCGGGGTAAAGTGCCGGAGTAAACCCACCGCAATCGAGGTCTTTCCTGACAGGAGTGCAGTGAGTTCTGTCTCCAGTATAAAGCGTACAGCAAGTGCCAGGGCAGCGCCCGCTGCATTTTGGCGGAGAGGGAGGGATTCGAACCCTCGATACCGTGAGGTATACACACTTTCCAGGCGTGCTCCTTAAGCCGCTCGGACACCTCTCCGTTTAAAAAACCTGTTGTGCTATGCGCTCGCGAGTCTGCCAAGTGCAAAGATCACAAGGCGCGCACCTTATAGTACTTCCGATGCTAATTCAATTTCGTCGCGGGTTTGAATCAACCGGGAGGACTCATTGTAGCCCGGGTTTCAGCAATTCCCGTGGCACCTGTTCCGGTGATCTTAAAGAGTCCTCCGGCCGCTGGCTCATCGCTGGTGCGATTTCCTGAATTGCTGATTGAGGTGACAAACAGCTCATCCATGGCTGGTCCCCCGAACATCACCGAGCTGGGAAGGCTGACAGGCATTGGGATCCGTCTGATTAACCGGCCTTTTGGGTCGATGCAGCCGACCTCGCCTGATCCGATCAGTGCCACCCACAAATTGCCGTCCTGATCGACGGTCGCCCCATCCGATCCCGTGTCAAACGCCGCGCCCTCAAAAAACACCCGTTTGTTCGTCAGTGGCCCGGTTGGGTCATAGTCGTAGGCCAGAATTCTGCGGCGCCCATCATTAAAGTAGAAGGTTGCCCCATCGGGACTAAAGCAGGGACCGTTGGCGACGATCACATCTGTTTCAAGGGGTTCGAGGTGCGCATCCTGATGCACTCTGTAAAGACAACCGAGTGCCCGATCGCGCACTTTTATCCCCATTGACCCGGCAAGAAAGTTGCCGATGCGATCGGTTTTGCCATCGTTAAATCGAGTTTCAGGCTGATCGGCCTCGGGATCCGTTATGGCGGTGAGGCTCCCGCTTTCAAAATCAAAAAAATGGAATCCGGATTGCAGGGCAACCATGGCTGCGGTATCACTGAGAATAGCCAGGCTGCCGATCATGCAGGGCATTGGCCAGGATACAAGTGAACCATCCAGGGATAGTCGGTTGATCTGACCTTGCAGGGAATCAACCCAGAAGAGTCGCTGCGAAGGCGCATCCCAGATCGGGCCTTCGCCTAACTGGTTCTTGATTTGACCGATGCGTTCGATTGTCAGGGTAGTCATTGCATGTTAGTTCCAGTCCATGGCATCACTGAATTAACTGGCTGCAGCATTCCCGGCATTACGCTTTTCGGTTTCATCCTTTTCTATCTCCTTACCGATCGCTGCGGTCACAGCGCCCATAAATCGTTCATGATTGGCGCCGCTCCAGTCATAACTTGTCTGGCGATTGTCATTGCTGGTTTGAAAAACCGGCGCTACATGTCGGGCGAACAATTCATAGCTTTTCAATGTCGGTTGCCAGTCTGCCCAGTTATGGGCCATTTGCAGGAAACTGCCGAATCCTCCCGACTGATCCTGTAGCCGCTTTAACTGTGCGATTGCATCATCGGGTGTACCGATTACCGCGAGTCCGCTGTCGACCAGTGATTGTGCCGGATCTTCATCTTCCGCCGGGGCAATGGGCAGGGCGGCCACTTCTCGAAAATAGGTGATCCAGTCTTCAAGGCCGTACTTCACATTTTCGAATGCCTGCTCTCGGGTCTCGGCGATATGCACAGGGCCAACCAGCGACCAGTTGTCGCGATCAACAATCTGATTGTGCTGTTTTGCTTTGCGCTCATAAATTTCCCAGTTGGGTGCCAGTGCATTGAATCCGCCAGCCGATGTTGCACCAATCGAAAGCAGACCGAGACCGTGGGTGCCAGCAGCACGGGCACCTGCGGGGGAAACCTGGGAAGCGACCGCCATATTCACCATGGGTTTTGTGTAGGGTGTCAATTGCAGGCGCGCTTCATTGAGTTCAAACCAGCTGGTTTTACGCGTGACTGTCTCGCCTTTGAGCAGCGGCACGAGTACTTCGATGGCTTCCAACATCATGTCGCGTTGCCTGGCCGGGTCGATACCCATCATAAAAGCATCGGAAGGCAGTGCCCCTGGTCCAACTCCGAAAGACACGCGACCCCGGGTCATATGATCCAGTTGCATGATCCTGTCTGCGAGAATCAAAGGATGATGATAGGGCAGTGACGAGACCCCGGTACCAAATCGGATGTGGCGGGTTCGCTGCGCGGCTGCAGCGATAAAAAGCTCTGGTGAGGCAATGATTTCAAAACCGGCCGAGTGATGCTCCCCAATCCAGGCATAGTCGTAACCCAGTTCATCAAGCCGTTCTACCAGCTGCATATCGCGTTCCATCGCGGCCGTCGGATTTTCGCGGAGGGTATGGAACGGGGCGAGAAAAATGCCAAATTTGAGATTGCCGTCGGACATGTGATACTCCCTTTCTTAAGGCAGCCAGTCTAAGTGAGCCGAGCAGTGATCTGCAACCGGCAGCAACGTAACATCCTGGCACGAGAAACGGAATGAAAGGGAATGATCATGCGCTCGACAAGTGACGTTGATGACAGGATACGATCCGAATTTGTAGAGGCTAATCAGCTCCGCTTTGAAGTGGATATGTGTGGCGACGGCGACGTGCTGGCGCTTTGTTTGCATGGTTTTCCCGAGCACAGCATCTCCTGGCGCAACCAGTTACCGATGCTTGGCGCAATGGGTTATAAGGCCTGGGCGCCCAATATGCGTGGTTATGGGAACTCGTCAGTACCGACCTATATGGAGGAATACAGTCTCGAGAATCTCATGGCGGATGTGGCCGGGTTGATTGATGCATCGGGTTGTAAGGAAGTTGTATTGCTGGCCCATGACTGGGGCGCGGTTATCGCCTGGCATTTTGCGATACGCCAGATACGCCCTTTGAAAAAGCTCATTATCTGCAATGTGCCGCATCCGGTGCCGATGCGTAAAGCCTTCGGCAAGGGTTTTGCCCAACTCAAAAAGTCCTGGTACGTCTTTTTTTTCCAGCTACCGCGATTGCCGGAGATGATGATGAAAATGCGCAATGGTAAAGGCATGGGGGAATTGATCAGATCGTCGGCATCCCAGCCGGACAAATTTCCGGAAATAGTGACAGCTATCTACGATGAAAATGGTGCCAGGCCAGAGAATCTGACCGCCATGGTTAACTACTACCGTGCCCTGGTCAGAGGTGGCGGCGGAAAGCGGCAAAGTGATCTCGGCTACCCGATGATCGAGACACCAACATTAATGATCTGGGGTGAAGATGACATGGCACTTACCAAAGAATCCACCTACGGCACGGATGAAGTAGTCCGGGATTTTACGATCCGTTATCTGCCGAGAATTTCCCACTGGGTTCAGCAGGACGCGCCTGATGAAACCAATGCGATGATCAGCGCTTTTCTAAAGGATGAACCGGTTCCGCAAATGGTATGGGAATCCAGACTGATTGCGGAAACAAACTAGTCCAGGTTGTCGGTGAATGCCTTTGCGACGGTACCATCGCCAATTCGAGTTGCCAGCCACAGGTCCACATAGGTTTTCCAGCGAATATCCGATGGCATGAGATAACCTTTCTCCTGAAAGGTGAGTGTCTTGCCGGGCATGGTGGCGCAAAGTTGGGGATGGCGATTTGCCTGCAGACGTACCTCGATGCTGTCGGTGATCATCACGTCAGCTCGACCCTGGATGATTTCATCGAATATCGTGCGATTGTCCAGGTGCAGGATTTTCTCTACCTGATGCAACGATGAATCCACAAAGCGCTCATTTGTACCTCCAGGATTAACAATGATACGCGTGCTCGGCACGTCGATTTTTGAGATGGTGTCGAACTGAGCGACCTTGTTGCAGAGACTGATCGGTGTCTTGCCGCCGGTATGGTAAGGCACACTGAAATACCCTGCCTGCTGACGTACGAGGCTCCTGGAAACGCCGCTCATGGCGATATCAAAATGGTTTTCCTTCAGATCCTCGATCAGGCCAGGCCAGGTCGTGTGGACGAACCGGACTTCTGCGCCGAGAGAATCGGCCAGATCCTGCGCCAGGGTGATGTCGATGCCAACGAAGGGTGAATCCGAATTCTGCCGATGCGAGAACGGCGCGTAGTCCCCGGTGGTACCCACCCGGAGAATGCCTGATTCCTTAATCTGAATCAGTCGGTCAGGATATGGTTTGATTCGGCTGAGCGTGGTATACAGATCAGCCCTGGATCGATCACTAAGTCCTTCGACATCGAGCGCTGCGAAGAAACTGTCCCGATCGTGGCTGACGTCCAGGCCAAGTGCCCTGGTGATCGCATTGCCGAGTTCAATCAGCTGTGGGCGGATCTCATTACGTAAATCTGGTGCGGTGACTGGCCCACCGGTCCGGTCCCATTGCGCGAACCAGTAAGCCTGGATTTCCTTTGCAGCCAAAATTTGTTGAGCGAAGAATTCCTCGCTTGCCTTAATCCCAATGCCAGCTTTGAGGCTGTCACTGCGCGCCTTCTCCAGCACCACGGCTTCACGTTTGAGGTCCTCGACCGGTATCCGGTTGATCCACTTGAAGGCAGCAACCTCATCCATGAGGTCAAGCCGATCAGAAACGAGGGTGTAAAGGTGCGGCTGATCTGCCAGGCCTGTCAAGGCCCAGCAGATGAGGAACAGTGCAAGCAGCACTTTAGGCATCGGCGAGTTTCACCAGCATTTTGCCATTGTTGGAACCGCTGAACAGGCCGATAAAGGCATCAGGCGCCTGTTCAATACCGTCGACAATAGTCTCGTGATATTTCATTTCACCGGATTTGATCCAGCCGGACATATCCTTCAGGAACTGTGGCTGTTGATCGCCAAAGGCCGAGACCACGAATCCTTTCAGGGTAATGAACTTGTAAATCGTTTCAGTCAGGTTACGCGGACCAGGTGTTGCTGTGCCATCGTCATTGTAGTGGGCAATCATGCCGCAGATAGGAATTCGACCGTAAGGGCGCATATGGGTCAGTGCGGCTTCGAGCTGTAATCCACCGACATTCTCAAAATAGACGTCTATTCCCTTCGGTGCGCCCTTGCGCAGTTCGGTGAGCGGGTCTGCCGTTTTATAGTTGAATGCATGATTGAATCCAAATTCCTCGACCAACTGGGTGACCTTGTCATCACTGCCCGCGCTGCCAATAACCGTACATCCCTTAATCCTGGCGATCTGACCGACAACGCTGCCGACCGCGCCGGAGGCGGCAGAAACGAAGACGGTTTCTCCGTCTTTTAACTCACCAGTGACGAGCAATCCGCCATACGCAGTCAGACCGGGCATCCCCATTACGCCGAGATACGCGCTTAAGGGTGCGAGACTCGCATCAACCTTGCCAAGATCATGGCCTTTTGAAAGAAAGTATTCGCGCCACCCGAGACCATTGTTGACGTGATCACCAACCGCGAAGTCAGCATGGTTTGATTCGACAACCACGCCTAAAGCTCCGCCCATCAACACTGCACCGGTCGGCCAGGCTTCGTTCATTCGGCCACGCATGTAGGGGTCCACGGACATGTAAAGGTTTTTGACGAGCACTTCGCCCTCGACGGGAGCGGCGATTTCGGTCTCGATGAGTTCGAAATTTTCCTGGACGGGCAACCCGGCAGGCCGGGATTTGAGGTGGATTTCTTTGCTAGAAGGCACAATAAGGCTCCAATGGTTAGGGTTTTGAGGGGGCGCATAGTACCACTTCTTCAAATCCCGGGTAGCTATGTGCTAACTTGGCGTCGCTGATAAACCAACCTGGGAATTTTGCTGATGTCGGATCCACTGCTCTATGAAAAAAATGGCCATGTGGTCACCCTGACCCTGAATCGTCACGAAACACGTAACGCCATCTCCGAGAACGAGATGGTGGATGCGATCGTTGCGGCCTGTGATCGCATCAATGCAGATCATGATGTGCGAGTGGCGATTATTACTGGCGCTGGTTCCGCTTTCAGTAGTGGTGGCAACGTCAAGGATATGAAGGACAGGAAAGGCATGTTTGGGGGTACAGCGGGCGAGATTCGGGATGGCTACCGGCAGGGTATCCAGAGAATCCCGCTGGCGATCGCCGCCCTTGAAGTGCCAATCATCGCGGCCGTCAACGGTGCGGCAATCGGTGCCGGCTGTGATTTGACCATGATGTGTGACATGCGTATTGCTTCGGAAAAAGCGCTGTTTGCCGAGAGTTTCGTCAAGGTGGGGCTGATTCCGGGGGATGGGGGCGCATGGTTTCTACCCCGCGTCATTGGCGTCTCCCGGGCCAACGAGATGGCTTATACGGGTGAGCCGGTCAACGCGCAAACCGCGCTGGCCTGGGGAATGGTTTCGAGTGTTGTCGAACCCGATGAACTGATGAACAAGGCGAATGAACTAGCCGGGCGCATCGCTGTTAATCCACCGATGGCGCTGCGCATGACGAAAAAACTGCTCAAGGAAGGGGAACATTCACGGCTTGACTCGCTCCTGGAAATGTCGGCCGCCATG
>JAJFKA010000005.1 GCA_021773555.1 Gammaproteobacteria bacterium
CCTAAATAGTTTCCGTTGTCTGTTCTCGTTCTTCTGTAGCGAGCGCAAGTTTTTCGCGCACTTTGGATTCGATCTCGGGTGCAATGGGTGGCCATTGCCCCAAACGGTACAAAAATTGAACCTCGTCAATTTCTTCAGTAACATTCGTTACCCTGCCTGGTAACACTACCTGCAAGCCATCACGTTCAAAGCTTTCTGGCAGCCCATCATCAACTGGGCTCTCCGCCAGAGTGATATGTGTCTGAAAACAATCGTTCCAATTGCATTCGCTTGCGAGTTCTATGGCCACGTCTCGCTTCATGCTGCTCCAGACAGCGCTTGGTGAAGTAAAAAATTCTCGCAATGGTTTCGGACGTGGCGGCGCACTCATGGCAAGGTTTTCAGCTCGTTTACGATGCTCGGCATCTGTCATGCTAAAAGCCACATAAGCAGACAGATTCTGGCCACGCAACTCCTTAGGTAACTGCAGCCAGCTATCGCGCACGCCAAATAGGATTCCAGCAAGAAGGTACTCGGCATCGTTTATTGACGGATGCGAGAATTCCATTAGGTCCGTGCAGTGCTCGCGCAAGCAGAACAATAGTAAAGGTCTCGATAAAGATCCCTTGTGCCGCTCAAGCAGCTCGGTGATTGTTCCACCACCAAGACCTAGGAAACCTCGCATGTCCGCTATTAATCGCTCCAGACGTGGACGGAATTCAATTTCAGGTAGTAGGTCAAGTTGATTATCAAGATACGCAAGCGTGACATCGATAGGTGTTTGAGGACGTTCTTTCGTTTGTGCATCGACCAGCGATTCGACAACGCCCCAAAAGAGCCGGGCACGGGTATCTGCTTGCTCGGATATCTCACCCCCATCTACCCAATGAGGTAGCTCGGCCAGTATGGGGTCGTTTTGGACTAGATCAATATCTTTGTCACGCGCGGCTCCAGCTACTAATCTGAAAGCCGCAAGCCCCAGATCGCTGCGATTAGCAGTGTGGTACAACATCGCAAGCACGCCACCAAGCGCCTGTCCAAGAGCAGGATTTGTGTCACTGCCATCTTCAAGCAACCGCTCTTGTGGCTGCTCCGCTGGCCACGATACCTCTGTGTCGGAGGAAAACAGCGATTCCTCAACCTCAACCCTTTGAGGGGACAAATCGACGTTCGAGACATCGTTGGCGGCGGTTTCAAATGCATGCCTATCCTCGGATGACCTGAAGTTAATGCTCGATAGTAGGATCGACGGTAACGGCGCACGGACGAGGAGTGCAACGTCGTCTTTGCGTTTTCTTGCTGTTAGGGAGGTGACTTCTCGCATACGTCCATCCTTTGACAGCATCCGAATAGGGCCAGACAACTCACTCAAATCGAAAGACGCAATGCATGGCAACAAATGCTTACGTTCACTGGTGGCGTGATTCAAAGCGTCGGCCGGAATCTTGACCTTATCACGGAACAAGGGAATCCAGCCTGGATAGACGTTCAATGGGTCAGAGTAGTGCTTACCCCGAAAACCCGCAGGGCCCATTACCATACCGGCAGCCAACATATAAAGCATGTTTTGATGATTGGTTACTAAATGCCAAATGCGCTCAGGTTTTCGTCGACTTCGTGGCTTCTTTGGGATACCCATTTTCGTGGTCATGGCCTACTTCCTAGCGAGAATAGATGGATCAGTGGGCAGTAACCCATCTACGACTGGACAAATAGCGCCAGTACGGAGCAGCATGACTTGCTCTCGGGCTCGCGCCACCATCACATAAAACCGTGCCTTGAGCGCAAAAAGATCGCGTTTGGGTTGGTGCTGGTCGATATCAGCCAGTATGACGGTATCAAACTCCAGGCCTTTACAGGACTGGGCGTTAATGACCATGATGCCGCCCTGGCCAAAGTTCGGTAATTCCCTCTGGCCAGAAACAAAGGTCTGGATCGGCGGTTTGTCATTGTCCAGCTTTGGACTGGCACGAAGCAGCGCGTCATTGAATTTTGTCCGCACAGCATTGTCTGGAGTAATGATTCCAATCAGCTTGCGTGGATTTCGATCACTCAGTTTAAGTATTCTATCTATAATTTCAGAAAAGCCAGGTGAGCCTTTATTCCCATAACGCCATAATTCAGGTTTCAGTGCGCCTGATGTGTCCGGCGGTGGATCACTCGAAGAACTGCTCGGATCCTTCGGATTAAAGTGCTGGGCTAGCGAAAATATTGGAAGCGTGTTCCGATAGTTAGTTTTCAAATCTAGAGTATGATTTCTGTCGATCGCAAGACTGTCACAAATAGCGTCGGGTGGACTGCATCTATCTATGTGCATCACCTGGTTTCCGTCGGCGGCCACGTAGAAATTCTCGAATCCCAGATTGGTCAGCGTTCGATAAAAAGCTGGTGGCATATCCTGCCCCTCATCGATAACCAGAAATTTATCGTGCTGATCTTCAATTGCTTCCAAAGATTGAACCTGTTGTTCAACTGCGCACCAATCTATCGGCCGATACCCTCCCGGAAAATCCGGTTCAAGTGTGGGAGCATCAGTGAAAAGTCGTCTCTTAAAGTGCCGACGAAACCAACTATCCCAAGTCATCGCTGCGAAAGGCTTATCATTTCCAAATAAGTGTCGATTTGAATGCTGTAACAAATGGTTGTAGACGAGTGTTCCGTAGGCTTTGTTTTCTCCATTTAATCGACGAGCGCGGAGCAACGCCACGACCGACTTACCGGTACCAGGCCCACCTATAATCAGATGTTGCCCCTCCATTGGCAGCGCAAGTGCCTCATCCTGATCCTTGTTCAACTCGTGAATCCCTGGGAGACTGAATCGTCGAGTGCGGTCAACTGACATATTCAGGTTATCCCGAAGAAAGAAGGCAGCCCGTTGGCGGCATCGTCCTTGACGAATCCGCGATCCAGCAAAGTATTGCCATACTCGCAGGCAGGCTCGGGCACCAGCGCACAGGCGTGGCAGGCTGCGCGATTCAGCAAGCCCGGCCCTTGACCCTCATGCTCGCTGCAAACTGGATCAAGCGAACACCAGCGTGAATGCTCCAGCGCTCGAATCAGAATACCTAAAAAGCGCCGGGGTTCGCTAAGTTCAGCCAGGCCACCTAGAGAACCGGCGATGTCGGGAACAGCGACATGGATAAGGATACCGGCCATGGTATCCGGCGCGTTGGCGCAGTAGATTCGCTCGATCAAAGACGCCGCCGGATAGCCGCCCTCGGACTCGATTTGTCGCATCAGTAGGTGTGACAGCGTATGTAATAACATGAAGCGTGTAGTCAACGGATTAGGGACATCACGACCGGATTGGGTAAATCGCGGAAGTAGTCGATTCAGCCGCGATACGACCGCCGGTGATTTCTCCCACACCTTGATCCTGTCCTCATCAAGGGCGAGGAATATGCCCTCTCCATACAGCTCTATGGCCGGCAGCCAATCGGATTTTCCTACGATGTCCGGCGGTACTATTTTTTCTCCGCCCAGGCGCGAAAATCCTTTGAATACCTTTACCGCTTTAAGGCGATCCACACGGACAAGGTGACTAATGCGTTGGACGATTTTTAGCTCCTCGGAGTTTAATTCAACCGTGCTTCCCAGTTCACGCCACTCATCACTTCTGTCGCGTGTCACCAGATCTTCGTCCTCGCGCTGGTCGGGCAGTACCTCCAGGAAGGCCTTAAACTCGCTTTCGCGCAATTGCCCAGGTGTAAGGTTTTCTCCATATAATGGATAGCCCAGGGCAAGATCAGCTAATGCAGATTCGATATCATTGGGAGTACAGCGATATTCCGTCGCCAATGTCCTAATGATGCCCTTCCTGGCCAATGGCGTTCGCGCACCGTCTATGCGACTACGGTCACCGGAATTTCTGTACAAGCGATCCACGACGGTTCCCTTGCGCACACGGGATTCCGGTGGAATCACGAGAACAGATTCAGCGACTGGCGCG
This sequence comes from Gammaproteobacteria bacterium, assembly GCA_021773555.1. Lineage (GTDB taxonomy): Bacteria > Pseudomonadota > Gammaproteobacteria > Pseudomonadales > Azotimanducaceae. The sequence continues at coordinate 3,929 of JAJFKA010000005.1, forward strand.
TAAACCCGCGTATCATTGATACCCATTACCTGCGCAAGGTCTTGATCGCCTTTTTCCCCAACATCTATTGGAGGAACCAGATCATCTTGAGTCCATGGCTGCATCCGACCCTGGCCGAAGCGCAAACGATCATCACCACGAAAACGTGCTCTAACACCGCAGGCGTCACACCGTAATATGCGCTCTTCGTATCCACGCTCAACCAACCTCAACTGATCCTGAACTTTGCAGTTACGTTGTGATGGATCACAGGCCCCCTGATGTGCGAGAAAATGCCACGGCACGTCAGCAAGGTATCCCTCTGGATGTGCGAGCACCCAAGTCACCTGCTCCAGCTTCGGGTGATGTTTACAACCTTGGTCGTTGCAACGCGGCGCGTAATCAGGCTGATCTTTCCGCCACGGCCAACGACACATGGCGCCGCAGGACGGGCAGCGCATCCAGGATGGAAATCGTGTCGCAGGTACACTGGCGCCATCTACCTGTCCATTCGCCAGCTCTTTCGCCACAGGCGGCTCGCGCAGTTGCTCCTCAATACCTAGCGCGGCACGCACGCGTTCCACATACGGAATCAGCTTCCCCGCAAAAACGCCTTGGCGGTCTGTCCATTGTCGGGTGTCCTGAACAACCACAAGCCCATTCGCCCCACGAACGATGGCCCCGACGCCGCTATGGCCGAGCAGGTGTGAAAGGCGTATCGGAATCAATTCATTGGCCATGGTTCACAAGGCCTTGAGCAAGGCAGTGTTTTCGACATTGCGCAGGGATTGCAAGGCCGACCACAGGCCACGAATCCGATCATCATGGTTGTACAACAGACGATCGCGCCCATTGTCCTTTTCCGGAACTTGATACTCCAATTGTCTTCGAGCAATCCGACAACGTTCGACCTCAATTTGCCAACTAGCTACGAGGGCATCAATATGCTCGCACACTTCATCACTCTGATCGCTCGATGACAATACACAACGTCTTTTGAGTTGCTCGATAGCTTTGGCAACATTCGAGTTGTCCGGATCAAAATCGGTAGCTGAACCGTTATTCAACAACCCAAGCCCACCATGTCGCATCACGATGACCAGCGCGGCTGGAAGCGCTCGCAGACGGGCTTGGTAGGTATAAGGCGTGACGCTCGTAGGCTCAACGAAACGGTAGAAAGCTTCATGGTAAGGGCGGAAACTCTCATAGTGCGACAGACTGCGTGCCTGTTCACGGTAATAGTTCGCGAACACCACGCCTGGGGCTTCGCTCCGCCCCACGCGACTGCTGGCCTGAATATATTCCGCGGTAGTCAACGGCTGGCCGTTAATAATCATCAGTGCCAACCGAGCCACATCCAGCCCGACGGAGATCATATTGGTGGCTAGCACGGCATCCAGGCAGCCGTCTTCTTCGCGTGTTCTGCTCAACCTCGCAAAAATATCTGCATTCTGTGCTGCAGTCTGCAAACTGGTAAGCTGTGCAATGCTAGGCGTTGATCGGCTTCTTTTATCCGCCTTTTCGTGTTCCTGGGCATGCGCGACTGTTGTGTCGAACAACAACCGCATGAAATCACGCACATCACTCGCAAAAGCCGTGTGGCTGTTCCCTACACCCTTAAGGCTTCCGTGATACACCACCTGCGTCCACCACGCATCTAGCAGCTCCCGCTCCTCTTGATCGCTCTCGAACAATACTTGCGGGGCCAATAGCAACGCCGCCGCCAGCGGTGCCAGACATTGCTGCCGGTTAAGCATCGGCGCTAGATAGCCTACGTAGATTCGGCCAGGGCGTTGCTCGAGTGGAACGGTACGG
>JAJFKA010000041.1 GCA_021773555.1 Gammaproteobacteria bacterium
GTTTTCTGACAATTCTGCCTTCGAATCTTGAACAAAATCGCTCAAGACATAGCTACGGCTATGCCTTTCACGATGTTTGTCCAACCTTCTTCGCCACAATTGCCATAAAATCCATTCCCTTCATGAATAATGCGGGCTAGATGTCGGGTAATTCAGCGGTTGCCCATATTAATCTCGGCGCGATCAAGCATAATTTCAATTTTGCGAGGTCAATAGCGACCGACGCTAAGTTCATGGCTATCATTAAAGCTGATGCCTACGGACACGGAGACTTCAGGGTTGCGGATGCGCTGTCGAACGCCGAGGCTTTTGGTGTTGCGCGCCTTACAGAAGCGGTTCGGCTACGTGAAGCAGGTATCAAAACCCCAATCACGTTGCTCGAAGGCGTGCTTGATCAGACTGAACTCACGATAGCTAATGAACTGGGGCTTGATCTGGTTGTCTGTGCGGACTACCAGGTTGAGCTGATGAGCAATGCGCCAACGCAGGGCGTCTGGATTAAGGTTGACACCGGCATGCATAGACTTGGCATACCACCATCCGATGTACCCTCCAGCCTTGCCCGGTTAAAACCACACAGACTTCTCGGAATCATGAGCCACCTGGCCGATGCGGACGCTGGTGAGGATGCGATGATTGATGCGCAGCTCGAGGAATTTGATCGCGTGACGCGTGATATTGATGCCCCTTCCAGCCTCGCAAATTCGGCTGGACTGCTGGCGCATAAAAGGACACATCGCCACTGGATACGGCCAGGCCTAATGCTCTATGGCGCAAGCCCGTTTGTTGATCTGATGCCGAGGCTGGAACTCAAAGCGGCCATGACGCTCACGGCACCGATCATTGCAATCAGGCAACTCACCAGGGGTGAATCTGTCGGTTATGGCAGTATCTGGACAGCGCGCATCGATTGCCGGGTGGCGACTATTGCCCTCGGGTACGCCGATGGTTACCCGCGAGAGGCGTCGATGAACACGCCGGTACTGGTTAATGGCCAGAGACGAAAGTTGGCGGGGCGAGTGTCTATGGACATGATCACCGTCGCGCTCGACTCAGGAGATGTGGTCAACGTGGGTGACCGGGTTGAACTCTGGGGCCCAAATCTGCCTGTAGAAGAAATTGCGGGGCATGCCGGGACCGTTCCCTATACCTTGCTGTGTGGTGTCAGTAGCAGAGTGCCAAGGCATTATATTGATTAGCTCCCCGGGCACAGCGAGATAAAGCGATGGCGAAAACAAAAACAATGTATGTGTGCGGGGATTGTGGCTCCGAGCATGCCAAATGGCAGGGCCAGTGTAATGATTGCCAGGAGTGGAACACGCTGAGTCGGCTCTCAGTTGATACCAGTGCGGTCAAATCCCGGCGCAGTGGCTTTGCCGGAAAACTAACCACCCCGCAGACCCTTGGCGAGGTGTCTGCGGAAGACGCCCCTAGATTGCCATCGACGTTCGCCGAACTGGACCGGGTGCTGGGCGGCGGTCTGGTACCAGGTTCGGTCGTGCTGATCAGCGGGAATCCGGGAGCTGGTAAAAGCACGCTGCTGATCCAGGTAATGTGTGCACTGGCAGATAGTCATGCGGCGCTCTATATCACCGGGGAGGAGAGCCTGTCCCAAATTGCCATGCGTGCTCGCAGATTGCAGCTGCCGCTTGAGCGTCTCAAGGTTTTGTCAGAGACCAACGTTGAGGCGATCTGCACCATCTGGGATGAATTGAAACCGGCATTGCTGGTGATTGATTCCATTCAGGTAATGCACACCGATGATGTAGAGTCAGCGCCCGGGGGTGTCGCGCAGGTACGTGAATCGGCGGCGATTCTGATCCGTCAGGCGAAGCAAACCAACACCATTTTGTTCCTTGTGGGCCATGTGACCAAGGAGGGAAACCTCGCGGGACCGCGCGTTCTCGAACATATGATAGACACTTTTATCATGCTGGAGGGTGATGCTGATGGTCGTTACCGAACGCTGCGATCCAGCAAAAACAGATTTGGTGCGGTCAATGAGCTGGGCATATTCGCCATGACGGAACGAGGACTGGTTGAAGTCTCGAATCCTTCTGCGATTTTCCTGTCAAGAGGATCCGAGCCGAGTCCGGGCAGTATTGTTATGGTGGTCTGGGAAGGTACCCGGCCGTTACTAGTGGAAGCGCAGGCGCTGGTGGATGAAAGTGCCCTGGGTAATCCCCGGCGGGTTGCGGTGGGCTTTGAACAGAATCGCCTGGCGATGTTACTGGCCATTTTGCATCGCCATGGCGGTCTTCAGGTGGGGGACCAGGATGTATTTGTCAATGCGGTCGGCGGTATTAAGGTAGCAGAAACAAGTAGTGATCTGGCCCTGCTGCTGGCGATAGTCTCAAGCTTTCGCAACCGGGCCTTGTCGATGGAAATGGTGTGCTTCGGGGAGGTTGGCCTTTCAGGAGAAATCAGACCCGTTCCCAACGGTCAGGAAAGGTTGCGCGAGGCGGCAAAGCATGGTTTTAAGAAGGCCATCGTCCCGAAAGCGAACCTGCCTAAAAATCCGATTCCTGGCATGGCTGTTATCGGGGTTGGCAGGCTCAGCGAAGCTCTGGCGGCACTCGATGAATAATCAAGGCAGAAGTGGTTACGCGCGAGCGGAACCAGTCACGAGTAAAATCGACTTAATCCCCGGATGAGGCAGACAACAGTTTGCCCACGCTAATTCGATCTTCCGCAACATAACCCGCTTGTTGGTAGAATTCGAGAGCGGCAGTGTTCGCGGTATGGACCTGCAGGTTCAGCTTGCGGCAACCGCGGGCCACCAGACCTTCTTCGGCTGCCCGCATCAGGCGTCGGGCGATACCGCGGCGCTGGTATTCCGGGTGTACCGCGACTTTATGTACCCAGCCACGAACACCGTCGAAGCCAGCGAGGGTGGTGCCAACAACCTGGGTTCCCACGACGCAGACCAGAAACAAATCGGGCTGGACTTGTAGTTTGGTTGTAATCATTTCGTCGGCTTCGTTCCAGTCCGGCTCGTCTGGAAACACCCGTTCCCAGAGGTCGATAATCCCGGACCGATCATCAACTTTATAGGCCCTGACAAGATATGGTTTTGTTTCACTCTTTTTGGTCATTTCAATGTCGCTTCATGCCAGCTTTTTATACTTCACACGCGTGGGGATGACATTGGTCTCGCCCGTCCGTTTTTTGTGATCTTCTGCGTACTCGGAGTAGTTGCCTTCAAACCAGACCGCCTGGCTATCACCTTCAAAGGCGAGTATGTGCGTAGCGATACGATCAAGAAACCAGCGGTCGTGGGAAATGACCATGATAGTGCCGGGGAATGATTCAATAGCAGACTCCAGTGCGCGTAGCGTTTCCACATCCAGGTCGTTGGTTGGCTCATCCAGGAGCAGCACGTTCGCACCTATTTTAAGTAGTTTGGCGAGATGGACCCGATTCCGTTCGCCGCCGGAAAGTGTTGCGACCAGTTTTTGCTGGTCTGCACCTTTAAAGTTGAACCGACTGACATAGCCCCGGGACTGGGTCTCATACCGCCCAATTTTGATGACCTCGTTACCCTCTGAGATTTCCTCCCACACGGTTTTTTCGCCATCAAGAGAATCGCGACTCTGGTCCACATAACCCAGTTCGACGGTTTCGCCAAGTTTCAGTTCACCGCTGTCAGGTGTATCGACTCCGCTGATCATGCGAAACAGGGTTGTCTTGCCCGCACCATTACCACCGATAATACCGACGATGGCACCTTTTGGAACCGACAGGCTAAGATCATCGATGAGCACCTTATCTCCAAATTGCTTAACCAGATGGCTGGCTTCGATTACCAGATCACCGAGCCTTGGCCCTGGTGGAATGTAGAGCTCCAGCGTTTCATTACGGGTCTGAAATTCCTGGGAATTCAGCTCCTCGAACCGGGCCAGTCGAGCGCGGTTTTTTGCCTGGCGAGCCTTCGGCTGGGTGCGCACCCAATCGAGCTCTGCCTTGATGGAACGCTGGCGGGATTGTTCCTGTTTTTCTTCCACCTGCAGGCGTTTTTCCTTGGCATCAAGCCAGGCGGAATAGTTGCCCTCGTAGGGAATGCCGTAACCGCGGTCCAGTTCCAGGATCCAGCCGGCAGCATTGTCCAGAAAATACCGATCGTGGGTAATCGCGACCACCGTACCGGGGAAATCCTTGAGAAAGCGTTCGAGCCAGGCAACACTTTCCGCATCCAGGTGGTTGGTGGGTTCATCTAACAGCAGCATGTCCGGGTTCGACATCAGCAGACGGCACAAGGCGACGCGTCTGCGTTCACCCCCGGATAGTTTGGTGACGTCGGCATCGAACTCAGGCAGGCGCAGGGCGCTGGCGGCGATCTCGAGCTTTCGTTCCAGATCCCAGCCGTCGCAGGCATCAATCTTCAGTTGCAACTCACCTTGTTGTTCCAGCAGGGTATTCATATCGTCATCGGTCAGGTCCGGGTCTGCAAATCTGTCGCTGATGGCGTTGAAGCTGGCCAGGAGATCTGCGGTTTCCCGTACTCCGTCTTCCACATTACCGCGTACATCCTTGTCGGGATCAAGTTCCGGCTCCTGCTGAAGATAACCGATACTGATGTCAGGTTGTGGTCGCGCTTCCCCTAAAAATTCTAAATCCACCCCGGCCATAATTCGCAGCAGAGTTGATTTACCGGCGCCGTTTAGGCCAAGTACACCGATTTTCGCGCCAGGGAAAAAGGATAGTGAAATGTCTTTGAGAATTGTGCGGTTTGGCGGCACAACCTTGCCGACTCGTGACATGGTAAATACATATTGCGCCATAGGGTATTGGGGTCCGGTCGGTGCTGGGGAGAGTTATTCTAACATCTGCTTAATCCTGACTGTGAATAGAGTAAAATGCCTGCCTATTTGCGGGATAATCCAAATGCATTGCCCTTTCTGCGCTGATAAAGAAACCAAAGTAATTGACTCAAGATTGGTGGCGGACGGCGACCAGGTTCGGCGCCGTCGCGAATGCCAGGAGTGTGGTGAACGCTTTACCACCTTCGAAACTGCGGAGCTGGTTTTACCGCGTGTTATCAAGAGCAATGGCAGCCGCCAGCCTTTTGATGAAGATAAGTTACGCAGCGGACTGACCAGAGCCCTGGAGAAGCGACCGGTAAGTCTTGAGGTAATTGAGTCAACGATCAGTCGGATTAAACACAAGTTGCGGGCCACCGGAGAACGGGAAGTCAAGACCCGGGAAGTGGGTGAAATTGTCATGGAAGAACTGCGCCAGCTGGATGATGTGGCGTACGTGCGGTTTGCTTCCGTATATCGAAGTTTTCAGGATGTGAATGAGTTTCGCGAGGAAATCGAGCGAATGGACAAACAGTCCAGGAAGGAACCTGTGTGAGGCAGGACGCGGTGTTTATGGCTGAGGCGCTTAGACTCGCAGAACGAGGCTTGTACAGCGCGGACCCGAATCCCAGGGTTGGCTGCCTGCTGGTGAATGCAGGAAAAATCGTTGGTCGGGGCTACCATCTGGTGACGGGTCAGGGTCATGCTGAAGCCAACGCACTGTTGGATGCTGGCGCGGCAGCAAACGGGGCAACCGCTTATGTGACCCTGGAACCTTGTAGTTTTGAAGGCCGAACGCCCTCCTGCGCTACGGCACTGATTGAGGCGGGCGTGACGAGAGTCGTTACCGCGATGACTGACCCGCATGAGCGGAATGCGGGTCGTGGGTTTCAAATATTGAAAGACGCTGGCGTGAAACTGACTTTCCCCTTTATGGAAGCGTCAGCGGCAGCGCTTAATCCGGGCCACATCAAGCGACACCAATCAGGCATTCCTTATGTTCGCCTGAAAATGGCCATGAGCATGGATGGCAAGACGGCACTCGCGAATGGACAGAGCCAATGGATCACGGGTCCTGAAGCGCGACAGGACGTGCAGAGGCTGCGCGCCCGGAGTTCGGCGATTGTGACAGGTGTACAGACCGTCATTGATGACAATCCGCGCCTGAATGTCAGACCCGGGATTGAGTTTTCTCCAGAAGCGTTGGGACGCATTCGTCCTGTCTATATTCTGGATCCGCGGTTGCGGACTCCCGCAGATGCACAATTAGTGAACGATGAAAACAATGTTGTTGTCTGCGCCGCAGGCACCCTGGAGCCGAGAAAGTTTGCGGCACAAACCCTGGAAATGGGTCTTGATGTTACCGGACGTATCGATTTGCAGGCACTGCTCGTCTATCTGGGAGCCCGGGAGTGCAATGAATTGTTGTTTGAATGTGGCGCTACTCTGGCAGGAAGCCTGTTAAAGTGCGGCCTGTGCGACGAACTGGTGATCTACATGGCACCGAAATTCATGGGATCAGGGGCACGGTCATTACTCAACGTCCCGGAAATTGATAACATGAGCGACCTTTTTAACATGGCCATCGTTGATATGAGATTTGTCGGTAGCGACATCAGAATTACGGCACGGCCAAAACCAGACCAGGAACGCTGAATGACCAGGATAATTGAGGGTGACTTTTCTGCCAGCACCGCGAGTTTTACGATTGTGGTGGCCAGATTTAATGGCTTCATTGTTGAGAGTTTGCTGGCCGGCGCAACCGATGCATTGATTCGCCATGGTGTTGCCAGCGCCAATATTACCATTGTGCGAGTGCCCGGTGCATTTGAGTTGCCGCTCGTGGTTCGGAAGATTGCCTTGAAAAATGATTGCGATGCGATCATTGCGCTGGGAGCGGTTATCCGCGGTGGTACGCCCCACTTTGACTATGTGGCGGGTGAATGTGCCAGTGGCCTGGCAAGAATTTCAGTAGAGCAGCAGATACCCGTTTCGTTCGGCGTGTTGACCACGGATTCCATTGAGCAGGCAATAGAGAGATCAGGAACCAAGGCAGGTCACAAGGGCGCGGATGCAGCAATGTCGGCACTTGAAATGGTCAGTCTGCTAAGAAACCTGGAATGAAAACCAACGTCGCCGCCCGGAGCAAGGCACGCCGCTTCGCACTGCAGGCGCTCTATCAGATGCAGATAACGGGTGATGCCGCGACGATAGTCGAAGCGCAGTTCCTGGCTGACCATGAGATGAAACGTGTTGACGTTGAATATTTTCATGATCTTCTGTCCGGTATCACGGCGACCAGGTCCGAGATTCTCGACGCCATCAAGCTGAAAATCGATCGAGACGACAGCGAGATTAACCCGGTGGAAAAGGCGATTCTACTCATCGGCGTTTATGAACTGAAGGAACGAATTGATATCCCATACAGGGTCGTCATCAACGAGTCGATTGAATTGGCAAAACAATTCGGCGCCTCGGAAAGTTTCAAATATGTGAATTCAATCCTGGACGCGCTGGCAAAGCGTTACCGCCAGGTCGAAATTACCGCGAACGCATCGAAGGTGTGACATGTCGGATGGGGAATTTGAGGTCATTGATCGCTATTTCTCGCAAATCGGATGGCAGAATTCATCTTCCCTGATACTTGGCCCGGGTGATGATTGTGCGGTGCTATCGGTGCCTGCGGATGAACAGCTTTGCGTTTCAACGGACACACTGCTTGAGACGGTCCACTTCCCTCGGGACTGCGCCGGCGCGATCGTTGCCCAACGATGTTTCGCAGCCGCGTTCAGTGATCTCGCCGCCATGGGTGCAATGCCGCTTGGATTTACGGTGGCATTGACCATGACGGGTGTAGATCACACCTGGCTGTCGGGTTTTTCGGAAACACTTTCGCGACTGTCAATCCAATACGAGATCCCTCTGGTTGGCGGGAATCTGGCCAATGGTCCACTTTCAGTGACCTTGACTGTGATGGGCACGACACCCACGGGTCAGGCGATTTATCGTCACGGCGCCCAGGTTGGCGATGTAGTCTATGTAACCGGTCATCCTGGCTGCGCCGGTGCCGGGCTTCGCTATCTGGATCAGGCGGCAGATCACTACCAGTCGCTGATTCAAGCGTATACCGCACCCACACCACGCATAGACATTGGTATTGGTTTACGGGGTCTGGCCACCGCGGGGATTGATATCTCAGACGGGTTGCTCGCAGACCTCGGTCATATTGCGGCGCGCAGTCAGGTTTGTCTCCAGCTTGAGCAGGATGCAATTCCACTTTCAGATTCGCTGCTGCAATGTGCTGGGCCAGAACTTGCCATGCAACTCGCGCTGACCGCCGGAGATGACTACGAACTATGTTTCACCGCAGCACTAACCACGAAAACTGCGATCAGGCAACTCGCCGAGCGCAGCGGAATTGAGATAACCCCCATTGGCCGAGTGGTGGAGGGCCAGGGTATTGGGTGGTCCGGGGAGGCACCAGCAATCGAGATGGCCGGCTACCAGCACTTTTCGTCATGATGTCATGAGCATTCCGATGACAATTCCCGCAGGTCGCCTGCCATGAAACCGGATCTAAAAAAAGTCTTCACGAATCCGCGCTATTTCCTGGCGCTTGGGTTTGGAAGTGGGCTTGTGCCGCGCGCGCCGGGTACCTTCGGGACACTGGCGGCAATTCCTTTTTACCTGATCCTGGCTGAGTTACCGGTGCTTTATTACGCAGGCGTGGTGATTGTCGCCCTTGCCGTTGGCATTATCGTCTGCGGCAGCGTTGCACAGGAGTTGGCGGTAAAGGACCCGGCGATCATCGTCTGGGATGAATTTGTTGGCCTGTGGATTGCGCTATTTATGTTACCGGAAGGCTGGATTTGGCTACTGATTGGTTTTGCGGTCTTTCGTTTTTTCGATATCCTGAAACCGTGGCCGGTGAACTACTTCGATGAAAAACTCTCAGGCGGTGCCGGAATCATGCTGGATGACGTTGCGGCGGGTCTTTATACGTTGTTGGTCATCCAGCTTGCGGCGCAATCAGTCAGGTATCTGTTATGAAATCCTTTAAAGTCTCTCGGTTGCTGAACGGTTGCAGACTTTTTGTGGCAAAACTCATTTTTTGGATCCTGTTGTTTGCGCAACCAGTGGTTGCGCAACCGCTGGAGATCGAAGTTCTCGGTCTGTTCTCCGGTGCGGCGCTGATGCGTATTGATGGTAAAGAAAAGCTGCTGAAAGTCGGCGGTCCGGCTTATCACGGGATTCAACTGGTTAACGCCGATAGCCGGCAGGCCGTTGTCGAAATTGACGGCAAGCGCAGTACCATGTTGTTAAGTGACCAGATCAGCTCAGACTTTGCGGAACCTGGCAACTCAACGGTTTCCGTGCAAATGAACAAAATGGGCCAGTACATCACGACCGGCAGCATCAATGGTCACCCGGTCCGGTTTCTGGTGGACACTGGCGCTAACATTGTGGCGATGAATTCAACTACCGCCAGAAGCATCGGTGTTGATATTACTGATGGGCGAAAAATGAGCGCCGCGACGGCAGGTGGCCAGATACGTTCAACGCAGGTATTCCTGGATGCGGTTCAGGTGGGTGGCATTGTCGTCAACAATGTCCAGGCCGCAGTGCTTGAAGGGGAGTTCCCCCAGGAGATATTGCTGGGTATGTCATTTCTCCGGAATGTGAAGATCGAGGAAAACGCCGGGCTGATGATGCTGACCAGCCAGCTGTAGGGTCTGTGCGCTTGGAATCGTGCAAGTTGTACCCCAGTACTGATAAAATCTCATGTTCACGACGCTAACCCGTTAAACCTGGAGAGGTCATGCCAGTCCAATTTGTTGCTTCATGCAAACTACCGACACTGTTCGGCGAGTTTGAGATGCATGGCTTTGAAGACCCGGACACCGGCCAGGAACATGTCGCGCTGGTGCTAGGGGATGTGGTAACGGACCGGAGTCCTTTGTGCCGGGTCCACTCCGAATGTCTGACTGGTGATTGCCTGTTCAGCATGCGCTGTGATTGTGGCGCGCAACTACAGACGGCGATGCAGCGAATCGCAGAGGCCGGTAGTGGGATTATTCTGTACCTGCGCCAGGAAGGCCGCGGAATTGGCTTGATTAACAAGGTTCGCGCCTATGCACTTCAGGACGAAGGCGCGGATACGGTAGAAGCAAATGAGCGGTTGGGGTTTGATGCCGACCTGCGCGACTACACAGTCTGCCGCAACATGTTTGCGCATCTACAGGTTAGCCGGATACGACTGATGACGAATAATCCGGTCAAGGTAAACGCGTTAACCAAGCTCGGTATTGAAATTGTTGAGCGGATGCCGCTTGAAACGGGACAGAATGATCACAATGCCCGATACCTGGCCACCAAAGCCGGCAAGCTGGGGCATCTGTTCGGAAGCAACGATTAGGGCGTTCGCGGGCGATCCAGGTCGTCAGGATCGTGACTCTGCTTGCCTTAGATCGGTTTCTTTCAGTCGTTTTTGAATGGCAGCGAGAATACCGAGACTGTCGAGCGCGCAGGCTTTCAGCATGTCATCCGGCTTGTTTTGTTGCATAAACACATCAGGCACGCCGAGATTCAATACCGGGGTATCAATTTCCACCGCCATCAGCAATTCATTAACTCCGGAGCCTGCACCTCCAATGATGGCGCTTTCTTCGATGGTAACAAGGAGATCGTGATCCAGAGCCACCTGTTGGATGAGGCTCTCATCCAGTGGTTTGATGAAGCGCATATCCACCAGACTCGCATCCAGTTGTTCTGCGACGATCTGCGCCTGCTTCAGCATTGAACCAAACGACAGTATGGCGACCGAGTGTCCATGGCGAATCCAGCGAGCCTTGCCAATGGGTAGTTCAGTCATTTCGGTATCGAGCGGTGTTCCCGGACCGGAACCTCGCGGGTAACGCACCGCCGCCGGCCCTTTAAACCGATATCCGGTATATAACATCTGCCTCGCCTCGTTCTCATCTGACGGCGCCATGACGATCATGTTGGGAATGCAACGCAGGAATGAATGGTCAAAAACCCCCGAATGTGTAGGTCCATCCTCAAGCAGACCCGCGCGATCAATGGCAAACAATACATCCAGGTTCTGGATTGCAATATCGTGAATCAGCTGGTCATAGGCGCGTTGCAGAAACGTTGAATAGATCGCAACGACCGGTTTGACGCCCTCGCAGGCGAGACCGGCTGCCAGTGTCAGAGCGTGCTGTTCCGCAATAGCCACATCGAAATAGCGATCCGGAAATCGCTCGGAAAATTCAATCAGGTCAGATCCCTCGCGCATGGCGGGTGTAATGCCTACCAGGTTCGGGTCCGTCTCAGCCATATCGCACAACCAGCGACCGAAAATGTTGGCGTAACTGGGCAGCTTAGGGGCGGGAGATTGCGGAGTCTTCTCGATCTTCGATAGCGAGTGAGTACCCACCGGGGATTCTTCTGCCGGGCGGTAACCTTTGCCTTTCTGGGTGACCACATGCAGGAATTGCGGTCCTTTTAGATCTTTGATGTTCTGTAATGTCTGCACTAATGTTTTGATGTCGTGGCCATCAATCGGACCCATATAATTCAGGCCCAGCTCATCGAACAGGGTCCCCGGGACCACCATGCCTTTCATGTGTTCCTCGGTGCGTCGAGCCAGTTCCCAGGCGCGCGGGATCCGGCTCAGGATTTTTTTACTGCCTTCGCGCATCGTCAGATATAGCCTGCTGCTCAGGATCCTGGCGAAATATTTGGAGAGTCCGCCGACGTTGTGGGAGATAGACATGGCATTGTCGTTGAGAATAACCAGAATATCGGCGTTGGTATCCGCCACGTGGTTGAGCGCTTCAAAGGCGATCCCCGCAGTCATTGCGCCATCGCCAATGATTGCCACAGCGCGTTTCTTCTCGCCCTTCATACGTGTCGCTATCGCCATGCCGAGCGCGGCGCTAATGGAAGTCGAGGAATGACCCACGCCAAAAGTATCGTATTCACTTTCGCTACGGACCGGAAATGGTGCAATACCGTCCGGCTTGCGCAGCGTATGCATTTGGTCGCGTCGACCGGTCAGGATCTTGTGTGGGTAGGCCTGGTGGCCAACATCCCAGACCAGCTGGTCAGCAGGAGTATCATAGACATAATGCAACGCCACGGTGAGCTCCACAACGCCCAATCCAGCACCGAAATGGCCGCCCGTTTGCCCCACGGTATAAAGCAGGAAGTGTCGTAATTCATCGGCGAGTTGTTCCAGCTGGCTCTCCTCGAGGGCACGCAAATCCACCGGCAGATTGACGGTATCCAGCAATGGTGTCTCGGGACGATCTAGTGGAATCTGGTCGAACATCGAATGGTTGGGTTCCAGGGTGATCAGGCAAGGGTATGGGCCGGGATATTACACCATTTTCCCGACGGAATCTTTTGCGGGCTCAGTGGTTTCTCTGAATGACAAATCGTGCCAGCGCCCTTAAGTCACGGGCATTATCGCCCAGGGGGACCAGCGCCGTCTCTGCCTCGTTGAGCAGCACGTTCAGTTTTTGTGCTGCTTGTTCAAGACCGAAGACCGATACAAAAGTGGTTTTACGGTTGAGTTCATCTGATCCAACCGGTTTGCCAATCTCCGCTTCACTGCCGGTTACATCAAGAATGTCATCGCGAATTTGAAAGGCGAGCCCCAGGGCAAATCCAAAGCGTGTGAGTGCCGTTACGACCCGCGCTTCTGCGGCAGACACGATGGCGGCGCATTGCAATGATGCGCTGATCATGTCTCCGGTTTTTCGATGATGCATCGCCTCCAGGGTTGCGACATCAATACTGGCATTCTCCGAGGCCAGATCGATCATCTGACCAGCAATCATGCCGTTGCAGCCGCAGGCATGAGTCAGTGTCGATATGAGTTGCAGACGGATGGCTGGTTCGAGCTTTGTATCATTGGCAAGAATCTCGAATGCCAGGGTTTGCAGTGCGTCCCCGGCAAGGATGGCGGTTGCCTCACCAAACTGGATATGGCAGGTTGGCAGGCCGCGTCTGAGGTCATCATCATCCATGGCGGGAAGGTCATCGTGGATGAGCGAATAGGCGTGGATCAGTTCAACTGCGCAGGCAGAGGTGTCGGCGCTCGCCAGATCAGTCCCAAGGGCCTGGCAGGTAAGATAAACGAGTATCGGGCGAATCCGCTTACCACCATTGAATACGCCATAAGACATGGCTTCGAGTAATTCCGGCTGTCCATGGGTCGCCTTGAGCACACTCGACAGTTTTTGATCGACCCGTTCCTTGAGTTCAACAAAGGTCATTAAGGATCTTGTTCGTCAGGCTGGAATGCCTCGGCTTCGAGGATGCCATTGTTCTCAATGAGCACTTTGACCTTCTGCTCTGCTTTTTTTAGCGCCTGCTGACACTCGCGGGTCAGCTTGATGCCCTCTTCGAAGGTTTTGAGTGAGTCCTCAAGGGATAGGTCGCCGTCTTCCATTTTCTGCACGAGGCTCTCGAGTCGTGCTAATGATTCTTCAAACGGGAAACTTTTTGTTGCGGCCATGGTCTTGTTTATCACTGTTCGCTGTTCGCGTTGGGTTTACGATACGTGTGCGCCCGAGCTTGGTCAACAAACGTGGTCAACAAACGTGGTCAGGTGCAACCATCGTCAGGATTCGCTATGCTCGGTGAATCGCCGCCGCTGATTGCGGTAGAAATTAGGATGAAAACAAGGAATTCGAATGAAATCTCTAATAGCTATAGTGCTGACCCTCGCTTTCACCTCCGCGGTTTTTGCTGATGGCGAGGCAGACTTCAAGTATCGCCAGGGTGTTATGCGCACCATCGGTGGCCAGATGACTTCCATGGCAGCGATTCTTCGCGGCAAGGTTCATATGGAAAATTTCAAAATTCACGCACACGGCATGGCCGAGCTTGCGACTATTGCACCGCATTTGTTTCCGGCGGGCAGCGGCGTCGATAAGTCGGAGGCGCTTCCTGCGATCTGGGACAATCCGGATGAGTTCAAGGCTGCGATGGACAAGTTCGTTGAAGCCGCGAATGGCATCAGCGCTGCCGCCGATTCTGAAAATCCGGGTGATATAGGTCCGGCGATCCAGGCGCTGGGCAAGGCCTGTAAGGGCTGTCACGATAATTTCCGTGAGGAGCACGATGACTAGGCAGTAGCGATTAGTCCCGATTGTTTGTCACGCAAACGTAATGACGGCATAGACAAAGGCGGCGGAGATTGTGAGCGTGACCGCGCCCAATACGATTTCCCTGGTCAGATTCGGGGCAGGTGTGCTGCTGATCTGATCGGGTAATGATTTGTTTCCGGTGATCATGGCTTTCAGTAAGGGTTCTCCCCGAATGAATTGATAGCAGGCAATGGCCACGATATGCAGGGAGACGAGCCCGCCGATCACCCAGATATTGCTCTTGTGGATAGCCGTCAAGGTTCGACTCATATCATAGGAGACCAGATAGGCTAACGGACCTTCGAGCATAATATCATCGTTGGCAAACAATCCGGTGCTCGCCTGGATAAGCAGGACCAGCAGCATGGCGAGGATGCTGAGCGCACCCAGCGGATTGTGTCCCTGCGAAGGGGATGATTTATCCTTCAGTTGAAGCAAGTGCGAGAAGACACTGACGGGACCCTTAACGAAGTTGATAAATCGCGCATGGTAACTGCCGATAAGCCCCCAGACTATCCGGAAAATCACCAGTGTCAGCACGCAATACCCGCTCAACATATGGTAATCCATAATCTCGAACCCGCCGGTAAGTCCGGTGTAAAACGAAATGATCAACAGCGCAACCAGTATCCAGTGGAACAATCGAATCGGGATGTCCCAGACCCTCACCGATTTCATGAAGCTGCCCCTTCCTGAACACCGAGCGTGTAGGCAAGCTGGTATTGACCTCGGTCCAGTCGATACTGCGGTAAAGTATCCGGTCCACAACTCGCGCCACCGACGCCTCGTTGCATCACATCGAGACATAACCAGCAGCGATCATCGGCCGCTAGCTCATAGGTATGAAATGCTGGTGTTAGGATTTCGTGTGGGTAATGGCTCGCCGAAGCTTCAATCTTGCCCTCGGCGGTCACCAGCAAACTGCGTTGCTCACTGCTGAGCGAGAGCCAGCGAACATCCGTCAGATTGCCATGGTCCTGTGGCAGGATGTAGGGCACATACTGGTCCGAGACAGTGCTTCGATGAACTGCATCAATGCCGGACATTTTCCGATCACAGTAAGTCTCGTGTGGGCCGTTGCCAAACCACGAGAGCTGCTCGTAGTCTCCGGGTAAGACCATACGGATCCCCAGTCTTGGCAGATCAGCCAGAGATTTTGGCACCGTAAAATTGTGAGATACACGGATTGAGGCGTCACCGGTCAGGTGGTAGTTCGTATTCATCACAATATTCCCGGCTGCACATTCTGCCCGGGTTCTGAAGCTGATGATCATGCCATCCCGGTTTTGAACGGTGCGTGTCGAGTTCACAATCAAATTCTGCAACCCCGCATCCAGCCAGCGACCAAGTACCTTACCATCCTGACCCGTCCACCCCTTAATTCCATCGTTATCGAGTGGTGCTCGCCAGATGTTCAGGCGCGGACCTTCATGGAGCAATGTAGCATTTGATTTGGTCCAGGTTTTCAGGCCGTTCTCGTCAAACTGGACCTGGCCGAGCTGAAGCGACGATACGATCAACAGGTTGGCGTCTTTTTTAAGCGACAAGTCTTTGGAATTGCGTCGTGTTGATTTCCTTGCAGAATTTGCCTTCACTAAAGTGAATTGCTCGAACGCAATCAGATGCCCCCTCGGCGCCCAACTGCAGCCACGTGCCAGGGTAAATCGCACTACGATGGATAACTCATCTGTTGATTGCAACACAGGTTTCCGCCATGGCAGCGTAATCTCAAGGCTATCCTGCGGTGCAATTTTAAGCCGCTTGTGTTTGCCCTGTGCCAGCCGCTCGCCATTGCGCAACAACTCCCAGCTCAAATCGTATTGAGACAAGTCAGTGAAATAATCGTGATTATGGACCCGGAACGTTTGTCCGCGACGGTGAGTAACGCGTACCGGCTGGATAATTTTCTTATATTCGATGAGCGAGGAGTGCGGTGTCCGGTCCGGCCAGCACAATCCATCGCAAACGAAATTCAGGTCGTGGCGATCCTCGCCGAAGTCCCCACCATAAGCCCAGAACGGGATACCGTTGGCGGTTGAGGCGATGCCGTGATCGAGCCATTCCCAGATAAATCCGCCCTGCAGGCCATGATGGTTCTCGATTGCCTCCCAATACTCTTTGAGATTACCGCAGCTGTTGCCCATGGCGTGGGCATATTCACACATGATCAGGGGCCTTTGATCTTCGGAATTCTGTGCGTGGTCAATAATGTCCTGTACGGCGGGGTACATGGGGCAGACCAGGTCGGTACCATGATTGTTACTGTTCCACATCCGCTGTACTGCCTGTTCACAGATTGCGCTTTCATTGTGGATAGGGCGGCTGGGGTCATACTCTCGTACCCACGCGGTCATCGCCATATGATTGGCTCCAAAGCCGGTCTCATTGCCCATGCTCCAGATGATGATTGATGCATGATTCTTGTCCCGCTCGACCATTCTTACTGCTCGATTCAGAAATGCGTTCGCCCAGAAGGCATCATGACCTAACTGGGCGTAGTGGTGATGGGCCTCCAGGTTCGCCTCATCAACGACATAGAGTCCATACTCATCGCACAGCTCATAGAATCGTGGATCGTTTGGGTAATGGCTGGTGCGCACCGCATTAATATTGTGTTGCTTCATGGTCTCGATATCTTTGCGCATCAGCGATTCACTGATGACCTTTCCCGTGGTATCACTATGGTCGTGTCGATTCACGCCTCGTATGAGTACGGCCTGGCCATTGATCAGAAGCTGACGTTCACGAATCTCAATGTGGCGAAAGCCGATAGTGACCGTGGTCACTTCAAGTACTGAATCGGCTGGATCGCTCAGCACGATCACCACCTTGTAGAGATTCGGTGCTTCCGCGCTCCATGGCTTTACCCGGCCGGTGTTGCACTCGAGCCGCAGCAGCGCACCCTTTCCGGTCACCGGGTAGTAGTTGGATTTCATGATGGTTTCGAGCGTACGACTTCGCGGGAGCATTTTGTTCGACGCATCGAGAACGTACGCCTCGATGCAATGGTTAAGCGGGTCCCGGTTATCGCCGCCGACTCTAACATCTAAACTCAGGTGCCCACGCCCTGATTCAACCTTGAGCGACGGATGTGCAAATACATCACGAATGTAAACGGATTCGGTCGCGTAGAGAAAAACATCCCGATGGATTCCCGCGTGCCACCACTGATCCTGATCTTCGATGTAACTGGCATCACTCCAGCGCAGCACCTTGAGCGCGATACAGTTCGAACCAGGCTTAAGATAGTCAGTCAGGTCGAATTCGGCCGGAAGCCGGCAATCCTTGGAAAACCCTACCTGTTGGCCGTTACAGTAGAGATAAAAGCAGTTTTCAACACCACCGAGATGGATAACCGTGCGGCGCCCGACCCAGGTGTCCGGCACCGTAAAGGTTCGGCGATAAAGACCGGTCGGATTCACGGTTGGCGCACCTGGTGGTTCGGCGCGAAATGGCATCTGAACGTTGGTATAAATCGGCTTGTCCGGGGAGTCTTCGGCCATCGTCCAAAGAGAAGGGACAGGCATTTCCTGCCATTGTTGATCGGCGAACTTGTTTTCAACCCAATCCGCTGGGCATTGATCTGGATGGCCAACGCGATAGAATCGCCAGGTGCCATTAAGTGACAGTTTGCTTTCCTTGACTCCGTTGATCGCGGCTCGTTGAGTAGGGTAAACCGGTAAGGTAGCGCGAGCGGGCAGCCGGCCGTAACTGATTGTTTCGGGATTCTCCCAATGGGGGTTTGTCATCCTGGATATCTGGGCCGCTAATAGATTGCCTGAATAGCACCATTGCATGCGTTCAATTGCAAGGGTGACGAGCTGATCAGCGGAGTATTTAAGTGGAACTGGAAAAGTATCTGGAACGGATCAAGTACGAGGGTGAGTTGAACACGGATCTCACGACCTTGCAGCGGGTGCATCACCAGCACTTGTTATCGATCCCGTATGAGAATCTCAGCGTTCAACTTGGCGAGCGCCTCGATATTTCTGCCAGAGCTGCTTTTGAAAAAATTGTTGTGGGTCACCGTGGCGGCTGGTGTTTTGAAATGAACGGGCTGCTTCAATGGGCGTTGCAAAAGATCGGATTTGAAGTTATGCGTGTTTGTGGGGCAGTGAATCGCCCGGTCCGGGGTGAAAGTGCGTTTGGGAATCACCTGCTGCTGGTTATCAGCAGCCCGACAATTCGGGAATCATTCCCGGGAATTCCGTGGTGGATTGCTGATACAGGCTTTGGTGATGGCGTTCGGGAACCCTTCCCGTTGGTTGCCGGTCAGATCCGGCAGTACGGTTTCAGCTATCGACTCGAGGCACTCGAGGACGGACACTGGCGCTTCCATAATCACGAACTTGGCGGCGCGCCAAATTTCGATTTTCGCCATGAACCTGCCAACGAATGGTTACTCGAAGCGCAATGTGACTGGCTGCAGTCGTCGCATGAGTCTCCATTTGTACAAGCCCTGGTGTGCCAGCGTTTTCAACCGGGAACTATTGAGGTGCTACTGGGCAGAATGCGTCGATCGATTACTCCTGAGGGCGTCGAAAAACACCTGCTGCACTCGGCAGACGAATTAAATGAGGTGCTCCGGAGCGATTTCGATCTTAACGTGGACGCGCGCGGATTGTGGCCATCAATTGTGGCCCGGCACGCGACGTTGTTCCCGGAGGAGTGCGCGGACATCCTGTGATGGACTTGCGTTAATCCAGGTCCCGATAGGCCGGAATACAGAACAGCACCAGCACCAGCACGATCAGGCAGGAGGCTGAAATCCCGACAGCGAGCTGCGGGCCGAAGACATCAGCGAAGACACTGATCGGATAGATGCTCACTGACAGGACGGCCATCTCAAGCATGTAGATGCTCATTACCCGACCCCTGAAGTCATCGGCAACATAGGATTGAATGAGTACGTTAGACAGTGACATGCGGGCTGCCTGGCCGAGTCCAACCAGCGCCAGCAAGCCGACTGAAAGCCAGTAGTGTGTCGACAGGGAAAAAAACAGCAGCGAGATACCCATCACGAGCGCACCGGAGAGCAATACTCTGGCACGCCTGGTGTTGGGCAGGGTGGCAATGTACAGGGAACCAAGCAATGAACCCAGGCCAGACAGGGAAATGATCAGCCCCAGGCGATCCGGGCCAGCGTCCAGTACCTGTTTGGCGAATCCCGGGAGCAACATGAAATAAGTAAGGCTGAAAAACACCATCAGGAAATTGCAGCCGAGTAACATCATGATTACCGGTGTACGCAGGACGTACCCAAAACCCAGCATCAGCTCCTGCAAAACGGGTTGATCAGGTTTTATGGGTATGGGTCGATCGGCCACGTGAACCCTGACCATGATGATTGCTGACATCAGGTACAGAGCGGTCATCATGTAGTACACCCACTTTGCCGGATCAATATTGCCGTAGCCACCTCCCAATGCTGCGACCATGCCACCGGCGAGACCAGGAAGCAGCAGTCTGGCGGTGTTCATTCCCGAGGTGCTCAATGCAATAGCGTTGGTGAGACGGTCGAGTCCGACCACATCTTTGGTCAGGGCCTGGCGAGAGGGCATCATGGCGTTCATCACCAGTCCCTGCAGAATCGAAGCCAATAGCAGATGTTCAAAGACGAGTTGATTAGCGGTGATCGCCAGAGCGACACCGAGCGTAATGCAGGCGTTTGCGGTACCTCCGATCTGGAGCACGTGTTTTTTCTGCCGAATCCGGTCGGCAACGACCCCTCCGAGTGGTGCGGCGAACAGGCCGACAATCCCGCCGGCTGCCGTCATCCAGCCGAGTTTTTCATAAGAACCGGTGATTTCGAAAACCAGCCAGCCACGAATGAACATCTGCATATTCATTGAGGCAAAATTGCCGCAGAGGGCAGCAAAGAACCAGCGATAATTAACCACCTGAAAGGCGTCGAATGCGCGGCGCCAGGTCTTTACCGGGAGTATTACACCAGCAGCTACGCCGGATTGAATAAGATCTACGGACTCCTCGACCGGGTTGTCAGTTTCGCTGTCACTCATCCCATCAATATATCAATATCCGCGAGGGAACACATGGGGACCTGATTCGGCTTAGCCAGCTTCCGATAACCGGACCAGCATTTTACCAGTATTCTTTCCTTCGAGGAGTCCGATCAAGGCAGCAGGGGCTTGTTCAATACCCTGCATAATCGTTTCCTGGTATTTCATTTTGCCCTCGGCCATCCAGGTACGCATGTCCGTCAGAAACTGCTCGCGCATATCATTAAATTCGTAAACGACGAAGCCCTTCATCGTCACCCGGTTGTAGATCATGTTTGACAGGGTGGTAACACCTTCGGACCGGGCTCCCTTGTTGTTATAGGCAGAGATCATGCCGCACACCGGGATTCTTCCCAACGGCCGCATTTGTCCGCAGGCAGCGTCCAGATGAGCGCCGCCAACGTTCTCAAAATACACATCGATACCTTCTGGCAGTCCAATATGCAGGGCTTTACTGATGCTGGTGGTTTTGTAATTAAAGGCGTAGTCAAAACCCAGTTCGTTGATGAGGTAATCAACTTTTTCATCGGACCCGCAACTCCCTGCCACGCGGCAGTGTTTGATTTTGGCAATCTGCCCCACGACGCTGCCGACTGCGCCAGCCGCTGCCGAAACGAATACATTTTCCTCTTCCTGAAGTGCGCCGGTAACAAGCAGGCCGCCGTAGGCGGTCAGCCCGGTCCCTCCGAGGATGTGCAGGTGGGTTGTCAGCGGCTCATCCTCGACTTTGATCGCCTGCAGTCCCTTGCCATCGGAGGCGAAGTATTCACGAAAGCCGAATCGATGCAGAACAAGGGTATCGACCGGAAGTTCGGGGTTATCGCTCGCAACGATCTTGCCGATTGCGCCGCCCGTCATGGGTTCATTCAGCGGAGTCTGACCGTTGCTGAGTGGTGGACGCATGGCCGGGTCAACGGACATGAACAGGTTTTGCACCAGCACCTGGCCGCTGACCTGTTCAACCGTCGTTTCCACCAGGGAGAAATTATCTGCGCTGGGTAGTCCCTCTGGTCGCGAGACCAGATGGATCTCTCTGCTTGTGATGCCAGTCATGGCTAAACTCCAGAAAAGTCGGGTAGCCATTCTGCCACAGTTTGGCGCTCACGTGCGGCTAACTAGAATTGATAACTGGTGGCCTGGTTTCGAAGACTGTTCTTACCCCGGTCACAAGCAATGACCTCATCCTGGTCGAGCACCATCACGGTATCCTGATTTGGATCGAGGCTGGTGTTCTTAAAGACAATGGTAATTTTCTCTTTGCCAGGAACGCTGCGGAGCGTTGAACCATAATCGCAAAATGCGTCCAGAACTTTGTTTTGTACGAGCTTTTGTTGTTCCTGCAGTCGCGCCTGTTTTTGCATGCGTCGTCCTTCTCGCTCTTTCAATAGCTCCTGCCTTGTGATGTTCATTTTGTCCTCGATCTGCTGCTGTTTATCGTCCAGTTGCTGCCTTTGTCGCTCGAGCTTTGTGATTTCTTTTTCCAGCTCGCGTCGCTGTTCCTCTTCCACGTGAATCATCTCGATTTCGCTTTCGCGGAGTTCCTGTTGCAGTTCGCGTCGATCACGGCGAATTTCACGCAATGCCTCCCGGGTGGAATCGTCAACAATGCGTATGACGCTGGAAACCTCAGGCATGCTGGGGATGACTGGCATAACCCCGGCGACGATTTCTTCAACCATCTCCGGCAGGTCTTCCAGACCCTCAAATTCACTGTTCTCAAAGGAAAAATTAAAATGATGATCACCGTCGTCGCCAACCGCCCAGGCATAACGGTTAGAACCGCTGCTGGCAATGGTGAAGACAACCCCCTGTTCTGCGAGGTACATGCCGTCTACTCGTACGCTGCAACCCCTGCAGTCTGAGTCGGCTTTAAATGCACTCTTGAGAATTTCGGACATGACGCTAACGTCTTTCTTGAGTCGTCCATAATCGGTCGCGGCCAGCGCATACCAGGATGATGCGACGGTGATAAAAAAGGCTAAAAAAAGAAATCTGGTTTTCATGATGACACCTGTTAATGATCAATGTTCACGGAAAATGAGGGTATTTTCGATTCGTCAGAATCTTCTGTTGTCGTCCAGAATCACGCTGCTGAGCTGTTCTATCTCGCGGCGATCCTGCACTTGACTCGCAATCAGGTAACGGAGACTTTCTTCAGTGGACATGGTGCGCTGATCCTGATCGGCTTCCCATAGCACCAGCATATTGCCGAGTTCTTCGCGTCGTTCTTCCCGGCTGGCATCCAGCACTGTTCTAAGCAGAAGCTGATTTGTCGTGATTTGCTGATTTGTCAGCTTGCGGACATTAGTATCCAGTGTGGCTTGTTGTTGTTCCTGAAGGCTCACCAGTTGTCGTGTGAATTCGGTCTGGGAGACAAAGCGATCTTCCACCCCGGCGAAATCGATGGTCAGTCCGTCAATTGTTGAAATCCTGGCCTCGGTGAGCACCAGCACGAGAACCACTACCGAGGCGAAACTGGCTGCCCACTGAAACCGAAAGTGCCAGGGAGAAGGTTCGAAGAACAACTGCCGCCGGTTCCACCGGGGCACGGGTTGCGCCCGCCAGCCCGTGGCGTCGCGCTTGAGCTCCCAGATCGCCGCCAGATCCTCCCGGCAGGAGTCGCAGTGAGCCAGATGCGCGTGGACCTGGCGTTGTTCGGGTTGCGGTAGCTGCTCTACGTCGAACAACCGCGCCTTGCACTCATCACAAGTGTATTCGATGTTCATATACCCTCCTTTAATAATCTCTGTGGCTGGTCGCTCTCGCGCATTTTCTTCAAGGCCGCGTACACTCTGGATTTGGCGGTATTCGCGGAAATGCCTAGTTGCGCTGAAATCTCATCGAAGGTGAAATTCTGGAAAAACTTCAATTCGATCACATGCCGCTGCTCAGTCGGCAGTTTTCCCATCATGCCGATGATGCCCCGGTTGGTATCAATGTGCGCATCGATATCGAGGCCCCTGTCGTCCACCACATCCACCTGATCGGTAGACACAAACTGGCGACCCCGTCGCCTCAGGCAATCAGTACAACGAAACGATGCGATGCGAAATAACCAGGCGGCAAAGACCCCGTCGCCCCGGTAGCTGGACAGATTCCGGTAAACGGACATCAGTATGTCCTGCAATATGTCCATGGCATCATCCGGGCTGCCGGTCATTCGCACTGAGTAGTTGTATAGCCGCTTTTCATAACGCCGGACGAGACTGAACCACGCGCGTTCAGAGCCGGCGAGCGCTTTGGTGACGAGCTGCTCATCAGTCGCTTTACCAAACATTGATGGTTCCGAAACGTTCCATAGCCTGATAGTCGTTATGCTGGGTGAAATAGTTTGTTAAGGTTAAAAAAAATAGCGTTGGAAAGCGATGATGGACCGCCCGAAGAAAGCTGTAGTGGTGTTGTTAGACAGCCTCAATCGCCACATGCTCGGCTGTTACGGTGGCCGGGAGTTTGATACCCCCAACCTCGACCGATTTGCAAAGCGTGCCGCGTCCTTCACCAATCATTACACGGGTTCGCTCCCATGTATGCCAGCCAGACACGACATCCTCGTAGGGGCAATGGACTTTTTGTGGCGACCCTGGGGGTCCATTGAACTCTGGGAGCGACCGATTACCCACTACCTGCGTCGGCAGGGGATTCCGGCAATGTTGTTTTCCGATCATCCTCACCTGTTCGAATCAGGCGGGGAAAACTACCACACTGATTTCATGGCCTGGGAGTACCTGCGGGGACACGAAAGCGATCCCTGGAAAACCCGGCCTGATCCCAGCTGGACAGGTGCACCGGCGCTACCGGCAGGCCCGAAAACCAAATTTGGCGCCGCCGCTTACCCTTACGATATGTCCAGGACATGGTTTCGCGAAGAGCTCGATTTCCCGGGGCCGAAAACCATGCAAGCCAGTGCGGACTGGCTTGCCGGTGCTGGCGCGGAACATGAGTCTTTCCTGTTGTTTGTGGATGAATTTGACCCCCATGAACCTTTTGATACGCCGTCGCCCTGGAACAAAATGTACGACCCGGAGTGGCGCGATGAGCTGATGATCTGGCCGCCTTATGCCATTGGCGGGGTGGAAAACGGGGTGATAACAAAGCGGGAGGGACAGCACATTCGGGCCAATTATGGCTCCAAATTGAGCATGATTGATCACTGGTTTGGAAAGATTCTCGACGTCATGGACAGGGACAATCGCTGGGATGACACGCTGTTGATCGTCTGTACAGATCACGGGCACTATCTCGGTGAGAAGGACCTCTGGGGCAAGCCCCGGGTTCCCCAGTACGAGACACTGGGTCACACGCCGTTGATGATTGCAGCGCCAGGGGTCACGCCCCGGGAGATTGGGGCGCTCACTACCAATGTCGATATTAATGCAACTCTGGTGGACTTATTCGGGTTAGAGCCTGAATACGTCTGTCACGGAAAGTCGATGCTGCCGCTGCTCTATGAACAAACCAGTAGCATACGAGAATGGGCAATTGGCGGAATTTATGGTCAGTGGGTTCAGATTCAGGACGGCCGTAACAAGTATGTACGCGCCCCGGTCAGCAACGGCTTCCCGCTGTCCATGTGGTCGAATCGATGGTCAACCATGCCGGTTCCGACACTGCCCGGATTGCGCCTGCCAAATCCTGATAAGCGTGCCTTTTTGGATTTCATGCCGGGCTCAGATATTCCGGTCATTCGCCAGCCATTTCGCGAAGGAGACCTTTTGCCGTTCTGGTCCATGAACCCTCAGATTAATGACCATCACCTTTATAAAGTAGTTGATGATCCTGATGAAAATGAGAATCGGATCGGCGAGACGCTGGAAAAAGACATGCAGGAACTGCTGCATGTTGCACTATCTGAGCTGGACGCACCCGCCGAACAGTTCACCCGCCTGGGTCTTGATTGATCCATTCAAACTTTCCAGGCGTTTGTGACGACAGGTTTCCTGGGACCGTTCTTTGCGGTTAATGGCAAACCTTGTGGACCACCCTTGGGAAGGGAGTCGTCATTTCGACCAGAATGCGGTGAGCGGCGACGAATTCAACCAGGCCTAGTGGACAGTAATACCTTTAAAAACAATGGCTTTTAAGTATTGGCTTGATTACTGCAGCCTGGCCAGATGAACTGATGGAGTGGCGATGCTGACAATAAGAGAGCTGTGTAAAACCTATCCAAATGGTGTACGTGCCCTGGACAATGTCTTTCTTGAGATTCCACGGGGCATGTTTGGTCTGCTTGGTCCCAATGGTGCCGGTAAGTCGTCACTGATGCGCACCATTGCAACCTTGCAGGAACCCGATTCGGGCACCATATTTCTCGATGATCTGGACCTGGTCAACAACAAGGAACAGGCACGCAGAAACCTCGGTTACCTGCCGCAGGAATTTGGCGTATATCCGCGCATGACGACCCAGGACATGCTGAACCATTTTGCGATCCTTAAGGGAATTGGAGATAAAGCGGACAGGCGTCAGCTGGTAGAACAACTACTGGTGCAAACAAACCTTCAGGATGTTCGAAACAAGGCGATTGATACTTTCTCGGGCGGAATGAAACAGCGTTTCGGTATTGCTCAGGCGCTCATTGGTAATCCGGGCCTGATTATCGTGGATGAACCAACCGCCGGACTTGATCCGTCAGAACGCAACCGCTTTCACAACCTGCTGGCCGAAATTGGTGAACAGGTTGTCGTCATTCTCAGTACTCATATTGTCGATGACGTGTCCGATCTGTGTTCAAACATGGCGATTATGGGTAACGGTCAGATATTGCTGGTGGGCGAACCGAAAGAAGTGATTGAGAGTATTCGTGGCAGCGTGTGGCGGAAGAAGGTCAACCGGCAAATGCTTGGCGAATACCAGCGGGACTACAAGGTGATCCTGTCACATCTGAATGCTGGTGAAACCGTCATACATGTTTTCAATGATCAGCAACCCGAGGGTTTTGAGCCGGTGGATGCAGATCTTGAAGATGTCTATTTTGCCACCCTCAGCAACCACGGCATTGCAATATCATTGTGATAAAAGAAGTCCGGATGGGAAGTATCAATGTTCACTGAAGTCTTCAGATTCGAAGTCAACTTTCATCGACGTCAGCCCCTGGTCTATGTGCTTTCCGGGGTGTTCTTCCTGATCACTTTTCTTGCGACGACGACGCCAAATGTGGGCATGGTGGGGGGCGTCGACAATCTGAATATAAACTCGCCATACACCGTGCTGGCGACGCTGGGATCGGTGACGGTGTTCGCCTTGTTCGGTGCCGTAGTGTTTTCAGCCAGCGGCGTGATCAGAGACTTTGACTTATCTACCGCAGAGATTTTCTATTCAACCCCCGTAAGCAAGTTTGACTATCTCTACGGCCGGTTTTTCGGTGCACTTATCTTTTCTTACGTTCTTTATTTTGCTGGTCTGGCCGGAATCCTGGCAGGTGAATTTATGCCATGGCTGGATCAGGAACGGATTGCACAGACCAACTTTCAAGCCTACTTTTTTGCGAGTTGGGCTCTGGCGTTGCCCAGTCTGTTTGTGTTTTCGAGCATCTTCTTCTGTATCGCCACTTTGACACGAAGCATGATGGCGACCTATGTGGCAGCGGTGGCGTTGCTTATGGCGACCTTTGTAGTCGATACGTTTACCGAAAAACAAACTGTTGAATTGACCAGCCTGCTCGACCCTTTTGGCATAACTGCCATTGAGGAGCTCACTCGCTATTGGACGGTTTTTGAAAAAAACTCCCTGGTTCCAGCGCTTGAAGGCACATTGCTGGTGAATCGGCTGGTTTGGGTGGCAATAGGGCTCGTATTTCTGATCCTGTCCTGGTTTTCCTTTCCTTTCTCCTTGAGTAAAGCGAGACCACGGAACGCCGCTGTGGTTGAAGCGGAGCATGTTGACGCGCCGTTCACCAGCAAAAAGATCAATGTGGAGCGAAGCTTTGACGCACATCTGGCCTTCTCTCAATACCTGTCCCAGGCAAGACTCGAGGTTCGGAATATCGTCTTCTCGATCCCCTTTGTCGTACTGTTATTCCTTGGTCTGGCGATGGTGGTGGGGAATGCGGCAGGAAACCTGGGCAATCTGTTCGGTACCGAGGTATACCCGACAACCGCGGTGATGATCCGACTCATCAATGGTGCCTTTTCGTTCTCGCTGGTGGTGGTGTTGATCTACTACTCGGGAGAACTCATGGTGCGAGAACGCAGTGTTGGCATCAGTGAGATCATGGATGCGATGCCGCATTCGAACTGGGTGATGATGGCGGCAAAATTTACCGGTCTCGTACTGGTGATCGTTTCGATGTTGCTTGTTGCGATGCTCGCAGCAATCGGTGTGCAGATCTATCATGAATTTTATGACATTAATGTGCTGCATTATCTGAAAGGCCTGCTGTTTTTCTTCCAGTTCCCCTTTTATCTGATGACTGTGCTCTCGGTATTTTTCTATGTGATAACCAGGAATAAGTTTATCGCCATGTTCCTCATGGCAATGTACTTTGTTGCATCGCTGGCTTTACCCGCGATAGGTTTTGAGAACTACCTTTACAGAATGCGCGAGCTTAGTCCGGTTTATTCAGATTTCACCGGTTACTCCCAAAACCTGCAACCCTACCTCTGGCAGACCTTTTACTGGACGCTGTTTGGTGGCGTGCTGCTGGTTGTGATTTATCTGCTCTGGCCGCGAGGTGCGGAAGATCACTGGACCAGCCGCGTCGCTGTTATGAAACAGCGAGTGACTCCGAACCTGAAGGTTGTGTTAGCCACGCTCATGGTCGGTTGGATAATTACCGGCTCGTACATTTTCTACAACACCAATATTCTGAACGATCAGCTTACGGCCAAAGATATAGAGGCCAGGCAGGCCGGGTACGAAACTCGCTACAAGCAGTTTGAGTATATGCCGAAGCTCAGTATCAAGCGCGTCTATGCAGAGGTGGACATTTTTCCAGACGCAAGAGAAGTGAGGTTATCCGGGACTTATGAACTCGTGAATGATTCCGGTGTCGCGCTCGAGGAACTCCATGTGACACATTTGCTGCCGGTTGAGATCAATCGATTCGAAATACCCGGTATGCGGTTGACCAGTAATGACGATCAGCACGGTTACCAGATTTATCGTTTTGATGAACCCGTTGAACCGGGTACGTCCCTGACGGCCGAGTTTGAAACCAGCTGGCTTTCTCCCGGATTTGCCAACAACGGACATAGCCGCAAGGTCACACCGAATGGTACTTTTATTAACAACACGGATTTTTTTCCGTTGCTAGGGTACTCGGGCGGCTTTGAACTTAGCGATAACAACAAGCGCCGTGAACATGACCTGCCGCCCATTAAACGAGCGGCGAAGATTGATGACCAGGCAGCGTGGATGCGCAATGGTCTCGGCAATGCCGACCGGGTGGATTTCGAAACAGTGGTCTCAACTTCCACTGGTCAGACCGCCATTGCCCCGGGATATCTGCAAAAAAGCTGGCAGGAAGGTGAGCGCAGTTTCTTTCACTACAAAATGGATGCTCCGATCTGGAATTTTTTCTCCTTCATGTCCGGCGACTATTCCCTGAAGGAAGCAAAGTGGGGGGATATTAGTATCGAGGTGTACTACAAGCATGACTACAATATCGATGTCATGATCGAATCAACCCGGCATTCGCTTGAGTATTTCTCCAATAACTTCAGCCCGTTTCAATACCGACAGTTTAGAATCATTGAATTCCCAGCCTACCAGGGCGCCTTTGCGCAGTCGTTTCCCAATACAATTCCTTTCTCTGAAGGCATTGGTTTTATCGCAGATCTGCGCGACAAGACTGAGATCGACTATGTCTACTACGTGACGGCTCACGAGCTGGCGCACCAGTGGTGGGCGCACCAGGTACTAGGTGCCGATGTCCAGGGATCAACCATGATCGTAGAGAGCCTTGCCCAGTATTCGGCGTTGATGGTTATGGAACAGCGGTATGGCAAGGAGACGATGAAACGCTTCCTTGAGTTCGAGCTCGATCGTTATTTGCGTGACCGGGGAGGCGAATCCATTGAGGAATTGCCCTTGATGTTGGTTGAGAATCAGCCCTACATTCACTATCGAAAAGGCAGCGTCGCGCTTTATGCCTTACAGGATTACATCGGAGCCGATGCGGTTAACGCCGCCCTTGCGCAATTTGTTGCAGACTATGCCTTTAAGGGGCCTCCTTATCCGACAACACGGGACTTACTGGCGCGTATACGCGAACGGGCGACGCCAGAGTACGAAGAAGTGATTACCGATCTGTTTGAGAAAATCGTTTTGTACGATCTTAAGGTCGCTGAATCAAGAATATCCGAGACTGAGGATGGACGTTTCGAAGTTGATATTGACATTGAGATGCGAAAATTCGAAGCAGATGGCGGTGGCGAGGAACGTGAGGTTCCCTTTTCCGCGCGGGTCGATATCGGTTTACTGGGTGAGCCCCAGGGTGAACTGGAAGTCCCGGAAGTGATTTACCTTGCGAAGCACGATCTTTCTGACAACAAAGAAACGCTTAAAATTCTGGTGAGCAGGAAGCCCGCATCAGTTGGAATTGATCCTTTCAATAAACTCATCGACCGCAACCCTGCGGATAATATCTTTACCTTTGAACACTGACCGCTGGAGGACCGGGTTCCCTTCCGCGCAGGGGTGTTACTGAAGACTTGCGCGCGTGACGGTGACGCTGATCGATTCGACCTGATCGGTGTCGCTGAACCTGAACCCCGAACCTGTTGTCAATCGTTGTCCGGCAGCAAGTTCCGTAAGGCTTATGGTGCGCTGCAGTCGGTCACCATTGGCGGTCACAGAAAAGGTGATATCCACCTGGGAGACGGGGATTGGCGTCTGGTTGGTGACGATGGCGGTAAGTTCGCCTTCCAGAAGACGTGGTTCAACACCAATGTATTTTGACGGATTTTCGGCAAGATCCAGCTTTGTGAACGCGATACTGGCGGCCTGTCCGAGGGTGCCACCGGCACTCATGGCAGTCTGGAAATAACCTTTCGCCGATTGCGTATCGCCATCACTCAACGAGAGTTCACCCAGGGCATTCATAGCAACGGCTGTGGGTAACAGTTCATTACTTCTTGTCAGGTTTTTCCTGGCCTGTTCCCGATTACCGAGTCTGGTATAAGCCAGACCACGGCCAAGGTGATATTCATAATAGGCCTCATCTCGTTTTATCGCCTCGGCGTAGTACCGGTTAGCCTGGCTGTAATCACCTTGTTCCAGGTAGATATCACCTTTGAGACCATAAAAACGCGGCTCCCGTGGCTCCCGACTGATCGCACGGTTGATCGCTGCGAGGGCGGACTCGAGCTCGTTGCTGGATGCCAGAGTGTTTGCCTGGTCGAACGCCGTGTAGGCATCCTGATGCGATTTGAGATAAGCGATCTTGCTCTGGTATCGGGCTGTACCCAGGGTGAGATCCGCGCGTAGATTCGGCGCAAGTGCAGCTACCGTCGCCTCATTTTTAGCGACCCGTTCTGCCGAAGGTGGATGGCTTGCGAACAAGCCATCCAGCCAGCCTTGTTCGTGGCCTTCTGAAAATTTGACGAATTTTTCCTGGAGCGTAATCGCGGCCTGAGGATCATAACCGGCCTCAGCCATGTACTGGATGCCGTAATAGTCAGATTCAAGCTCTGCCGTTCGCCCGTACTTCTGGGTCAGTAACTGCGTGCCAAGCTGCGCGCCACCGACGATGTAGTTACCATATTCGGAGTTGGACGCACCGATAGAAGTGGCGAGTAAAACTCCCTGCAGGAGTACGCCGCGTTCCATGGATTTTGCGCCATGTCTCGCCGCCGCGTGAACGACTTCATGGCCAAGCACTGCAGCCAGTTCAGCCTCATTGTCCAGAGCGACAAGTAGGCCGCGGTTAACGGCGATCTTGCCGCCCGGTAGCGCCCAGGCATTCGGTACACCATTGTTGAGCACGACAAATTCGTAAGGCAGGTTGCGATCACTGACAACGGCGACACGCTGTCCGACTTCAGTCACATAGTCGGTCAACGGTTTGTTAACCTGGTACAAACCGCCCTGGGATTGTTGCGACGGAAGGTACTGTTCGCTGCCTAGCTGGAGTTCCTGAGACTCGGAGACGAAGGAAATTTCGTTTTTGCCGGTGACTGGATTAACGGCACAACCCGCGCTGAGTAATATGATGGCCGAAATGGCGAAAAATGGTCGCATGGTTTTCCTCTCTGGCCCCTTCCGAAAATTTGTACCTTCGAACATACTGGCAGGATCGCTGCCCTGGCTTTGCCTGGGTCTGGGCATTCTGATTGGCGGTGTCATTCACAACGGGCTTATTCTACACACAATCGACCAGGCCCGGACTGCAAGGGTGGTAAAACGAGTTTGTTATCCATTAAACGAATTACAGAAGCGGTGATCCGGCATGAACCCGCGCATTATGAACGACATAAGCATACGCGCGAGGCGGCGGTCGCGATGATTCTTCGGCAGAGAGCCGATGTGACAGAGGCGCTGTTCATTCTCCGCGCCAGCCACGAAGGTGACCCCTGGTCAGGGCACATGGCGTTTCCTGGTGGCCATAAAGAGCCGTCGGATGACAGTATTCGACATACCGCAGAGCGGGAAACCCTGGAAGAAATTGGTCTCGACCTTTGCCAGCATGCCCAATTTATTGGTGAGATTGATGCGGTACGTGCAAATCCGCGGGGTCGGGATCTGGATCTGGTGGTCACTCCGCTGGTTTTTTCTCTGAAAGGCGGCGACATTCAGTTGCAACCAAACTATGAGGTTGCCGATATTCTCTGGGGCTCACTTCAGGGGATGTATTCAGGCGATTCGCTGACCACGGGAGAGTTTACCGTCCAGGGCGAGCAACACCGCTTCCCGGGTTATGGCGTTGAGGGGCAGATAGTCTGGGGACTGACTTACCGGATGTTGGACCAGTTCTTTGGCATGATGGATCCACACTGGGAACCCAGGGAATTCTAGTTCTTTTCGTAAGAACCGGGGTTAAGTGGATCAGGGAAATTCAAATCTGAAAGCATCACCGGTTGGGTGGACATACCCCGCGAAAGCGGGACCAAAGTGCGCTGGCATCATCAGGGTATGATCCTCGGCACATGATTCGAGCACCGCGCGACGGGTGCTGATAGCCTGATCAGGTATCTCGCAATAGGCGCTGTTCCAGTGCGGCTCATAGACCTGGATAGGGTGGTGACAAATATCACCGGTAAACATTGCCTGCTCACCGGCCGAGGCCAGCGTCAGCGAAATGCTGCCGGGCGTGTGCCCCGGGGTGGGTGATACGTGCAACAGGTCGTCAATAATATCCATTTCACCTTCGACTAATTGTGACAACGCCATGACGGGCAGAACACTGTCATCAAAAGTCTGCCGGTTGACGGCGTTAAATGCGTTCTGATCTTCATGGGCTCGTTGCGCCTGCCAGAAGTTAAATTCGGTTTCTGAAAATACATAGACGGCATTCGGAAAAGTCGGCACCCATTGCCCGTCCACCAGACGGGTATTCCAGCCCACGTGATCCACGTGCAGGTGTGTGCACATAACGTAGTCAATCTGTTCGGGACTTGTCCCTGCCTCGCGCAGGTTCACAAGCCAGGATGTGTGCATCTGATGCCAGTCGCGGTAGGGCATACGCTCCTTGTCATTGCCGATACAGGTGTCGATAAGGATTTTGTGATGGGGTGTCTCGATCAGCCATGAATGCATACTGGCAATGATGCGCCCGGAGGCCTCATCCGCATGCTGAGGGTAGAGCCAGTTGCGGTGCTTCTCGAATATCTCGGCCGAGTAGTCCGGGAAAAAACGCACAGGATCGAACAGCGGTCCCATCAGTTCCTCTATTCTGGTGATACGTGTCTCACCGATCTGCCAGTGCTGCATAAATCCCATGCCTCGATGTTTAGTTTCTGGACGAAAAACCTCGGCGCCGCCGTCGGTAAAGCTAACGCCTGATTCGAGTCGGTTGCAAGCGGGATCAAGTCTGTTCACTATAACGCGATGCAATAGTCAGGTTGGGTTTAAGTTTTCTGAGAGGTGGATCATGCCGAAAAAGAAAGTAGTTGTGCAGTTACCCGCGGTTGCCCGTGAGGTGCCCGTTTCCGAGCGATACTCGCTGGAACTGGAGGCACTCGATTCAATTGCGGAAATAGTGGAAGTTGACGGCAGCAGTGCCGGGGCGTTCATTCAGGGAGCGCGGGATGCGGATGCCCTCATTACGTCCTGGGGAATCAACATCGACCAGCAGGTGATCAAAGGTCTGGACAAATGTGTGGTGATCGGTGTTGGCAGTGTTGGTGTCGACATGGTGGATGTGGACGCTGCCACTGAGGCGGGCATCGTTGTGACAAACGTGCCTGATGTGTTTATTGAGGAGGTCGCTGATCACACCATGATGCTGTTGTTGGGTTGTGCTCGACGCGTCAAGTTGATGGACAAGATGGTCCGGCAGGGAGATTGGTATAAGGGTCGGCCGGTACTCAATGAAGTGCCGAGGTTGTGGGGACAAACCCTGGGTCTGATCTCGTTTGGTAATGTGGCACGGGCTGTTGCGCGTCGGGCGAAGGCATTTGGTTTGCATGTGATCGCCTATGATCCCTATGTATCGGAACTGAAGATGACTGGAGAGGGTGTGGAGCCGGTTACTTTCCATGAGTTACTGGAGCGCTCGGACTATTTGTCGGTTCATCCGGGATTAAACGAAGGAACGCGTCGCATGTTCGGGGCACCAGAGTTTCTAGCGATGAAAAATACCGCCGTGGTGATCAATTGCGGTCGTGGTGGCACCATTGATGAGCCGGCCTTAATCGCTGCACTCGACAGTGGACAAATCGCCGCCGCCGGGCTTGATGTGCTCGAAACCGAGCCGCCAGCGTCCGATAATCCGCTGATGGATATGGACAACGTTATCCTGACTCCACATGCGGCGTCAGCGACAACTCGTATGCGACCCGAAACCCGGCGTCGGGTAGGCCGGGAAGTGGCCCTCGTATTGAGTGGAAAATGGCCTATGAGTTGTGTCAATCCGACGGTGCTGCCGAAGGTCGAGCTGGAAAGGTGGCAACCCTATCCCATGGAGCGTGGTCCGAATCGATAACAGATAAACCGGAGAAGCTGATGCGCGTAGTCGATGCAATCGCAGAGATACTGAAAAGGGAAGGGGTCAAATTTATCATCGGCTATCCGGTGAACCCGATCATCGAGGCGGCAGCTGTGGCCGACATCCGCACAATTATCGTCCGTCAGGAACGCACTGGCTTACATATGGCGGATGCGGTCAGCCGTATGAGTTCCGGTAAAAATATCGGTGTGTTTGTGATGCAGCATGGCCCGGGCGCGGAAAACGCTTTCGGCGGTGTTGCCCAGGCGTATAGTGAATCCGTGCCGATTCTGGTGATGCCAGCCGGATACCCGCGCCGACTGGCCGGCTATTACCCCAATTTCAATTCAACACTCAACATGAAACACGTCACTAAATGGGCTGAACCCCTGACCCTGGGTCGCATGTTACCGGCGGTCATGCGCCGGGCATTCTCGCAGTTGCGCAATGGTCGGGGCGGTCCGGTGCTGGTAGAAGTCCCGGTTGATGTTTTTGGTGAGGAAATACCAGACGACTTTGACTATGTGCCCAGTTACGCCGCAAGGTCAGCACCGGACCCGGCCATCATTGAGCAGGTTGCCGGAGTGCTGGCACAGGCAAAGAAACCGGTGATTTATGCGGGTCAGGGGGTACATTACGCGCAGGCATGGCCGGAGCTGAAAGAGCTTGCGGAAACCTGGAATATACCCGTGACCACCAGCATTGAGGGTAAAAGTGCATTTCCGGAAAATCATCCGCTATCGCTTGGTTCCGGCGGCCGCGCGATCCCGAAAAATGTTGATGACTTCCTCAAGGACGCGGATGTTATTTTCGGGATTGGTTGCAGCTTTGCGCTCACTGGTTTTGGGGTTCAGATGCCCCGGGGCAAGACGATTATTCATGCGACGCTTGATTCCATGGACCTTAACAAGGATGTTCCCGCGCAGTATGGATTGATCGGCGATGCAAAACTGACCCTGCAGGCGTTGCTCGATGCCTTGTCCGGTCATGAGAAATCAGAGGCGAGCGCACGAGCGACCAGTGTTCCGGCGAAAATCAAGGCGACCAGGGAGAGCTGGCTAAAGGAGTGGATGCCGAAACTGACCAGTAAGGACACTCCCATCAGTCCTTATCGCGTGATCTGGGATCTGCTGCATACGGTTGATATCGACAATACAGTGGTTACTCACGACGCCGGTAGCCCGCGTGACCAGCTCACGCCCTTCTGGGAGAGCACCAGGCCCCTGAACTATATTGGCTGGGGTAAGACCACGCAGCTGGGTTATGGACTCGGTCTTGCGATGGGTGCAAAGCTGGCCCGGCCTGACGCACTTTGCATCAACATCTGGGGAGACGCGGCCATCGGCTTTACCGGTATGGATTTCGAAACCGCAGTGCGCGAACGACTACCGATTCTATCGATCTTGTTTAACAACTTTTCGATGGCCATCGAATTACCCATCATGCAGGTGGCAACGGAGAAATATCGCAGCACCGACATCTCAGGCAATTATGCGGACATGGCCAGGGCGTTCGGCGGATATGGTGAGCGAATTACTGATCCTGCGGAAATCATCCCTGCGATAAAACGCGGCATCAACGCGACCCAGCAAGGTCAGGCCGCGCTACTCGAATTTATCACGGAGAAAGAACTGGCGACCTCGACCTATTGACCTGGTATCACCACAGATTACTCGATCGCAGCTCCAGTTCAGGGAGCCGATGATCCATCCTGGTCCCCCGATTTTTTCTGATTGTTATATTGCGTGAAGAGATAAGCAAGGAATCGTTCAATGCCCTGTTTGACATGTTCGCTTCGCAATGAGGGAAACATGTCGAAAGCATGTTGCGCACCCGATATTTCCGCGTAGGTCACGGAACTCGATGAAACCTCGCGAAGCTTTGTCGAGAATACCCGGGCTTCCTCTACTGGTACGAGGGTGTCCTTGTCGCCATGGATGATCAGAAACGGTGGTGCGCTTGCGTGAATTCTGAACAACGGCGAAACCCGCTCGTAGTCTTCACGATGACCCTCTAACGAGCATTTCATGATTGAGCGCTCGAACATTTTGGCCGCACCATCGTGCTTCTGAAATTGATGTTCGTTGGTAAAGTCGTATGCGCCGTAATAAGGCACGGCTCCCTGCAAGGCGGTATCTTTATCTTCAAAGCCAGGTTGAAAATCCGAGTCGTTCGCGGTCAGTGCAAGTAGGGAACAAAGGTGACCACCAGCGGATCCACCCGTTACAACAATAAAGTCCGGGTCGCCGCCGTACTGCGCGATATTCTCCTTGATCCAGACCAGTGCCTGCTTACAGTCAACAACATGCTCCGGCATCGTGGCCGTTGGGCTCAATCGATAGGAGTTCGCGACACAGATCCAGTCCCGTTTCGCCATATGCGTCATCAGGGGAATTCCCTGTTCGTTCTTACTCCCCATTTTCTCGGTCCAGGCACCGCCGTGTATCTGGAACAGCACCGGTTTGCCGGTGACACTATTCCTGGACCGGTAGAGATCGAGGGTCTGGCCATTGGTGCCGAATGACTGGTCCTTGACGACTTCAATTGCGCTATCCACAGGACGGAATGGCTTTTTGATCGCCGCAAAGTCAGGACCCTCCGGAAAGTGCGAGCGTTGCGCAGCTTCGATTTCGTCTTCGTAGCCTGAACCCAGGTTTTCACTCAGCGCATATTCCATTTCTGTCTCGGCATGTTGGCCCTGCAGGTAGAAGTACCCCATGGCGAACCAGGCACAAATGCAGATCAGCAATCCCAGCGCACCGAGAAGACCTTCCACAGCGCCCAGCCAGGTAAGTATGCCTACCAGCAGGACCTGCCAGAGGATGTGGTGCAGCGCGAGCTCACCGGTTAGCCAGCCCGCGAGAAAGCTGACTGCAGCAAGTTGCGGGTGGCGAAAGATCGGCCGATACAGATTGTAGGCCAGCCAGCCGAAAAGCAGGGACAGAAGGAAGAAAAACAGGGTCATTGGGTGTACTCTACAGGGGATATTGTGGTTTGGCGCAAGCAGCGGATTCCTTTATTATCGCGCAATTGATCGTTTAAGATAAGGTATCTCGATCCATGTCATCAATTGATTGTCAGGAAGTGAACTAGGATGTTACAGAAGTCGAGAATTTTTTTGCTGCTGGGCATTAATACCATCGTACTTTATGGTCTTGTGCTCTTCCTCATCCCCGAAGGGAATACTCAGCAACTTATCGTGCTGGCTATCGCCATGGCACTCATGATGGTTGCACCCAACCTCGTGATTAATAGGGCTTTGAGCTCAATGGAACGCGACCTCGAGCATGCTCAGGGCGAACTCGCGTCCACCCTTGAGGAACTGGAACGCACCAAACTGTCATTGTCCTCGGTGACCACGATGGATGAGTTGACGGGTTGCTACAATCAGAGCCACTTCCAGGATGTTTTGACCCAGCACCGTGGCATGAGTGAGCGTGGCAGTTACTACTTTACGCTCGCCGTCATGCAGGTGGATCAATTTAATCACGTGGTTGATACCCATGGACTCGGCAGCGGCAACGAGGTATTGCAGCTTTACGTGCGTATTGTAAAGGCGGCGTTGCGAGAAGTAGATGTGGTGGCGCGATTGAGTGCTGACACCTTCGGATTGTTGCTCTCAGGTGCCACCGAGGATGATTCAGTGATGATTATCAATCGGATCAGCCAGTTGATAAGCCAGATTCAGGTGGCCAAGGATGAAAATCTCAGGATCACGACCTCTGGTGGCATTACCACCTTCCACGGTACTGAAAGTTCGGATGAACTGATTGCCAACGCGAGCAAGGCACTGGAGTTTGCCATCGAACAGGGCCGGGACAGAGTCGCCGGATTTCTCTACCAGGCACCCCAGGAAATCGCGGCCGAGGGAAGTGATGATGAAGTCGAGGCCGTGACTCTCAGCGAAGAACAAAATCCCCCGACGGCGCCTGCTCCATAATAATTTCCGCCATGGTGTTGGCGTGATCAGCAGAAGCATTCAGCGCCCGGATATAGCGAAACCGCTCGCCACCGGCAGCGAGGAATATATCCCGATTAAGTACCCGGATTTCCTCAATCGTCTCCAGGCAATCAGTTGCGAATCCCGGGCAAACGATCAACACTTTTTTTGTTCCCCGGCCAGGCAGTTCCGCCATGGTGTCACTGGTGTAGGGTTGCAGCCACTTCGCGCGTCCAAAGCGTGACTGGTAGGTGAGTTGCCATTCATGATCCGCCAGTCCCAGCGCGTGGGCTACCAGTTCAGCAGTCCGCTGGCATTGCCGGGGATAAGGGTCACCCGCATCAGCCTGGGCCTGTGGAATCCCATGAAATGAAAAGATCAGTTTTGCACCGTCGGCCATATAGTTGTGATACGCCTCAACGGATTTGGTCAGCGAATGGATGTAGGCTGAATGTTCATGGTAGTCCGCAACGAACTGGAAGTGTGGAACGGGTAATTTGGAGAAAGCTCTGCTGACCTGGTCATAGGCTGCTGACGTGGTCGCAAAGGCGTACTGTGGGAACACCGGCAGGAACAGAAACTTCTCCACGCCTTCGCCTTTTTTGACTGCGACGAGCGCCTTAATGGATGGCTCGCCATAGGTCATAGCCGAACTGACAGAAATGCGGTCCGCAAGATGTTTCCTTCCAAGCAAGCGCTCAGTTCTCGCCGCCAGCGCTCTGGTGATGTTCCTGATGGGCGCATCATAGGTACCCCAGATAAATTTATACTTTTCCACCAGTGCATTCGGGCGCCGAGTGAGAATAAAGAGGTAGAGTATCGGCAGCCAGATGAATCTTGGAATACTAACGACCCTCGGATCGGAGAGGAATTCCCTCAGGTAACGACGAATTGCGGGTGCGGTCGGTTGCTCAGGCGTGCCGAGGTTAATCAGCACGACGGCCAGCTTTTCCGGCTTCTCACTTGTTTGTCTATCCTGGTCGCTCACTTTTCAGCTTCTGTAAAAACGCAAGCTCGAATTCTAACGGGTTTAGGCATAAACAACAGCCTGAACCCGGGTCATTACCTGGCGGGTAATTGATTCGCGCTTGTTTTTTAAGTGGAATGGCCATTCATGGATAACTTTTTAAAGTGAGAGAGTAATGTTGGAATTATGGTCAGGAGTGTTAAGTAACAACGCCGCAAAAGTCAGGATCGCACTGGCAGAAAAGGGACTGGACTATGTCGTCAATGAGGTCCCGTGGACCAAACAATCCAGGTGGGATCCCAAGCCTGCCGGATTGCTTGCCGTCAGTCCGCGAGGCCAGGTGCCGGTATTGATCGATGACGGATTCGTCGTGCATGACTCAACCGTAATTATTGAATACCTTGAAGACAAATACCCAACACCACCACTTTTCCCTGCGGCCATCAATGATAAAACCGAGTGTAGAATGTGGGAGGACGATGCGGATTACGCCCAACAATTTGTCGGAACGCTGATCTCCGATGTGTTTCTGGGCAAGTCCGATGCGCCGCTTTCCGAAAAAGCAGTCGATGCGATTGCCAGTCTGGAACAGTTTTATAATCGCCTCGAAACACGCCTTGAAGATCGGGACTTTCTCTCAGGAGAATTCTCTGCAGCGGATGTTGCAAACTTCATGGTGGTTGCCTTTGCCACGACCATGGGAGCAGAAGTAACCCAGCCCCGGCTGGCGGCCTGGTTTGCACGCATGCTGGAACGACCGACCGTGAAGCAGGAATATGACGCAATCCTGGGTGCAGCGGCAGCGCTATAGTTCATCGCCCGTTGATTGCGAACGGTGTGCCTTTGAACATACGAACGTGGTGATTTATGCTTGCGTACTTCGCGCAACCAAGACCACACGAAGGTGATTAGATGTCCGATTTAGTCCTGTACCACGCGGTACCCTCACGCAGCATGACCGTGCACTGGATGCTGGAAGAAGTGGGTGAACCTTATGATATTGAGCTGCTGAGTCTGGAAGCCGAGGACCATAAAAAACCCGAATATCTGAAGATCAATCCCATGGGCAGGGTACCGGCGCTGCGACATGGTGATGTTGTTGTCACGGAAACCGCTGCGATTATCATGTACCTTGCAGAGACCTTTGCCGATGCCGGCCTGAACATTTCCCCCGGTTCTGCTGACCGGGGTAGTTTTCTGCGCTGGATGTTTTTTGCGCCGGTCAGTGCTGAGCCATCAGTCCTGTGGAAGGCTCAGGGCGATGCCGTCAGCGGACTCGAATACCAGCCATTTTCAGATGTGGAGACAGTTGCCAATACGTTGAGACTGGCTTTGCAGGACCGGGAGTTTATCGTCGGTGATCATTTCAGCGCCGCGGATGTAATGATCGGCAGCACAATCATGTGGGGTACTTCGTTAATGCCGGTGATGCCGAAGCATCCTGAGTTAATTGCCTATTGGCAGCGACTGGAGCAACGACCCGCATGGCAGAAGGCGTCTACTGCGGACCGGGCGTTGATGAAGTGAGCCGGTAGCTGGAATTGACACTAGTCTGTGCGCTGACACACGTACAGAGCTGCCATCTGCCTTTGCGCGATGCGCAAAAGCCAATTGTTCTCAATATTGCCACTTGGCCCTCTAGCTAAATGGGCTTTCATTAACCGGGTCCACCCTGGCCGGTGGTCCTTGCTATCCGGTACTGATCCCTCGCGTGGCGCCCTTATGCGCTATACTCAACCCGCCATTAATGTCGCCAAATACATGACCATGTTTTCGCTATATGAAAATGTAACTCTTTGTTATCATGGGTAATATGGATGAATCAGAAGCCGCCATAGAAGCCGCCATATTAAAGGACAAGGAAGTGCTTGGAGACGACCGAGGTGAGAGCACGGCCCTGATGGAGCCCCTTGTCCTCTCTAGCGGATCGCGCCACCGGCCCGAACTGAATGACCTCGCGATCGAACTCGCGACGAAATCGGTTGGGTTTCGGCGCAGCCTGCCGGACGGCGTGGTCACAGCGCTGGCCGAACTTGTGCGGGCGATGAACTGTTACTACAGCAACCTTATTGAAGGCCACGACACCCACCCCATCGATATCGAGCGTGCCCTGAAGAGGGACTACAGCGCCGATCCAGAAAAGCGTAATCTGCAACTGGAGGCCGAGGCCCATGTTGCAGTCCAGAAATGGATCGACGAGGGAGGACTGAAAGGTCGGGCGACTACAGCAAATTCCATCCTCGAAATTCACCGCCGCTTTTGCGAACTGCTGCCCGAAGAGCTGCTGGTAGTGGAGCATCCGAGCACGAAGAAAAAGCTGCGAGTCGTGCCAGGCAAGCTGCGCCAACATGATGTCGAGGTCGGCAGGCATGTACCAGTCAGCCCAGGCGCAGTGTCGCGCTTTCTCGCCAGATTCGAAGAGGTTTACAACGCTCTCGGCAAGTCGGAAACGATCCTTGCCTGTGCTGCCGCCCATCATCGCCTGACCTGGATACACCCCTTTCTTGATGGCAATGGACGGGTCATACGGTTGATGTCCTACGCCACGCTGCTGGATACAGTCGATACGGGTGGCGTGTGGTCGATCGCACGCGGCCTGGCGCGCAACGTCGATGTGTACAAGCAGCATCTTGCGAATTGTGACCGATCGCGGCGCAACGATCTTGACGGCAGAGGATACTTAAGCGAGGAAAACCTCGCGGGCTTCACGCGCTTTCTCCTTGAGACCTGCCTGGACCAGATCAAGTTTATGGAAGACCTGATCCAGCCGGAGAAGCTGCGCAAACGTATCAAGCTCTGGGTTGACGAAGAAATCGCGCTCGGCAATCTGCACGAGAAGTCCGGCTTGATTCTCGAAGTAATCCTATATCGGGGCGAACTCCCACGCAGCGAGGTCGTTCACCTGCTCGGCGTAAGTTCACGCACCGCGAGTCGAGTGGTGTCCGGCTTGAGCGAACACGAAGTCGTCAAATCGGAGACTTCAAAAGCACCACTGCATATTCACTTTCCAGCTGCATTGGCCCATCGCTGGATGCCGGGGCTATTCCCCGAGCAACGGAGGTAAGAGTGCGCCCGATTTCCTGGCTGGAGCTATTAGCAGCGGTTCATGGGCTAAATCAGAAGAATACAATCGAATACGCTGCTTCTCCTTTGGATAACCCTTCGAAAACAAAAGCAACAGGACTATCTGATTCATCATTCATCATCTTTTTCAACCATGACCAATTGAAACGACCCGCATGGCAGAAGGCGTCTGCTGCGGATCGGGC
Organism: Gammaproteobacteria bacterium; assembly: GCA_021773555.1. Taxonomy (GTDB): domain Bacteria; phylum Pseudomonadota; class Gammaproteobacteria; order Pseudomonadales; family Azotimanducaceae. The sequence goes on from JAJFKA010000041.1 coordinate 42,240, forward strand.
GTTGATGAAATAGGGAGATGGTCTGAAGTCGTATGTTGTGATTCTGGTGTGCAGCGCCATGATTTACTGTTGCGCAATGCGCAACAGTAAAATTGGTGGAGGTGGCGGGAGTTGAACCCGCGTCCGTCAGTTCTCTGCCTTCGGCTCTACATGCTTAGTTCGTCAATTGTTTAACCTTTCACTGGCCCGACGAGCAGGGATTAAAAGGCGAGCTTGCTTCAAGTTTAACTGCTTTAACCACAAGCGGGGTCTGACAGCGGTCCCATGAGTCGTGCCCCCGGTTTGAATTCATGGGCAAATCCGCCCCGGGGCAAACTAACTTAAAATTTCGCTTATAAAGCTATTTTTAAGCAGCTAGTGCGTAGTTTTCGTCGTTGGCAACTGTAAAAGTTACAGCGATTGTTTTACGAGAGTCACTACCCTCTCGGCATGCACCTCAGGGTTCGCAACCGGCGTCGAAGCCAAGTCACCCCCAATGTCGGCGGATCTTACTCTGTTTTAAATGCGGATGCTTGTGAAGTTTTCAAGGCGTATGGTTGCTAATGAACGTCTTTAGCGTCCGTGTCCAGTGTCTGCAGGTGGTTTTCCAACCAGGTTATGGCATCGTAGAGTTTAGTGAAAACTCCACACTTCAAGCCTCGATCTTCAGCGAAAACGGCGGCCATACGCATCAGCCCGTATTGCAGTCCTTCCTCAGCAACAATGGCACATGCGGAGTTGAACTGCGCACCGCGCTCACCAATAAATGTGGCTAATTGCTCAATCTCAGCCGTGCTTCGGTCGTTCAGCATGGTGGAATTGCGGATATCCAGCACGAAACCGACATCCCGCGGGAGATCCGGACTGGCGAGGCCAGCCTCGAAGGCCGCTTTCAGTTCCTCCTGTTCGTAGGCACCTTTAGTCTCAACGACCAATAGTTTCCCTTGAAACCGATGCGTTACCGGCACTGTTTTCTCCCTGATAGACGCCAGGAAGTTTCTGATTAAAGTCGGTTTGCTGCATTAGAATGCAGGCTACACTTTTCCCTCAATAGCGATATTGAAATCCGTATGGGAACCGATTTCTGCATGCGAATTGCCGATCTTGAGGAAAGGCGCGCAAAAAAATCCAAATATTCAGAAGCTTCCTGGCTTAATGTGTCATTACTGGTTATGGGCTTTCATGACCCGTTGTTTATCGAGACTCCATTCGCGTTCCTTAATGGTCGCGCGCTTGTCGTGCTCCTTCTTCCCGGTAGCCAGTGCAATTTCACATTTCACCCGATTTCCTTTCCAATAAATCGAGAGTGGTATACACGTTTGTCCTTTCTGCCTGGTCGCGCCAATCAGCCGTGCCAGCTCCCGACGGTGCAGCAGCAGTTTTCGAGTGCGTTGCGGATCAGTCACGGAATGCGTTGATGCCGTATTCAGTGGTGTGATGTTGCAACCCAACAGGAAAGCCTCACCGTCTTTGAGCAGCACATAAGTGTCCGTGAGCTGCGCTTTGCCAGCCCTCAGAGACTTCACTTCCCACCCTGACAACGCCACGCCAGCTTCGAATCGTTCATGAAGCTCGTACTCAAATTTTGCTTTTTTGTTTAGCGCGATGGTGCCGGGGCTGGTCTTTTGGCTTTTTGCCATGATTGCTCCAGTGCGGGGCGCATTATATTCATCGGAAAATGAATGTACAGGATGAATTTACCGAGTGGAACTTAACCTTGAATGAATTGGTTGAGGCAGGCGCGCAAATCCCTGACAATGGCGCGTTAGACCAATAAAAATAAAGGCTTGCGTATGGCATCCGGTGATTCAGTTCATGGAATGTGGTCGTCTCGATTGATGTTCATTCTGGCGGCAGCAGGTTCCGCTGTTGGCCTCGGCAATATCTGGCGGTTTCCTTACCTTGCTGGTGAAAACGGCGGTGGTGTGTTTGTCGTCGTTTATCTGTTGTGCATTTTCCTGGTTGGTATCCCCATCATGTCCGGTGAAATCCTTCTGGGTCGCTCCGGGCGGCAAAGCCCGATCAGCACCATGCGGGATCTCACCGCGCGATCCGGTGCCCATCCCGCCTGGCAGCTGGTGGGCTGGATGGGTGCGCTGGCGGGTTTTATGATCATTTCATTTTATTCGGTCATTGCAGGCTGGGCGATTTCCTACATCTTTCAGATGGGATCGGGCGCCTTTAACGGTGCTGATGCGCAATATGCGAGTTCTGCTTTCAGCGCATTCACAGGTGACGTTGTATCGGTGGTCGGCTGGCACAGCCTGTTTATGGTGTTGACGATTTTTATTGCCGCCAGAGGCGTGGGCCGGGGTCTTGAAGTGACGGTAAAATACTTGATGCCGGCATTGTTCTTTCTGCTGATTACCCTGGTGGTTTATTCAGCGGTGACTTCCGGTCATTTTATGGAAGGTGTGGCTTTCATGTTTTCGCTTAATTTTGACAAATTTACCTGGGCGGGTGCGTTGAGCGCGATGGGTCAGGCATTTTTTACCCTGAGCCTCGGCATGGGCGCGATCATGGCCTATGGTGCGTATATGCCGAAAAGCGCGTCGATCCTGGGAACAGCGACGACGATTGCATTACTCGATACCAGCGTCGCGTTAATGTCGGGCCTGGTCATTTTCCCGCTGGTATTCGCCAACGGGCTGGAAAGCTCGGCTGGTCCGGGGCTGATGTTCATTACTCTGCCATTGGCCTTTGGCCAGATGGTTGGCGGCCAGATTTTTGGTGTGGTCTTTTTTGTTCTGGTGACTTTTGCGGCGATCACCTCTTCCATTTCACTGCTTGAACCGGCAGTCGCGTGGGTGGTGGAAAAGGGCGGATTCAGCAGGGCGAAGGGTGCCATTCTGGTGGGTGCTTTAGCCTGGTTTGTCGGGCTTGGCAGCGCGTTTTCGACAAATATCTGGGCAGGATTTACGGTGCTGGGTGGATTGACCTTCTTTGGCCTGATGGACTATGTGGCCAACAATATTATGCTGCCGGTTGGCGGCGTACTGATTGTGCTGTTTGCCGGATGGAAGCTTGAGCAGAAAACAGTGGACGAGCAGATGGCGGGCGATCTTCGCTTTTTACCGGTCTGGCGGGTGCTGGTGCGATTTGTTGCACCTCTGGCGGTTTCTGTCATTTTCGTGCTGACATTTGTGTGATACGTGGCTGAGGTTACGCGTGCAGCACTGATGCCCTTCTCGTCCCGGCAGATGTTCGATGTGGTTAACGATGTCGCCAGCTATTCCCTGTTTTTACCCTGGTGCGCTCGCAGTGAGGTGCTCGAGACAAGTGACACGGTGATGGTTGCGAGACTAACCCTTGCCAGAGGCCGACTGCAGCAGAGTTTCACGACCAGTAACGAACTGCATCCCCCGGAGACGATTGAAATGCGCCTGGTGGATGGTCCTTTCTCACGATTCCAGGGTCGTTGGGAATTCCGGCAGTTGGGGGACGAAGGCTGCCGGATCAGCATGAACCTGCGGTTCGATTTCGACAGCCGAATGATGAATGTTGCTCTGGGCAAGGTTTTCAATTCGGCTGCAGACAGGCTGGTTGAAGCTTTTTGTCAACGAGCAGATACGCTCTATGGCTGACAACGCGAAGTTAAACATCGAAGTGGCTTACGCGACCGTACAAAGGCAGGTTGTGATTAAGCTTGCGGTGGGTGCGGGCATGACACTTATCGAAGCGCTGCTACTGTCAGGAATCCAGAACGAGTTTCCAGAAGTTGATTTTGAGACGGCTACCAAGGGTATTTTCAGCAAGATTGAGGGCAATGACTACGTCCTGCAGGACAATGATCGAGTCGAAATTTATCGTCCGCTTCGGATTACACCCCGGCAGGCAAGGTCCCGACGAGCAGCTAAAGGGACAAAACGCTGATCAGGACTATTTCGCAGTAGCGTCTGCAAGTGTTTTGGTATTCTCGGTGGGCAGGAAATCACCCTCGAAATGACTCAATCTATCCTGGTCAAAATGCAATATGAGCACGCGGCGGATCTGCTTCCCGCCAGCGATCGCAATGGTATAGATGTAGTCCCAGCGATTCTGGTTCAGGGGATTGTCGACCACCGGATTGCCGAGGACAAACCTGACCTGGCTCTTGGTCATCCCGGGTTTCAGTTTGTCGATCATCGACTGTGAAATCACATTACCTTGCTGGATATTAATTCGGTGTACGCCGGGGAATCGAAAGGTCGAACAACTGGTCGTGACAAGGAGCATGATGATAAAAAGAACAGCTTTCATTGTTGCCTGATTTGATAAACACATTTGGTTATACTGCGGTGGATTGCGATTGTATCTGATCTTGATCATCCCTGTACAAAAAGGTTCGGAAACTTATGACGGCTGAATCTCAAGAGCTGAAAGACGCCGGTCTGAAAATCACGGTACCTAGAATCAAGATCCTCCAGATCCTGGAAAGTTCCGGTGTCCGCCATGTAAGCGCCGAGGATGTTTACAAGTTATTGCTCGAGAGTGGTGCAGAAATTGGGCTCGCTACTGTGTACCGGGTGTTGACCCAGTTTGAGGAGGCGGAACTCGTCATTCGCCATCACTTTGAGGGTGGCCACTCGGTATTTGAACTTGCACCGGCAACCCATCATGACCACCTGGTCTGTGTAAAGTGTGGCCGGGTTGAAGAGTTCAGGGATGATGGTATCGAGGCGCGCCAGGTGGCCATCGCGAAGAAACTGGGATTTGAGCTCACCGACCATAATCTGAATATGTACGGTCTGTGCCCGGACTGTAGGTAAGTCGGGAAACGTTTTCCACAAATCGCATTCCTGAAAGAGGGTACGAAGAACCGCTATTTTTGAGCCGAACTGAACATTTCCTGTGCGTGTGCGATTGACTGATCGGTTTGTTCTATTCCCCCCAGCATCCTCGCTATTTCTTCGACCTTCTCCTGTGCCTGCAATGGGAAAACCTGGGTGTTTGCCCGTTTACTCCCCTCTTTAACGACCTTGTAGTGATGATTCCCCTGTGCCGCCACCTGAGCCAGGTGGGTCACGCAAATGATCTGCGCGTTCTTGCCGAGCGCGCGAAGCGCACCACCGACGATTTCGGCGATGGCGCCGCCAATACCGACATCAACCTCATCAAAAATGAGGGTTGGCACCGCCGAGGTTTTTGCGGTTACCACTTGAATAGCAAGACTGATGCGAGACAGCTCCCCACCAGACGCAATTTTGTTCAATGGTCCCGCTGGCTGTCCCGGATTGGACGCGATTAAAAATTCTACATCCTCGGCACCGTGGATGTGCAAGGCGCTGTCTTTATGGGTCACCAGACCAATTTCGAATCTCGCGCCGGTCATGCCTAATTGCTTCAGTTTCTGCGATACCTTGTGCGTCAACTGTACGCTGGCCTTCTGCCGGCCGCCACTGAGCAGCGCGGCCGCGACCTGGTACTGGTCGCGCAGCCCTTTTTGTTCCGCCTCGAGTTGAGCTATTTGGGAACCGGCATCGGTCATGTCTTTCAACTCTGCGTTAATGGCCAGCGCCAGATCAGCAAGACCGGCCGGATCGATCCGGTGTTTCCTTGCTATGTTGTAGATGTCGTCAAGACGGTCTTCCACCTGGGCAAGGCGCGCCGGATCAACTTCGTAATCGGCCACATAGTGGTCAAGGTCGTGGCTTGCTTCTTCCAGTTGAATCAGCCCTGAGTTAAACAAGTCGACAATGGGGCGAAGGCGATTGTCATCCAGCGCTGAAAGGAGACTGACCGCCCGGCCGAGAGACGCCACCACGCTGGCGTCGTCATCCGGATTAATCAATGCGATTGCCTGCTGGCATCTGGCGAGATATTCCTCGGCATGGGCGAGCTGTTTTTGTTCTGTGCCAAGACGCTCGGTTTCACCGGATTCCAGTGCCAGTTGTTCGAGTTCCTCCACTTGATAGGTCAGCAGTTGTAAACGTGCAGTTTGCTCAGCACTGGATTCAACCAGATGATCGAGTCGTAGCTGGTTCTTTTTGAATCCATCAGCCAACCGGGCGACCTCATTCGCCTGATCAGTGAGCCCGCCATATTCATCGAGCAGGCGCCGGTGGGTTTCCTTCTTTAGCAGGGACTGGTGCTCGTGCTGGCTATGTATATCGATGAGCAAATTGCCGAGAGATTTCATGTCGCCGAGGTTTACTGGCACCCCGTTAATGAATCCCCTGGACCGACCATCCTTTGTCATTGTTCTGCGTAAGATCACATTGTGATCATCACTTTCGAGTTCCCGCTCGGCCAGCCAGACCCGGGCGGCTTTGATCGCGGAGACGTCAAAACAACTCAGAATTTCAGCCCGGTCTGCATCCGGGGCGATGAGCGCTGGCTCTGCTCGATTGCCCAGAGTCAGCCCCAGTGCGTCCAGCATAATTGACTTGCCAGCGCCGGTTTCCCCGGTAATGACCGACATGGCGGGCTCGAAACTCAGGTCGAGTCGGGTAACGAGTGCGAAATTGGAAATGGTCAGATGGGTAAGCATGTCAGCCTGATGATATCCGCCGGGTGAGAAGAGGTCTGCTATTAAACTGAACGTGGCAGTACCGCGCAACTTGTCATTGCTATTTGCGTGTTTGCTCGTCAACGGGCAGAGATTTGTTTGTATATCTTCATTAACTGTTTATATTTACAGACTACGGGACGTTATCAGAGTTGGGGATCGCCTGATTCAGACGGAATCCCGGCAAGAGAGAGCTTGTGGCTGAACCTGAAGTAAGTGAAAAAGCACAACGGTTGCTAAAAGCGCTGGTCGAGCACTATATCGCGGATGGCCAGCCGGTAGCCTCCCGACGGCTTGCAGATACCTCTGAGCTGTCCATCAGCCCGGCGACAATCCGCAATATCATTGCTGATCTGGAGGAGCGGGGATTCGTACGTGCGCCGCATACGTCCGCTGGCCGGATACCCACGCCAAAGGGATATCGGTTTTTTGTAGACTCGTTGATTCAGGTCGAACCCCTGGCTGAATACGACCTGAAGCACCTGACTCGCAGCCTTGATCCCAGTTTGACGGCGCCGGAACTGGTCGAATCCGCCTCCGGCCTGTTATCAGAAGTAACGCGCATGGCGGGTCTTGTCACAATCCCGAAGCGTGAGCAGGGGCTGTTGCGGCACGTTGAATTTCTTAGCCTGAGTGACAATCGGGTGCTGGCAATCATGGTCCTGGACGACCATGAGGTACAGAATCGTGTCATTTACACGAAGGAAACCTACACCGAAGTGCAGTTGCGCGAGGCTGCTAATTTCATCAATCACCAGTTTGCCGGGCAGGTGTTGGATCGCGTTCGCGAAAAACTCATTTCATCGATGAAAAATGACCGGGAAAATATGAACTCGCTGATGCTGGCGACACTTGAGGTCGTGGGACAGGCCTTTGAATCCGAGGCCCGGGACGATTTTGTAGTGGCCGGTCAGGACAACCTGTTTGAACTTGCCCCAGACCAGGCACTTGAGGACATTCGCGAACTGTTCAAAGCGTTCTCGCTAAAGGGCGACATCCTGCATTTGCTTGACCGCTGTCTTGATACCCAGGGTGTCCAGTTGTTCATTGGCCAGGAATCCGGCTATGAACTGCTCGAAGATTGTACCGTGGTCACCTCTCCCTATCAGATCGATGGTGTACTGGTCGGCGTGCTCGGCGTTATCGGTCCCACCAGGATGGCCTATGAGCGCGTTATTCCCATCGTTGACGCGACCGCGCGCGTACTCAGTGCGGCGCTTGAGTCATCCAGACGCTAAAACCTCTTCCAAACCCTTGAATGCTGCCGCGTGATCCCCATATAGGGGAGACGTATTATAGTCATGCGGAGCACGACGTATGCCCAATCCGGGAGAAGAACCTAATAACATTGATCCAGGAACGGACGAAATTCTGCCGCTGGAAGTCGAAGATCTGGAGCAGGAACTATTGCCTGGAGACGAGGAGCAGGATGATACCGGCGCGCCGGTAACCGTTGAGCGACGCCTCGAGACCGCGCTGCAGGAAGCAGATAAGTTCAGGGACATGGCGCTTCGCGCCGAAGCAGAGATGCAGAATGTGCGCCGCCGCGCCGAACGGGATGTCGAGAACGCGCACAAGTATGGCATTGAGAAATTTGTAGCCAATCTGTTGCCGGTCCTGGATGGTATTGAAAAAGCCGTGGAATCGTCGGAAGCGGTCGCGGGTAAGGATGCCGATGATCCGGTACTGGTGGGAATCAGGCTTTGCCATAAGTTGTTGTTGGATGTGCTGGTGAAGGAGAACATCGAGGTCATTGATCCGGTGGGTCAACCCTTCGATCCCAACGAGCATCAGGCGATGTCCATGATCGAGAACCCGGATATGGAACCGAACTCGGTTTGCGCGGTAGTACAAAGAGGTTACAAGTTGAATGCCCGGCTGGTCAGACCAGCGATGGTCATGGTTTCCAAAGCACCTGGAGATTAATCAGACAAAACCTTGAATTTATCTGATCGAGGCCAATATAGGACTCAGCAGTTAACAACATACCTGTTCCGCCTGGCGAACCAGGTTAGACAATTGGAGATTATTAATAATGGGTAAAATCATAGGCATCGACCTCGGGACCACAAACTCCTGTGTGGCAATTATGGAAGGCGGTGATCCCAAAATCATTGAAAATTCCGAAGGTGACCGAACCACGCCTTCCGTTGTGGGCTACAGCGACGATGAGATTCTGGTTGGTCAGGCCGCAAAGCGGCAGTCTGTCACCAATCCCCAGAACACAATATATGCTGTAAAGCGCCTGATTGGCCGCCAGTTTGACGACGAGGTCGTCCAGCGTGATATCAAGATGGTGCCATACAAGATTACCAAAGCTGACAATGGCGATGCCTGGGTTGAGGTGAAAGGCGAGAAGCTGGCACCACCACAGGTGTCCGCACAGATCCTGGCGAAGATGAAGAAAACTGCCGAGGATTATCTGGGAGAAGCCGTGACTGAAGCAGTGATCACGGTACCTGCCTATTTTAATGATTCCCAGCGGCAGGCAACCAAGGACGCTGGTCGAATTGCTGGCCTGGATGTAAAACGCATCATCAATGAGCCGACAGCGGCAGCGCTGGCCTATGGGATGGACCGCTCCAAAGGTGATTCAACGATTGCCGTTTATGACCTGGGCGGTGGTACTTTCGATATCTCGATCATAGAAATCGCGGATGTTGATGGCGAAAAACAATTCGAGGTGCTGTCCACCAATGGTGATACTTTCCTCGGTGGTGAAGATTTTGATATGTGCCTGATCGAGTATCTGGCAGAAGAATTCAAGAAAGAAAGTGGCATGGACCTGCACAATGATCCGTTGGCACTGCAGCGTCTGAAAGAGGCCGCAGAAAAAGCGAAGATTGAGTTGTCCAGCAGCAACCAGACAGAAGTGAACCTGCCTTATATTACCGCTGATGCCAGTGGTCCGAAGCACCTGGTTATCAAGGTCACTCAGGCGAAACTGGAGTCTCTGGTTGAAGCGCTGGTTAACCGAACGCTGGAGCCACTGAGGCTGGCGCTCAAGGATGCGGATCTCAGCGTCTCTGATATCAACGATATTATTCTCGTTGGTGGTCAGACCAGAATGCCGCTGGTACAGAAGAAAGTGAAAGAATTCTTCGGTAAGGAGCCTCGTAAAGACGTAAATCCTGATGAAGCCGTTGCGCTGGGTGCCTCAATTCAGGCTGCAGTCCTGGCTGGTGATGTGAAAGATGTCTTGCTGCTGGATGTGACACCATTGTCACTGGGTATTGAGACCATGGGTGGCGTCATGAGTGCGTTGATTGAAAAGAACACAACGATTCCGACCAAGAAATCCCAGGTGTTCTCCACTGCCGAAGACAACCAACCGGCGGTGACAATTCATGTACTGCAGGGTGAACGTAAACAAGCAGCGCAGAACAAATCACTGGGGCGATTTGATCTGGCGGAGATTCCGCCGTCCCCGAGAGGAACGCCACAGATCGAGGTGAGTTTTGATCTGGACGCCAATGGTATCCTGAATGTTTCTGCCAAGGACAAGGTCACCGGGAAAGAACAGTCAATCGTGATCAAGGCTTCCAGTGGATTGAGTGACGACGAAATCCAGCAGATGGTGACGGACGCAGAGTCCCACGCCGAGGAAGACCGCAAGTTTGAAGAACTGGTGACCGCCCGTAATCATGCAGATGCCATGATTCATGCGACGAAGAAGACCCTGGAAGAAGCAGGCGACAAAGTCGGTGAAGCAGAAAAGACCAGCATCGACGCTGCCATCGCTGAGCTTGAAACGGCGATTAAGTCTGGAGACAAGGCGGATATCGAAGCTAAAACGCAGAAACTGACAGAGGTTTCCTCGGAATTGGCCCAGCGCATATACGCAGAACAGGCCCAGGCGGGTGCTGATGCTGGAGCCGCTGATGGGTCTGCGGGAGGATCAGATGATTCAGACGCAGTTGACGCGGAATTTGAAGAAGTGAAGGAAGACAAACAAGCCTGATATTGGCGAGTTTGTTCTACCAAAAAAGGGCTGGGCCAGACATCATTTGTCGGGTCCGGCCTTTCCGTTGTTGTAAGTGAAGGTAATCCTGGCTGGGTATGGCGCATTAACAAAGGCAAAGTGGCCGATCACTCCGGGCACAAAAATAGCGAAAACGGTTAACAATCGATATGGCAAAACGTGATTACTATGAGGTTCTCGGGGTAGAACGTAACGCTTCCGTCCCGGATATTAAGAAAGCCTACCGGCGTCTCGCTATGAAATACCATCCGGACCGCAATCCTGACGACGCGGATTCTGATGACAAGTTCAAGGAAGCCAGTGAAGCGGCAGAAGTACTAACCGATTCGGAAAAACGCTCGGCATACGATCAGTTCGGTCATGCGGCAGTAGACGGTTCCGGCGCTGGAGGTTTTTCCGGTTCTGGCAGCTTCAGCTCAATCTTCGAGGATGTATTCGGAGATATTTTCAGCGGTGGCCGTGGGGGACAGAACCAGGTGCATCGCGGTTCTGATTTGAAGTACGTGCTTAACCTTGATCTGGAGCAGGCAGTCAGGGGAACCAATCCAAAAATCAATATCCCGACCCTGGTCCAGTGTGGTGAATGTGTCGGATCGGGTGCTAAAAAAGGCACTTCGCCGATCGATTGTGTGCAGTGCGGTGGCATGGGTCAGGTCACTGCCAGGCAAGGATTCTTTTCGATACAGCAAACCTGCCCGAGGTGTCGCGGTCGCGGCAAGGTCATATCAGACCCTTGTAACAAGTGTCACGGCCAGGGCCGGGTCGAAGAACAGAAAACCTTGTCGGTGAAAGTTCCACCGGGAGTTGATACAGGTGATCGCATCCGTCTGACGGGGCAAGGTGAAGCAGGTGCCAATGGTGGTCCCGCGGGTGATCTGTATGTGCAGATCAGTGTCAGGGACCACAAGATTTTTACCCGTGATGGCGAGGATCTCTATTGTGAAGTACCGATCAGTTTTGTCGATGCTGCACTCGGAGGAGAACTCGAGGTTCCGACCCTGGAAGGCAGAGTGAGCCTGAAGATACCTGCTGAAACCCAGACCGGAAAGCTGTTTCGCCTGCGCGGCAAGGGTGTCAATGTAACCCAGGTGAGGGGTGGTGGCGTGGGCGACCTGTATTGCAGGATCGCAGTGGAAACGCCGGTCAATCTTTCCAAAAAGCAAAAAGAGCTGTTGCGGGAATTTGCCGGTGAGTACAGTGCCAAACAGTCGCCGAGACAAACGGGCTGGCTGGATGGTGTGAAAAATTTTATCGATTCGCTGACCGATTGAAAGGTCAGGGTTCTATCAAGAGGCTCCTTCAGTGAGCGTGATCAAAATTGGCGTGACCGGCGCCGCGGGCAAAATGGGACAGACGCTGATAAGGGAAGTCGCGGCCAGCGAAGGTCTTAAGCTCACGGCGGCCATTGAACACCCGGGCAGTTCGATGCTCGGCGTTGATGCTGGTGAATTAGCCGGCGTCGGCCATATGGATGTGGCCGTCGTTGATGATCTGTCCGCAGTCGTGGGAGAGTTCGACGTCCTGATTGACTTTACCATTGCGGCCGCTACCGTCAGCAATATGGAGATCTGTGCTGCCGCTAATCGTAATATGATTATCGGTACCACGGGCCTCGATGATCCGCAGATACGACATCTGCACGTGCTCGGTGAGCACATGGCAGTGGTGTTTGCACCCAATTTCAGTGTCGGCGTTAATGCATCTTTCCGATTGTTACAGGTTGCTGCAGCAATTTTTGGCGACAGCGTGGATATCGAGATTCTCGAAACTCACCATCGACAGAAGGTTGATGCGCCTTCGGGAACAGCGCTCACCATGGGCAAAGTGATTGCGGACACGCTGGGTCGAGATCTCAAGGGTGTCGCGATTCACGGCCGGGTTGGCCATACGGGTGCCCGGAAGGCAAAGACAATTGGCTTTCATTCTGTGCGAGCGGGTGATGTTGTTGGAGAGCATACTGTGGTATTCGCGGGTCAGGGTGAGCGACTGGAGATAACCCATCGAGCCCACAGTCGACTGAATTTCGCCGAGGGTGCTTTGCGTGCCGCTGTCTGGGTCATGACGCAACCGAAAGGTATTTATAATATGCAGGATGTACTCGGCCTCTCGCAGGCGCAATAGCCTGTCGGCCGGAGGACATAACCTGTCCCTGGTGATTGCTATAAAAGGTGTGCTCCACTAGAATGTCGCGCCAGTATGACACCTCCGTATTATGAGAATTAAGAAGCGAGATGGGAGCAATCCCCTCTCGTTTTTTTTCGAAATACGCATCCTCAAATCACTGACCTGGAGACCAACTTTTGACTGGTAGCGCATTGCTTGCACTCGAAAACGGCCTGGTGTTGAAAGGTGTGGCTATTGGCGCCGCCGGGCGCGCGGTGGGTGAAGTGGTATTCAACACTGCAATGACCGGTTATCAGGAAATTCTCACCGATCCTTCCTATGCCAGGCAAATTATTACTCTGACCCACCCACACATTGGCAATACCGGTACCAACAGCGAAGATGATGAATCTTCGGGTGTCTGGGCGTCCGGGCTCATCATTCGCGATTTACCCCTGGTGGCGAGCAACTGGCGGTCGGAATCCAGTTTGCAGGATTATCTGGTGGGCAGAGGGGTGGTTGCGATAGCGGAGATCGATACCCGGCGTTTAACCAGGGTGTTACGTGACGAGGGATCCCAGAAAGGCTGCGTGGTTGCGACGACGGCAGACGAGCCCATCGATGTTGAACAGGCGTTGGCCGAGGCCCGTGGTTTTGCGGGATTGAAAGGTATGGATCTAGCCCGGGAAGTCACCACCCAGGAGCCATACACCTGGGATGAAGGCACATGGCAATTTGGCACCGGATACGCCCGGCGGGAAACATTCGATTACCATGTGGTTGCCTACGATTTTGGTGTAAAGCGAAATATCCTTCGTATGCTGGTTGACCGTGGTTGTCGATTGACTGTGGTACCGGCGACGACCAGTGCATCAGAGGTTCAGGCACTTAAACCGGATGGTGTATTTCTGTCAAACGGACCCGGTGATCCTGACCCCTGCGATTATGCGATCACAGCGATCGGGGAACTGCTGAAAACAGGCATTCCGATATTTGGAATCTGTCTCGGGCTCCAGTTGCTGGGTCTCGCCGCCGGTATGAAGACTCGGAAGATGAACCACGGGCATCACGGCGCAAACCATCCGGTCAAAAATCTCAGTGATGGTACCGTATTAATCACCAGCCAGAATCATGGCTTCTGTATCGACGATACCAACCTGCCCGAGAATGTGCACATAACGCACCGATCGCTATTCGATGATTCGCTACAGGGCATTGCGCTGCGCAATCAACCGGCGTTCGGATTTCAGGGTCACCCTGAAGCAAGTCCGGGACCCCATGACGCCGCACCGCTGTTCGATCACTTTATTGATCTCATCAAGGGATGCAAAACCTAGGTTATGCCGAGAAGAACCGACATTGACAGTATATTGATTATAGGCGCCGGGCCCATCGTCATCGGCCAGGCATGCGAGTTTGATTACTCGGGCGCCCAGGCGTGTAAGGCGCTGAAAGATGACGGATTCAGGGTGATTCTGGTGAATTCTAATCCCGCCACGATCATGACTGATCCTGCCATGGCTGATGCCACTTATATCGAGCCGATTAACTGGCAGACCGTGGCCAAAATCATCGAAAAGGAGCGACCCAACGCGCTCCTGCCGACCATGGGCGGACAAACGGCACTGAATTGTGCCCTGGACCTGGCCCGTGAAGGCATACTCGAAAAATATAATGTGGAGCTGATCGGAGCGAGTCGGGAGGCGATTGACAAGGCGGAAGACAGACAGCTTTTTGATAATGCTATGAAACAGATTGGTCTTGAAACCCCTAACAGCGCCTTTGCTCATTCGTTGGAGGAAGCAAAGCAGGTTCAGGCGCAACTTGGATTTCCCTGTGTCATTCGGCCCTCTTTTACCATGGGAGGCTCCGGGGGTGGGATTGCCTACAATCAGGAAGACTTTATTGAGATTTGTACGCGTGGTCTCGACCTGTCACCAACGAATGAGCTGCTGATTGATGAGTCACTGCTGGGTTGGAAAGAATATGAAATGGAAGTAGTCCGGGATAAAAACGACAACTGCATCATTGTCTGTTCTATTGAAAATCTTGATCCCATGGGTATCCACACGGGCGATTCGATCACCATTGCGCCGGCGCAGACGCTGACGGATAAGGAATACCAGATCATGCGCAATGCATCCATCGCTGTGCTGCGCGTCATCGGTGTCGAAACTGGCGGGTCCAATGTCCAGTTTGCCGTTGAACCGGGTACCGGCCGGCTGGTTATTATCGAGATGAATCCGCGTGTTTCCCGCTCCTCGGCGCTCGCCTCCAAGGCCACCGGATTTCCGATAGCCAAAGTTGCGGCCAAGCTGGCGGTGGGATACACGCTGGATGAACTGACAAACGATATAACGGGCGGAATTACACCGGCGTCCTTCGAGCCGTCCATCGATTACATCGTTACCAAGATACCGAGATTTACGTTTGAAAAGTTTCCCCAGGCGGACAATGTGCTGACGACGCAGATGAAGTCTGTTGGCGAAGTCATGGCGATAGGTCGGACCTTCCAGGAATCCATGCAAAAAGCGTTGCGCGGGCTTGAAGTTGGAATTGACGGGTTTACCCCGATCTTGTCTGGCGACGAGACCAATGCAGAGTCAATTTTACGCAAGGAACTCCGCGCAGCCGGTGCCGACAGAATTCGGTATCTGGCGGACGCGATTCGCTTCGGGTTCGAGATTGCGGAAATTAACGAGATCACGGGTATTGATCCATGGTTTCTGGTGCAGATCGAAGATATCGTGAATCGCGAAAATGTACT
The DNA here is from genome assembly GCA_021773555.1 of Gammaproteobacteria bacterium. Classification (GTDB taxonomy): domain Bacteria; phylum Pseudomonadota; class Gammaproteobacteria; order Pseudomonadales; family Azotimanducaceae. Next base: position 57,558 of record JAJFKA010000041.1, read on the forward strand.
CGCAGGGCAAAACCTCGCAGCGTTGACTCGACTTGAGTTTCTGCAACTGAAACGACGTGGCTTCTCGGATTCCCGCATCGCGACTTTGCTTCATGCGCAGGAAAGCGCCGTGCGAGCGAAACGGCTTAGTCTCGATGTGCGTCCCGTCTACCGCCGCGTTGATACCTGCGCTGCTGAGTTTGCCTCATCCACTGCATACATGTACTCAACCTATGAAGATGAGTGCGAGGCGAATCCGACTGACAGGGAAAAAATCATTGTGTTGGGGGGAGGCCCGAATCGGATTGGTCAGGGCATTGAGTTTGATTATTGTTGTGTCCACGCCGCGCTGGCGATGCGCGAGGATGGTTACGAAACCATTATGGTTAATTGCAATCCGGAGACGGTTTCGACCGACTATGACACCTCGGATCGCCTCTATTTTGAGCCGCTGACGCTCGAAGATGTACTCGCGATTGTTGAGCTTGAAAAGCCCAAAGGTGTGATCGTGCAGTTTGGCGGCCAGACCCCGCTCAATCTTGCCAATGCGTTGCAGGAAGCTGGTGTACCTATTATCGGCACGTCTCCGGATGCCATAGATCGGGCCGAGGACCGGGAAAGGTTCCAGGTAATGATCGAAAAGCTCGGCCTTCGGCAACCGCCCAACAAAACCGTGAAGAATATCGAAGAAGGCATTGTCGCGGCGGATATGATCGGTTACCCGCTGGTTGTGCGACCCTCGTATGTGCTTGGTGGTCGGGCCATGGAAATCGTCTACAACCAGGCTGAATTAACGAGCTACATGAAAAACGTGGTACTCGCATCGGAAGACTCTCCGATATTGCTGGATCGCTATCTTGACCAGGCCATTGAGGTGGACATTGACGCGGTTTGTGACGGCTCGGATGTAGTCATCGGCGCAGTCATGGAGCACATTGAGCAGGCTGGTGTCCATTCCGGTGACTCTGCCTGCTCGCTACCCCCCTATTCCCTGAGCGCGGAAACGCTGGCGATCATGCGTGATCAGGTAAAAGCCATGGCGCTGGAACTGGGTGTCATCGGCCTGATGAATGTCCAACTCGCGGTGCAGAATGGTGATGTTTACATTCTTGAGGTCAATCCGCGGGCTTCACGCACGGTCCCGTTTGTTTCAAAGTCGATCGGACGAAGCCTCGCGAAGATCGCAGCGCGATGTATGGCCGGTGTGTCCCTCGCAGAGCAGGGAATTACCACCGAGATAGTCCCCGATTACTTCTGCGTGAAGGAAGCCGTATTCCCCTTCGGAAAATTTCCAGGGGTTGACCCAATCCTCGGCCCGGAAATGAAGTCCACTGGTGAGGTGATGGGCGTGGGTGAAACCTTCGCCGAGGCATACGGCAAGGCGCAAATCGCGGCGGATGACCGAATTCCTTCCTCTGGCAAGGCCTTTTTGAGCGTTCGTGATGCGGACAAGGCGCAACTGCCGTCCATGGCCCGGGACCTGATTGCCCTGGGGTTCACACTGGTGGCGACACGCGGTTCGGCACGCACGATCAGCGATGCGGGTATGGCCGTCGAGATCATCAACAAGGTCAAGGAAGGGCGCCCGGACGTGACGGATATGTTGAAGAACGGTGAGGTGGCGTTCATCATCAATACGACCGAGGGTAAGCAGGCAATTGCAGATTCCTTCGAAATCAGACGCACAGCGCTGCAATTTAAAGTGTGTTATACGACGACCATGGCGGGAGGTCGTGCAAGTATCGCGGCTGTTCGGCACGGAGAGGAGACTGGTGTCTATCGACTGCAGGATTTGCTGCTTCGGGACACCACGCGCATTTAGCTGGACAAAAGCGGGCTGGTCTTTAACATTACCGGGAAAATCCGCGATAAGTATCCAGACGCGGCAATCCAGGATTAGTAGCGGTTCATAGGTGCACAGCGGTTCTGCTGTCACGATAAGTTTGGTGTAATTATGGAAAAAATCCCAATGACTGGCCGCGGCGCCGAGGCACTTCGCGTTGAACTCACGCGTCTGAAGTCGGTTGAACGCCCGCGTATTGTCCAGGCAATTTCCGAGGCGCTGGCCCAGGGTGACCTGCGTGAGAATGCGGAATATCAGTATGCCAAGGAAGAGCAGGGATTTATTGAAGGCAGAATTCTGGAGATCGAAAACAAACTGTCATTGGCGCAAATCATTGAAATAAATGAAATAACACCTAGCGGGAAAGTGATTTTCGGGACCACTGTGAGATTGCTTAACGTGGAGTCAGAGGAAGAGTTTATCTACCAGATCGTGGGCGATGATGAGGCCGATATCAAGGTGAATAAGATCTCGGTATATTCACCCGTCGCGCGCGCCCTTGTGGGTAAAGAACTTGGCGATTGTGTGATCGTCAACACCCCCAGGGGTGACGTGGAGTATGAAATCTGCACGATTGAACATATTTAGCCCAGGGCATCTTTTATTTAAGGTCGTTGCGCAACAGGTTTGACAGTGCGGGATCAGGCTTGACGGCTGGTTTATAAAGTAATGCCACCTTGCCGACCGACTGAATCAACTGCACATGAAGTTTCGTTTCGATGTCTTTAACGGTCTGATCCCGAGCGTGCCTGTCCCCGGTTAACACCTTGATTTTAATGAGTTCATGGTCGTTAATGGCGCGATTCAGTTCAGCCATAACGTTGTCCGACAAGCCCTTCTCGGCAATTGTCACGACGGGATTCAGATGATGTCCGATGGCGCGGAAACGTTTTTTGTCTTTTTGGTTTAACATGGCAATCCCCAAACTAAGATGATGGGTTCCTGGCGGTCAGTTGCTGTGAGGTGCGCGAGTTTACCCGAGTAACGGGTGCTACGCTAATGGGCAGAACCCTATACCTGGTCAGATTAATCGGTGGGTGAATGATGAAGCGATCGAAGTCCAGCAGTGCCTGGATAGCAAACCACGAGGATGATGAATACGTCAAACGCGCTCGGCTTGAGGGTTATCGCTCAAGGGCCAGTTACAAGCTGCTTGAAATTGATGACCGCTTCCGCCTGATCAGGCCGGGCAGCAGAATTGTTGATCTTGGCGCGGCACCGGGCGGCTGGGCACAGGTAGCGGTGAAACGGGCTGGCGAAAGAGGTCAGGTCATAGCGCTTGATATTCTGGAGATGGAGCCGATAAAGGGAGTAGAGTTCATTCAAGGCGATTTCACTGAAGATGAACCCTTAACGTTACTCATGGATATCGCCGGAGAGGCCAGCATCGACCTTGTAATTTCCGATATGGCCCCAAACTTAAGTGGTATGAAGGACATCGACCAGCCCAGGTCAATCTATCTGGTCGAGTTGGCACTTGATCTTGCCCGGCGGGTTTTGAGACAAAATGGGGTTTTGCTGGTCAAATGTTTTGAAGGTGAAGGTATTAATAGTATCAGGACGGAGTTAAGCAGCAGTTTCGCACGGGTGACGAATTTCAAGCCCAGGGCGTCACGTAACAAATCAAGGGAAATTTATCTGCTGGGTCGCGACTTCAGGCAATAACGCGACATTTTATGCCGGGTCGTTGATGCGGTTGTGATGCTGAATTTTGGATGGTTAAAAGTATAGAATTGTGGCTGGTCCGCAAATTTTTTGATTAGACAGGCCATTGGTTGCCTGTCCGGAGGGCGTCTCTTTGAACGATATGGGTAAAAACCTGCTGTTGTGGCTGATTATCGCGGCGGTATTGCTGACGGTATTTCAGAATTTCAATGTGAACCGCGGCCCAGATGAAATTGATTATTCGGTGTTTCTTGATCTGGTTAATCAGAATCAGGTTCGCGCCGTAGAAGTTGATGGACTCACCATCCGGGGCGAGCGGTCTGATGGTGCCGTGTTCGAAACGGTGCAGCCGCAGATTGCCGATAAGGCGCTGATTGACGACATGCTCGATCATAATGTTGACTTCCGCGGCAGCAAGCCAGAGCAACAGAGCATCTGGACTCAGTTGCTGGTGGCCAGCTTTCCTATTCTCGTCATTATTGCGGTCTTCATGTTTTTCATGCGCCAGATGCAGGGCGGCTCCGGTGGCCGTGGCGGACCCTTAACGTTCGGCAAGAGCAAGGCGAAGTTGCTGGGTGAAGACCAGATAAAAACGACGTTTGCCGATGTGGCCGGCGTTGATGAAGCCAAGGAAGAGGTCCAGGAACTCGTTGAATTTCTCCAGGATCCCGGAAGATTCCAGAAGCTTGGCGGCAGGATTCCACGGGGTACGCTGATGGTTGGCGCACCGGGAACCGGTAAGACATTGCTGGCCAAGGCGATCGCCGGGGAAGCGAAAGTCCCATTCTTTTCCATATCTGGTTCAGATTTCGTTGAGATGTTTGTTGGTGTTGGTGCATCCCGGGTACGCGATATGTTTGAACAGGCGAAAAAACAAACGCCCTGTATTATTTTTATTGATGAAATTGACGCAGTGGGTCGCCATCGTGGCGCAGGCCTTGGTGGCGGGCACGATGAACGCGAGCAAACCTTAAATCAGTTGTTGGTGGAGATGGACGGATTTGACGGCAATGAAGGTATCATTGTCATCGCGTCAACCAACAGACCCGATGTGCTGGACCCTGCGTTGTTGCGCCCGGGTCGCTTTGATCGCCAGGTGGTTGTCTCGCTACCCGACATTCGAGGCCGGGAACAGATATTGAAGGTTCATATGCGTAAGGTGCCGCTTGGTGTCGATGCGGACCCTGGTGTGATTGCACGTGGCACGCCCGGATTCTCTGGCGCAGATCTCGCAAATCTTGTGAACGAGGCAGCACTATTTGCTGCACGCCAGGACAAACGCTCAGTAGGCATGGAGCAGTTGGAACAGGCGAAAGACAAGATCATGATGGGTTCAGAACGAAAGAGCATGGTTATGTCGGAAAAGGAAAAGCGCAACACCGCATTTCATGAGGCTGGCCATTGTATCGTCGGGTACCTGGTGCCGGAGCATGATCCGACCTATAAGGTTTCGATCATTCCCAGAGGCAGGGCGCTTGGTATCACGATGTTCCTTCCGGAAGAGGATCGATATTCACTTACCAAGCGGGCAATTATTTCCCAGATATGTTCCTTGTTTGGCGGCAGGATAGCCGAGGAACTGACCCTTGGGCCTGACGGCATCACGACAGGTGCGTCTAACGATATTGAGCGAGCGACCAAAATGGCGCGTGCGATGGTAACCAAGTGGGGTCTATCGGAAAGCCTTGGTCCGCTGATGTATGCTGAAGAAGACGAGGAGGTCTTTCTTGGTATGTCCCAGGGTACGAATCGACTGCAGGTGTCCGCGGAGACTGCCCAGAAAATAGATATCGAGGTTCGATCGATTATTGACCGCTGCTACGCAACGGCTAAGCAGCTTCTCGAGGATAACCGGGATAAACTCGATGCCATGGCCGAGGCGTTGCTTGAATATGAGACCATTGATAAACCACAAATAGATGACATCATGGCCGGACGCACACCGCGGCCACCCGCGGACTGGGGTGATGGTGGTGTGAACAGCAGCTCTGAAAAGAGTGAGAAAAGTGGCCCGTCAGCAGCTGGTCCTGTCGGTGGTCCGGCAGTAGACCTCTAGATAATATTCACGGGCAATCGCGATTGCCCGGGTGCGGCTGATGTCTCGTTTTTCGCAATTACTCGAATTACCCCGGCCGCTGGTCATGGGTATTCTCAACGTCACACCCGATTCGTTTTCCGACGCCGGTAAGTTCCTTAACCTGACCGATGCCTGCCAGCACGCCTTAACTATGGTGCAGGCCGGTGTGGATATCATCGATGTGGGTGGTGAATCAACGCGACCGGGAGCGCCACCCGTGCCGGTTCAGGAAGAACAGGACCGGGTACTCCCGGTCCTTGAGCATATTCGTCAACGCTTTGATGTTTGTTTCTCGGTCGATACCAGTACCGCCGGGGTAATGCTGTCAGCAGCCGATCTTGGTGCGGACCTGATCAATGACGTGCGGGCGTTGCGCCGCGAAGGGGCCCTGACGGCGGCAGCCCAGACAGGCTTACCTGTTTGCCTGATGCATATGCAGGGCGACCCGTTGACCATGCAGTTGGAACCGCGTTACGAGGATCTGATTGCGGAAATAAACAAATTCTTTTCCGAGCGCATAGCGGTTTGCGTTGCCGCTGGTATATCGCGGCAACAATTGCTGCTTGACCCCGGCTTCGGATTTGGTAAGACGCCGGAGCATAACCTGCAATTAATCAATCGGCTGGAGGAATTTTCTGTACACGGCCTGCCGTTATTGGTGGGTCTGTCAAGAAAGAGTACTATTGCGAAAATTACCGGCGACCTGGCGACTGGAAGTCTGGCCGGTGCATTGAGTGCGCTTCAACGAGGCGCAAAGATCATACGTGTCCATGATGTCGCAGAAACCGTGAGTGCCTTGCGGGTAACCGAGGCCATCAGACATGAGTGTTTGGAAATCTAACCATGGCAGTAAAGCAATACTTCGGCACCGATGGAATACGCGGCAAAGTTGGCGAGGAACCAATAACCGCGGAATTTATGTTGCGTCTGGGCTGGGCCGCCGGGAAAGTTTTTTCGGTTAAGGAACGTGGCCTGATACTGATCGGGAAGGACACGCGTATCTCCGGTTACATGTTCGAATCGGCACTGGAAGCTGGTCTTGCCTCGGCAGGGGTTGATGTCTTGTTGCTCGGTCCGATGCCGACACCGGCGATTGCCTATTTGACCAGGACGTTTAATGCCAATGCGGGCATTGTCATCAGCGCGTCGCACAATCCCTATTTTGACAATGGCATCAAGTTTTTTTCGGGACGGGGTCAGAAGCTGGATGATGAAGTTGAGCATGCGATAGAACGCGAGCTTGGCAAGGAAATGGCCATGGTGGAGTCAAGATCCATCGGACGGGTCTCCAGGATTGATGATGCAGCCGGTCGGTATATCGAATTTTGCAAAAGCTGTTTTCCGTCGGGGTTGAACCTGCGCGGCAAGAAAGTTGTTGTGGATTGTGCCAATGGGGCGACTTACCACATCGCGCCGAGTGTTTTTCGGGAGTTAGGTGCAGAAGTCGTGCAAGTAGGTGTATCCCCCGACGGTTTTAATATTAATGAGGAAGTGGGTTCCACCAAGCCCGATGTTCTTTCCCGGAAGGTGCTTGAAGTCTCGGCAGATTTTGGCGTGGCGCTGGACGGCGATGGTGATCGGGTGATCATGGTCGATAACAAAGGTGAAATTGTTGATGGTGATGAATTGTTGCTGATTATTGCGGCACATCGGCATGGCAATGAGACGCTGGAAGGAGGTGTGGTTGGCACGTTGATGAGTAATTTCGGCCTTGAAAAGGCACTGGAGCGCATGGCAGTGCCCTTTATCCGTGCAGCAGTCGGCGACCGTTATGTGTTGGCGGAACTTGCGCAGCGGAACTGGAATATCGGCGGAGAATCATCAGGACATATCCTGTGCCTTGACCTGACATCAACCGGTGACGGAATTATTTCGGCCCTGCAGGTCGTCGCAGCCATGGCTGAATCAGGGTCAAGTCTCAATGAAATCAAGAAGCGGATGGAAAAGTACCCGCAGGTAATGATAAACGTGAAATGCAAGCTGGGCGCAGACGTAGAGTTGCTAAAACCAGTGGCGAAGGCTGTGGCGGCGACAGAAGCGCGGTTGGGTAACACGGGCCGTGTCTTGCTGCGTCCCTCGGGAACGGAACCGGTTGTCCGGGTGATGGTAGAAGGTGAGGATGAAAGCCTCGTGAAAGAACTCGCCGAAAATCTGGCAGCCGTTGTTGAAAAAGCAGTGGGTGACGATGCAGCCTAGCGAAACGCGATTGAATAGCGCAGCACGATTGAATGTTGCTGGTAAAGCCGTTAACATCTGCCGCCTTTTTTATGGTCGTACCAATATGCAGGATTGCTGCGGGAGGACCGTCTGGTGAAGCTGATTGTAGCCGGGAACTGGAAGATGAACGGCTCGAGTGCCAGTGTTGGTCTGCTCGCCGGTCGGTTGGCCCGGGAGCATGATGCAGCCCGGGTACAGATGTTGCTGTTTCCGCCATTTGTCTACCTGGAGCAGGTGAGCAGGGCGGTCTCGGCGAGTCAGGTGCGGCTGGGTGCGCAAAATGTGGCGGCACAACCCCAGGGAGCATTGACCGGGGAAATTGATACAAGCATGTTGTTGGATGTAGGTTGTGAGTATTGCCTTGTCGGACACTCTGAGAGACGCCATCAAATGATGGAATCTAACGAGCAGGTAGCGGAAAAATATGCGGCCTGTCTGCGCGGTGGTTTGAAACCGGTGCTTTGCGTAGGCGAATCGTTGTCGCAGAGGCGGAGTAACGAGACGTTGCCAGTCGTGGCCGGTCAGCTTGAGGCTGTACGAGACCTGGTTGGTGATGTTGGTCTGGCAGGTGGAATCGTGGCTTATGAGCCGGTCTGGGCAATTGGAACCGGCGAGTCAGCGAGTCCCGCCCAGGCCGAGGAAGTGCATCAGTTCATACGTGGTTGGTTAGCGGATGCCGGTGCGAGCGATGTCAGTATTTTGTACGGCGGCAGTGTTAAAGCGTCCAATGCCGGTGAGTTGTTTGCGATGGATAATATCGATGGTGCGCTGGTGGGTGGGGCATCCCTGGACGCTACAGAATTTTTAAGCATTTGTGCAGCTGCGGCTGACAAGACGGAAGAATAAGATGGATTTGGAAATAGTCGAAACGCTCGTACTTGCCATGCATGTGATGGCAGCCCTGGCGATTATAGGGCTGGTGTTGATCCAGCACGGCAAAGGCGCGGATATGGGCTCTGGTTTTGGTGCAGGCGCCTCTTCTACAGTATTCGGCAGCGGCGGGGCCGGAAATTTCCTATCAAAAACAACAACAATGATAGCGATCGCCTTTTTTCTCACCAGCTTCGCACTGGCCTTCTTCGCCAAGGAAAAATCGGTCGCGCTGCGAGATATTGGGTTACCACAGGTGACGGAACAGGTGCCCTCATCCTCGGAACTGCCTGACCTTGAGAATGGCGGAGACACTGAAGTGCCTGTTATTCTGCCCTCAGACTCCGAGATTCCAGAGCCTTAGGCAACCGCGCACAGGATCAGAACGAAATGGCACGCCGAAGTGGTGAAATTGGTAGACACGCTACCTTGAGGGGGTAGTGGGGGAAACCCCGTGGAGGTTCAAGTCCTCTCTTCGGCACCAACTCGTCCAATTGCGCAACTGCCTCGCAGGATTCGCAGCAGCAGACGTTTCTGGATACACGAGAAACCTCGAGGGACAAATTCCCCCACATGAATCCACACCTCAACCCCGCCGATCTTGTGTTCACACCAACAAGGCCTTAACGCCGGACGCAAAACATACCCGGATTACGTGGTTGACCGCTGGGTGACACATCCCTATAATTCGCCCCCTTGTTGTTGCGGGGTGGAGCAGTCTGGTAGCTCGACGGGCTCATAACCCGTAGGTCGTAGGTTCGAATCCTGCCCCCGCTACCACAGATTTTAGAAAGCCCCTCTTTAGGGGCTTTTTGTTAGATCGACAACGGCCGGTGTGCCGGATGAGACAAGTGGTACGACTTGGTATACCCATGGTCGGTTTAAAGAAATGGGCATAGTGCCCATTTTTTGTTTACAGGCATGAGAAAGTTGCCCGGCTGATATGGTGGGCCAGGTGAATTGATCCATGAGTACATCATTGGAGGCTCTGATTGAGCCGGTTGTGAAGGGACTGGGGTGTGATCTCTGGGGAATTGAACGGTTTTCCCAGGGTAAACATTCACTCTTGAAAGTTTATATCGATGCGGAAAAAGGCATCGACGTTGAGGATTGTGCCCGGATCAGTCGCCAGGTGAGCGCGCTGCTTGAAGTGGAAGAGCCTTTTAAGGGCAAATATACACTGGAGGTTTCGTCGCCTGGGTTGGATCGGCGGTTATTTACGCTGGCACAATTCGAGGGGTTCAAAGGAGCGCAGGTCAAGTTGAGCCTGCGCACGCCTTATGAAGGGCGAAAAAGATTTACGGGAATGTTGTGCGGAATTGAGGAGCAGGATGTGGTCATTCGATCGAGTGACGATGAAGAGGTTCTCTTCCCGTATGAACAAATTGAACGAGCGAACGTCGTCCCGAACATATAAATATGGCATTCAGGTGGCGTGTTGCCATCCATGAAGTTGTAAGTTGAGGCATGCAATGAGCAAAGACATATTGCTAGTCGTTGAGTCGGTTTCTAACGAGAAGGGAGTGTCGGAAGACATAATCTTTGAGGCCCTGGAGCTGGCTTTGGCATCGGCAACGAAGAAGCGCTATTCGGAGGAAGTGGAGTTGCGCGTGGCTATCGACAAAACCACCGGGGAATACGACACTTTTCGCCGTTGGGAAGTTTTGTCCGATGAAGTTGAGGTAGAGTTTTCGGAAGCACAGCTCACAGTGGCTGAGGCTCAGGAAAAACAGGCCGGATTAGTCGCGGGTGAATTCTTTGAAATTCCAGTTGAGTCCGTTGACTTTGGCAGAATTGCTGCTCAAACAGCCAAGCAGGTCATCGTTCAGAAAATTCGTGAAGCAGAACGCGCGCAGGTAGTCGATGCTTACCGCTCGCGCGTCGGTGAACTGATAAACGGTCAGGTCAAGAAGGTAACACGTGAAGCCGTGATCATGGATCTCGGTAACAATGCAGAAGCACTTTTGCCAAGGGAAGAATGGATTCCCCGGGAAACTTTCCGGGTGGGCGACAGGTTGCGCGCGTTACTGGAAGAAGTTCGGCCAGAGGCCCGTGGACCGCAACTTGCGTTAACCCGCACCTCACCAAAAATGTTGATAGAACTATTCAAAATTGAAGTTCCGGAAATTTCCGATGGTGTCATCGAGATTATGGCAGCAGCGCGTGATCCCGGTTCGCGTGCAAAGATTGCAGTCAAGACCAACGACGGGCGGATAGACCCTGTTGGCGCATGTGTTGGTATGAGGGGCTCGAGGGTTCAAGCTGTCTCAGGTGAACTGAGCAACGAACGAATCGATATCGTTCCATGGGATGACAACGTCGCTCAGCTGGCGATCAATGCCATGTCCCCTGCCGAAGTCGTGTCAATTGTGGTGGACGAAGAAACCCGCAGCATGGATATCGCAGTGGCCGAAGAGAATCTGGCCCAGGCGATTGGTCGCGGTGGACAGAATGTCAAACTGGCGAGCGAGCTCACCGGTTGGGATCTGAACATAATGACGGAGGAAGAGGCCAGCCAAAAACACGAGCAGGAAGCTGGAACGGTAATTGAAAATTTTATGGAACAACTGGATGTTGATGAAGACGTTGCGGTTGTACTGGTTGAAGAAGGGTTTAGTACGCTGGAAGAAATTGCCTATGTGCCCATCGAAGAAATGGTGGCTATTGAGGGTTTTGACCAGGAAATTGTCGAAGAACTGCGTAACAGAGCAAAACATGCGCTGACAACGCAGGAGTTAGCTAACGAAGAGGAGATTGGCAAAACCGAACCTGCGGCTGACTTGCTTGAGATGGAAGGTATGGATACGCGGGTTGCCTACCAATTGGCGGCGATAGGCATAGTTACTATGGAAGATCTTGCCGAACAGGCAATAGATGATCTCGTTGATATAGAAGATATGACGGAAGAACGTGCTGGTGAGCTTATTATGACTGCGCGGGCACCCTGGTTTGTTGATGAGCAGGCCTAGCGGACGGCGTAAAAGCCGGATACCTGGATGTATCGATAGTTGACGGTGCAAGCAGGGGCGTGATTGACTAATTTGAGGAAGACTAGATGGCTGATGTAACGGTAAAACAACTGGCAGAAACTATAGGTACGCCTGTTGACCGTTTGTTGCAGCAAATGCAAGAGGCTGTCCTGCCCCAGAGTTCGGAGGAAGACCTTGTCAGCGAAGATGAAAAAGAGCAGCTCCTTTCGTTTCTAAAGCGTAGCCACGGTGACACCGACGAGGGTCAGCCACGAAAGATCACGCTCAAGCGGAGAACAATCAGCACACTGAAGACTGCTGGAAGCCAGGGTCGTGGAAGAACCGTCAATGTCGAAGTAAGAAAGAAACGCACCTACGTTCGACGTGGCGGGGTTGAAAGCGGCGCGGAAGCATCAGGCGCAGAACTACCGGATCAGGCACCGGCAGCAGAGATTAAAGCCGAATCCTCAACGCCCGAAACCGAAGCCGATACCGCCAAGACGCAAATGGAAGCAATGCGCCGGGCCGCACACGCTGAAGCAGAAGCAGAAGCCGGTAAAAGGCGTGAAGACACTTTGAGGAAAGCAGCAGAAGCTGCGGAGTTGGTTGCCAGGGAAGAAGAAGCCAAAAAGGCGGCGACAGAGAAAGGTGAGCCGAAGAAGAAGACCGAAGCTGAAGAGCTCGAAGAGATCAGGATCAGCTCACGGAAGGACAAACGTGATCGTCATGATCTTGATGAAGAAGATCTGCAGCAGAAAAAATCCAAACACGGCAACCGTAAGCGACGGGTTGAAGAATTGCTGGGTGAGGAAGTTGAAGAAATTCTTGAAGTTGAGACAGCGGAGCTGGTTGGTGTCAAGGAAGGTTCCGTCACCCTCGGATTGACTGCAGGGGCCAGACCAAAGCGTCCGGCCAAACCACTTGGCTCACAACATAAATTCCAGGCGCCGACGGAGAGTCAAAAAAGAGAAGTGGAAATTGCCGAGGCGATTACCGTACAGCAACTTTCACAGCGTATGTCCGTCAAGGCGACCGACGTCATCAAGACTTTGATGAATCTCGGCGTTATGGCGAACATCAATGAACCGATTGATCAGGATACCGCGATATTGGTAGTAGAAGAATTTGGTCACTCTGTCAAAACTGTGGTCGCGAACGCTGCAGAACGGTCGCTTGAAGATGAGCTTGTTTATGAAAACGAGGCCAAGCCTCGTGCGCCAGTGGTTACCGTTATGGGCCATGTGGATCACGGCAAAACCTCCCTGCTCGACTTCATCAGGAATTCCAAGGTGGCCAGTGGTGAAGCCGGTGGTATCACCCAGCATATTGGTGCTTATCGAGCATCAACAAAACATGGCGAAGTTTGCTTCATCGACACACCCGGCCACGCGGCTTTCACCGCGATGCGAGCCAGAGGCGCGCGGGCAACCGATATTGTGATTCTTGTTGTTGCCGCTGACGATGGTGTGATGCCGCAAACCGAGGAAGCCATCCGGCATGCTAAAAGTGCGGGTGTGCCCATGGTTGTTGCGGTCAACAAGATGGACAAGGAAGGCGCGGACCCGGATCGAGTTAAAGGTGAATTAGCACAGCGTGAGGTAATTCCTGATGACTGGGGTGGTGATACGCAGTTTGTTTACGTTTCCGCCATAACTGGAGACGGCATTGATGATTTGCTCGAGGCAATCAGCCTGCAGGCGGAACTGCTTGAGTTGACGGCAGTTGAAGATGGTCCTGCGCAGGGTGTCGTAATCGAGTCCCGACTTGATAAAGGGCGCGGCGCCGTGGCGACGTTGTTGGTTCAAAACGGTACACTGAAACAAGGTGATATCGTTGTTGCCGGGGACCAGTTCGGCAGAATTCGAGCACTGGACGACGAGCACGGTAAACGTGTCAAACTTGCCGGTCCTGCAACACCTGTCGCAGCACTGGGCCTGAACGGAACTCCTGCCGCTGGTGACACGTTCATGGTAACCAAGGACGAGAAGCGTGCCCGGGAAGTTGCCGAATTCCGCAAAAGCCGGGCTAACGACGAGCGTTTGGCGACGCCAGCGGTCAGCCTCGATAATCTGCTTGAGAGCTTTACTTCGTCGGAAACCAAGTTGTTGAACGTTGTGGTCAAGGCCGACGTGCGCGGATCGCTCGAGGCGATCACTACTGCGCTGCAAGACCTTGGAAACGACGAGGTAAAGGTGAAAATAGTTTCCCAGGGAGTGGGTGGCATAACGGAATTTGATGCAGTCTACGCCTCAACTTCAGGATCCGTGATATTTGGATTCAATGTCAGAGCAGAAGGATCAGCCAAACGCATCATCGAAAATGATGGCCTGGATTTGCGCTATTACAAGGTGATCTACGATCTCGTGGATGACGTCAAGGCGGCATTGACTGGCATGCTGTCACCTGAAGTACGAGAGGAGATCGTTGGGATTGCTGAGGTTAAAGACGTCTTTGAATCGAAAAAGTTTGGCAATGTTGCCGGATGTATGGTGATCGAAGGCAGTGTATCGCGCAGCAAGAAAATTCGTGTGCTACGCAATAACGTGGTTATCTATGAAGGTGAGCTTGAGTCTCTCCGACATTTCAAAGAAGAAGTCGAAAATGTTCGAAGCGGTACCGAATGTGGTATCGGGGTTAAGAACTATAATGACGTAAAGGTCGGGGATCAGATCGAAGTCTTCGATACCCGTGAAGTCGCTCGGGAACTATAGGCAATCGTTCAACGATTGTAATTTCAAATGGCAAGAGAATTTAGCAGAGGACGTCGGATCGCGGATCTTATTCAGCGTGAACTTGCGATCCTGATCCAGCGGGAAGTAAAAGATCCCCGCATTGGTATGGTGACGATCAACGAAGCCAGGGTTTCGAGGGATCTTGCATTTGCCGATGTCTACTTCACTGTTTTGCCGGAAATTGAAGCAAGTACAGCGGAAGAACTGCTCAACAGCGCAGGAGGGTTCTTAAGGAGCCAACTGGCCAAGATGATGACGACGCGAACCACGCCGAAACTCCGGTTTCATTACGATCACACGACCGAGAATGGCGCCAGAATGTCCAGGGCGATAGCAGATGCGCTAGCCACTGATCGTAACATTCCGGATGAACCGGCAACTTAATGGGCAGAAAATCAAGAAAAGGTCGTCCGGTTAACGGCATATTATTGCTGGACAAACCACCTGGAATGACTTCAAATGGCGCGCTTCAGGAGGTCAAACAGTTGTTTGGCGCGGCGAAAGCCGGTCATACCGGCAGTCTCGACCCTCTGGCAACCGGCGTCTTGCCGCTTTGCTTTGGTGAAGCCACCAAGTTTTCCCAGTTCTTACTCGAAGCCAACAAGCGGTATCTGACGACCGTAAAGCTGGGTGTAGCGACGACGACCGGCGATGCGGATGGCGAAGTCCTCGCAACGAAAGAAGTGCCTGATGTTTCCAGTGAGGAGATTGAAATAATCCTTGATGATTTCCGCGGGGAAATTTCGCAGGTGCCTTCGATGTTCTCGGCTTTAAAAGTGAACGGTAAACCGCTTTACAAGCTGGCGAGACAGGGAATCGAAATTGAACGCAAGAGTCGCAATGTCATGATTTTTGCACTCGAAGTTGTGAGCCGGGAAGACGACCTGTTGGTGCTCGATATCACCTGCAGTAAGGGAACTTACGTTCGAAGCATTGCCGAAGACATCGGCCATGCGCTTGGTTGTGGTGCTCATGTGGCGCAATTGCGCCGCCTGTCCTCCGGACCTTTCTCGATTGAACAGACTATTGGAATTGAAGATCTGAGAGCGTGCTGCGAACGAGAAGGGCCACAGTCACTGGACAAGATGCTTTTACCGGAAAGCGCAGCGGTCATGGATTGGCCTGCGGTTGAGCTGAGTGATATCACCGCCTCCTATTTGAGGCAGGGCCAGCCGGTTCAGATATCAAACGCCCCAACCACGGGTTGGGTAAGAATTTTTTCAGAATCGAATAGTGACCAGGATGAAACGGGGAATCCCGAAGAAACATTCCTGGGCGTCGGTGAGATTTTGGAAGATGGAAGAATTGCACCACGTCGATTGGTCGTGATGTAGTAGTAAAATCTCGCGAACCATCTGCAAATATGCGCGGATGAACTCGCTTCAATTAACAAACCGCTCAAGTGGTTTAAGCATATTTGGAGAAAGATGTAATGGCACTATCAACAGATAAAAAGGCTGAAATAGTCAAAGATTTTGGACAGTCAGAAAATGACACGGGTTCGCCGGAAGTGCAGGTTGCCCTGCTAACAGCGAATATTGAAACCCTCCAGAGTCACTTTAAAGAGCATAGTCATGACCACCACTCTCGCGTTGGTTTGCTGCGCATGGTGAGTCAGCGAAGAAAGCTGCTTAATTACCTTCGTAGCAAAAACACTGATCGCTATGCTCAATTGATCAAGCGCCTTGGCCTTAGAAGATAGTCGAGTCAAGCCCACAAGAAATTGTGGCACTACCGCAAACTTTGCGGCCTATTAGACAGAATTGGAGAATAATGTGAATGTAGTTAGAAAAGTATTTACCTATGGCGACCATGAGGTAGTTATAGAAACAGGTAAGATTGCCAGACAAGCCACGGCTTCGGTTGTGGTTAGCATGGGAGACACGGTAGTTCTGGTTGCGGTAGTTGGCCGCCATGATGCGAAGTCCGGGCAGGATTTTTTCCCGCTGACCGTGAACTACGAAGAAAAAACTTACGCGGCAGGCAAAATCCCCGGTGGATTTTTCAAGCGCGAAGGCAGACCTTCTGAAAAGGAAACCCTGACCTCGAGATTGATAGATCGACCCATCAGACCGCTGTTTCCGAAAGGCTTTATGAACGAGGTACAGGTGACCTGTCAGGTCATTTCGGCAAACAAGGACGTCGATCCCGATATTCCTGCAATGATTGGTGTATCCGCCGCACTGAGTTTGTCCGGTATTCCTTTTGCAGGTCCGATCGGAGCTGCCAGGGTCGGATTCACCCAGGACGGTTACATGCTTAACCCCGGGTACGAAGCACTTTCGACTTCAAGCCTCGATATGGTTGTAGCCGGAACTGAATCCGCTGTGCTGATGGTTGAGTCAGAAGCCGCCGAACTTAACGAAGACCAGATGCTGGGTGCCGTGTTGTTTGCCCATCAGGAAATGCAGGTAGTTGTTAAGGCGGTAAAAGAGCTCAAGGCCGAGGCAGGGAAAACTCCCTGGGAATGGACACCTGCTGCTGAGAACACCGCACTGACAGAAGCTGTGACCTCGGGATTCGCTGATGGTATAGCCGCAGCCTACAAGACCACTGACAAGATGGAGCGGCAGGACAAACTGCACGAGCTTCGTGAACAAGCGGTTGCCTCACTGGCGAACGATGAAGTGGATGCCGATGAGGTTATTGGCGTGTTCAACAAGATTGAAAAGAAAACGGTTCGACGCGCGATCATTGCGGGTGAACCCCGAATCGATGGCCGTGATACCAAAACTGTCCGCAAGATTGAAGTTGAAGTTGGTGTGCTGCCCAAAGCTCACGGTTCTGCGTTGTTTACACGGGGAGAAACCCAGGCAATTGTTACCGCAACACTGGGTTCCATGCGCGATGCTGCGATCATAGATCACCTTAAAGGGTCTTATCGTGACAACTTCATGCTGCACTACAACTTCCCGCATTACAGCGTTGGTGAAACTGGTTTTTCCGGTGGTCCCAAACGACGTGAAATAGGTCATGGCAGGCTGGCTCGCCGCGGCGTGGCTGCTGTTTTGCCGACAGCCGAGGACTGGCCTTATACCACCCGGGTAGTATCAGAAATTACCGAGTCCAATGGTTCCTCGTCCATGGCGAGTGTTTGCGGTGCAAGCCTGGCACTCATGGATGCAGGTGTACCACTTAAAGCGCCGGTTGCTGGCGTCGCTATGGGTCTGGTAAAAGATGATGATGGCTTTGCAGTACTGACTGACATTCTTGGTGATGAAGATCATCTCGGCGATATGGATTTCAAAGTTGCGGGAACTGAAACAGGTGTGACCGCACTTCAGATGGACATCAAGATCCAGGGAATTACCGAGCAAATCATGGAAACTGCGCTTGGCCAGGCCAAGGAAGCACGTTTACATATCCTGGGTGAAATGAATAAGGTACTCGGTCAATCCAGGGAGAATGTTTCCGAAAATGCTCCTGCGATGATCACCATCAAGATTGACGCTGAGAAAATTCGTGATGTCATCGGTAAGGGCGGTGCAACTATCCGCGCCATTACTGAAGAAACAGGCGCGACCATCGACATCGATGATAGCGGCACGATCACCATCTTTGGCGAAGGAGCGGAGTCCCGTGACGCAGCGATTGCACAAATTGAAGCCATTACAGCGGAAGCTGAAGTTGGCCAGATTTACAAAGGTAAGGTAGTGAAAATTGCCGACTTTGGTGCATTTGTTAACATTCTGCCCGGCAAGGACGGTCTGGTTCACATTTCTCAGATTGCCAAAGAGCGAGTTGAGAAGGTTACCGACTATTTGTCTGAGGGGCAGGAGGTTGACGTGATCGTACTAGACGTCGATCGTGGCAGAATCAAATTATCAATGAAAGAATTGGTAAAAGATGAAGCACCAGCTGAACAGGATGATGATGACGGCGACGACAAGGATGAAGTCAATGGCAATACGCAGGAAGCTGCGAGCTAAGAGCCGAAGACATCCGGTACGATTGAGAAGGGGACCTTGTGTCCCCTTTTTTTTGATTCACTTTAATTGCCCGGTGCGAATAAAGGATATCACCGCTTCGCTGACAGCTTTCGAGAACAATAATCCCATGTGATTGGCAGGAAAAACCGCGTAGGCAGTCATCGCGCTGTAACGAGACTCAACAAGGCTAACTGTTCCGTCGTGGGGCCGTGCTAGTTTACATAGCAGCATACCAACACCCATAGGTCTGTTACCGGCGATGACGCCGAATCCGGCAGCACAAGCATTGCCTGCAGGTGGGTGAACAAGCGCTAAGCCGCTGTTGCCCAGAATCCAGGAGAGGAAACGTCGGCGAGCGAGTACTGTGGCGACAGCACTACCCTGGTGCGGTGTGCCGAGGGTGACAATGCGACCCTTGAATGCATCGGGGTAACATCGCAGAACCTCGCGAACCAGTAGCCCACCAAGACTGTGAGCGACCAGATGCACCTCCCCTGACTGATCCTGAAGAAAGCGCCGCAGTGCATCTGCATTGTCCGAAAAACTGCCATTGATTGTGGGATAGCGGAACTGCACGGTGACGAACTTGGCCCTGCGAAGCCGAAGGGCTAACAGGGACATATCCCATCCGTTCATCCAGATGCCATGGACCAGGACGATGGTTGGCAATGGCTACGCGTTTCCGGGCCTGCTCTTAATCAGATCATCGACGACACCTGGATCCGCGAGCGTGCTGGTATCGCCGAGAGAATCCAGTTCGTTCTCTGCTATTTTCCGCAGAATTCTGCGCATTATCTTGCCAGAGCGAGTTTTCGGTAATCCCGGTGCCCATTGAATAATATCGGGTTTGGCAATGGCGCCAATTTCCTGTCGTACCAGCTGCTCTAGTTCCAGTTTCAACTCGTCCGTGCCGACAATGTCATGCATGAGCGTGACATAGGCGTAAATGCCCTGTCCCTTGATGTCATGCGGGAAACCAACCACGGCAGCCTCTGCTACCTTCTCATGCAGCACCAACGCACTTTCAACTTCTGCGGTACCCATGCGATGCCCGGAAACGTTTAGGACATCATCGACCCGGCCAGTTACCCAGTAGTAGCCATCTTCGTCTCGCCGAGCGCCGTCTCCGGTGAAGTAGTATCCCTTGTAGGTAGAGTAGTAGGTTTCAATGCAACGATCATGATCTCCATAAACGGTACGGATCTGGCCAGGCCAGGATCGATCAATAGCCAGGTTTCCAGAACCCGAACCCTCAATTACGTTACCGTCGGGATCGAGCAGAACCGGATGAACACCGAAAAAAGGCTGAGATGCGGATCCGGGTTTCAGGTCGGTCGCACCCGGTAACGGTGTAATCATGATGCCGCCTGTTTCCGTTTGCCACCAGGTGTCGACGATTGGACAGCGCTCATCACCGACGATGTGATAATACCAGTCCCAGGCTTCGGGATTGATCGGCTCACCAACGGATCCGAGCAGGCGCAATGACTTACGCGAGGTTGAGGTGACAAACTCGTCACCCTGACCCATGAGCGCCCGGAGCGCGGTCGGCGCAGTATAGAAAATATTGACGTTGTGTTTGTCCACGATCTGCCAACATCTGGAGGCATCCGGATAGGTAGGTACCCCTTCAAACATCAGTGTAGTTGCACCATTGGCCAGTGGCCCGTAAACGATATACGAGTGCCCGGTCACCCATCCTACATCGGCGGTACACCAGTAGATGTCGCCATCATGGTAGTCAAACACGTAGCGGTGCGTCATCGCCGCCTGCAGCAGGTAGCCACCGGTTGTGTGTAGCACACCTTTGGGTTTCCCCGTTGATCCGGATGTGTAGAGAATGAACAGTGGATCTTCACTGTCCATAGGTTCAGGTTCACATTCCGACTTCACCTGTTCGATGGCGTCGTGATACCAGACATCGCGCTGTTCGTTCCAGGAGACATCGCCACCGGTTCGTTTAACAACGATCACCGTATGTACATTTGGACATTTGTCGAGGGCTGTATCGGTGTTCTCTTTTAAGGGAATCGGGCGAGCGCCTCGAAGACCCTCATCAGCGGTGATGACGGTCTGGCAGTCAGAGTCGAGAATGCGGTCCTGCAAAGCCTGCGGTGAAAATCCACCAAAGACCACGGAATGGATTGCGCCGATTCTTGCGCAGGCGAGCATGGCGTATGCGGCTTCCGGAATCATCGGCATGTAAATACAGACCCGATCGCCTTTCGAAACACCCCTGGCTTTCAAAACATTGGCGAGACGGCAGACCCTGTTATGAAGTTTTCGATAGGTGATGCTGGCGTCGTCGGCGGGGTCGTCCCCTTCCCAGATGATTGCGATCTGGTCAGCCCTGGTTTCCAGATGCCGATCAATGCAGTTAGCGGATGCATTCAACTCGGCTCCGAGAAACCATTTGGCCTCACCCTTTACAAAGTTCGACTCGTGTACGGTATGCCATGGCCGTGACCAGGTGATGAACTGCTCTGCCTGTTCTGCCCAGAATTTATCCATGTTTTCGATGGATGCCTGATACAGGGAAGAATACTGATCTTTGGTAATATGCGCACGCGCGGCGGTCTCCGGTGCTACCTCGTAAACCTTCTTCCTGGTTGTGTTCTGGGACATCGAAATCTCCTGATTCATCCAAAGCGCTACTGTGCCACAACGGGCACCCGGGGAAAACCTGAGCGACTGCTAAAAAGCGGCGTTACCACCCGTGCGTGAAGTGCCAGGAAGGCTTTAGATCAGTTGTTGTCGAGGATTATAGTAGTGTCGGCCATTTTTTACTTGTAGAAGCCTGGCAACGAGATTCTCGTAGTCCTCGGTGTTGTTCACCAGATCTATCTCTGCGGCATTGACGATTAACAGTGGTGAGGTTTCGTAAAAGTGAAAAAACGCGGTGTAGGCATCATTGAGATCGCTGAGGTATTCAGCGTCTATTTGCCGTTCTGCTGCGATCCCACGTTTTACGATTCGTGCCAGCAGAACCTCAACCGGTGCCTGTAGATAGACCACCAGGTCCGGTACGGGCGCTCGCAGGCGCAGGTGGTCGGCGATGTTCTGGTAAAGTTTTAGTTCGTCTGAATCCAGATTGACTTCCGCGAATAATTGATCCTTCTCAAAGATAAAGTCGGCTACCCGCGCACGCTGAAACATGTCATTTTGTTGCAAGCTCTCGATATGCCTGGCCCGCTCAAACAGAAAAAAAAGCTGGACGGGTAGCGCGGCGCGGCGGCGGTCCTCATAGAACCGTGCAAGGAATGGATTGGCCTCCGGTGTTTCAAGCAGGGTTTCGTAACTGAAGGTCTCAGCGAGCCTTTTTGCCAGGGCAGTTTTACCGACACCGATTGGACCTTCTATCGCGATATATTGCGGTGGTTCCAACGCCAAACCGACAGCTCCCGATTATTACTCAGTTGTCATTCTATCTTTAGGACGTCGTTGACGCTTTCTTTTTCGTTTTCCCCGGGTGTTTGCCCCGGGCTTCACTTTCATTTTTTCCCGCTCATCGCCGGTTACTTCCTGATACTCGGTCCACCAACTTCCCAGACCTTCGAGTTCTTCGCCAGACTCTTCTCGTAACAACAGGAAGTCGTAAGCTGCGCGGAACCTCTTGTGGGTTAGCAGGACGTCAGGTTTTTTTCCAAACCGTAAAGGCAGTCGAAACTGTAGATTCCAGATGTCGCGCATGGGTCCTGAGAATCTCTTCGGGATTGAAGTAAAAAGTTGCTGGTTGGCGATGACGCTGGTGGCTGCCTCGTGCGAGGCTTCCAGAATTGTCATCTTTTCGCTAAGTCGCTGCCGCTCCTGAAGGAAGGGATACCACAACAGGGCCGCGAAGACGAATGCAGGTGTGACTGGTTTTTGGATTGCAATACGCTGATCGGTGCTGGCAAGCGCCAGCCGGATGAGCTTTTCCGAGCGAGCGTCATCAAGTGACCGATGACTGGAAGGAAACAACCAGCCGTACAGATCGAACTCTCGCAGCGCAGTAAAGCTTGCCTCACCACAGCCGTTCATGAACAGTTTTAACACTTCCTCAAATATCCTTGCTGGCGGAATATCCTGCAGCAGGTATCCGATTCGCCGAATTGAAATACCTGAACCTTCATCAATGTCGAATCCGAGGCTGGCATTGAACCGAATGGCCCGCAACATCCGCACAGGGTCTTCGCGATAGCGATTGTCGGGTTCACCAATAAGGCGGATGGACCTGGTCTCGATATCCTCCATACCACCGACGAGGTCGATAATCTCATTGCGGGTCACATCGTAGTACAGCGCATTCATGGTGAAGTCGCGCCGATACACATCCTCCTCAAATGTACCGTAGAGGTTGTCATTGAGGATCATACCGCTGTCGGTATAGTGATCTTCGTGTATTTCTGCCTGTGGTCCGCGAAAAGTTGCGACCTCAACAATATCGCGACCGAAGCGTACATGGACGATACGAAATCGTTTTCCTATCATTCTGGAATTGCGGAAAAGTTCGCGGACCTCTTCGGGATGTGCGCTGGTGGCAACATCGAAGTCCTTCGGGGGCTTGCCGAGTAACAGGTCCCGGACACAGCCGCCGACCAGGTAAGCCTGGTGACCCTGATCGGTAAGCCGATTGACGACCTTGATTGCGTTTACGGAAATGAGTTCCGTCGGCAAGCTAACGGCAGACTTATTCATCGCACGGGAAATGCAGACAATCTAACCGTCTCGAGACAGGACGCTGTTTGGGGGTAAAAAAAGCTGTTTTTGCGAGTGGGTATTGCGGCGCTCGTTAAGTGATAGCGAGGCATAGATACTACCAGAGAATGGGGTTGCCGGGTCGGTGTTGCACAAAGAAAAACGGGAAAAGCGATGCTTTTCCCGTTCAGCGAGCCTTTTATTTTTCTTATTATTTTGTTTTTCTTATTGTCGAAATTCGGATTCGAGAACTGGGTCCCCATCACCTTGCCGTATATATTTTTGTTTTTGGTTTTTATTATTCTTTTCGGCTATTTATATAGAGCAGATACTGTGCCAAGTTCGAATAGGTATGAATATCAATGAGTTATAAATTGTTGGGAGGTTACATTCGTGAAAGTGTTACCCAATGTTACGGTTACATGCTTCTTTTGGTAACACATTGTAAGGTTTTGTAACGAGATTGATGCAGATTGTGGGTTAGCGCCTGCGGGACTTACGCCGCGGCATGTTCAGTTTTTGACGTTTCTGCCACAGGCTTTTACGGCTGATGCCTAGCTTTTGCGCCAGTTCCGTTTCCGTCATCCGGTCTTCGTTTTCGAGTACGTAATTCTGGAAATAGTCCTCAAGGGAAACGTTGGCATCGTCCCGGAGATCCGCTGCCGGGTGCATCGCTTCACTGGCGTCCACTGCGAGCAGTTCCGGTGTGATGGATTTGCCGTCGCATAGTATGACCGCCCGTTCGATTGCATTCTCGAGTTCCCGGATATTGCCGGGCCAGTGATATCGCGTGATCAATTCCCGGGTAGCCTCCATAAAAAGGAGATCACGCTTGTTCATTTTTCGGGCTGTCTTCTCGAGGATGTGATCGGCAATCAGCAGCACATCAGCGCCTCGTTCGCGCAGTGGGGGCAGCGTTAATTTCACCACATTCAATCGGTAATACAGATCTTCACGAAACAACTTGTTCTTAACCAGCTCATGCAGATCGCGATGGGTTGCAGCAATGAGCCGAACCGATACCTTCTTTGTGGAAACTGAACCTATTCGGCGTACTTCACCTTCCTGCAGGACCCTGAGCAGGCGTGCCTGCGCGTCCAGAGGCAGTTCACCGATCTCGTCAAGAAACAGTGTTCCTCCATCGGCGGCTTCAACCAGACCCACCCTGGGTTCTGTTGCGCCGGTGAACGCGCCTTTCTCGTGACCGAACAGTTCCGCCTCAATCAGTGATTCCGGGATGGCAGCGCAATTTAACAGGATCATCTCGGCCGAGGATTGCGAGCCACCCAGATGTATCGCCTTGGCGATTAGTTCCTTGCCGGTGCCTGACTCGCCTACAATCAGAACATTGGAATGGGTCGGGGCAACCTTCTTCAAACGTGCAAACAATTCGGCCATTGCATCGCAGGTGCCGATGATATTCGAAATCGAGGGGACGGTTTCAGGGTCCTCGGTCAGCGTTTTTACGGTTTCAAGCAGGTCGGCAAAATCAAAGGGTTTCGCGATGTAGTCGACGGCGCCAAGTTTCATCGTATCCACAGCGGACTTGAGACTGGCGTAGCTGGTCATGACGAGCACAGGGATACCCGGCGCCAGCTTTATGATCTCGGTGCCTGCCTGTCCCGGGAGTCGCAAGTCAGTGATAATCAGCGCGTATTTGCTGAGATCCTGCTTTGCTGCCTCGTCTACGGAACCTGCCTCACATACTTTATAGTTTTGCTTCTCAAGGAATTTTTTAAGTGAGGATCGAATGACGATTTCGTCTTCGATGATAAGAATCTTCTTTCGGCTCATAGTTTTCCGCACTTGGTATCGGCACTTAACAACGATCCCTAGGACGATGTCAACTCCTGGGAAAGGTCCGAATTGCCATGAATGTACTGCGGCAGCTTCAAAATAACCCGCGTACCTCCACCGGATACAGCCTCGGCGGAAATAGAGCCGTGGTGTTCATCCACTATCGTGGCGACGATGGCCAGGCCAAGACCTGTCCCCTGGCCAGGATCTTTGGTGGTGAAAAATGGTTCAAACACGCGGTTAATCTGATCAGAGGCGATACCACAACCCTGGTCGATGATGTCCAGCACCACGGAACCTTCCTCAAATCGGTTGGTAATGCTGATTTGATCCCCGGCGACGGACGCATCCAGGGCGTTCGCCAGCAGATTAACGAAAACCTGGGAGAGGCGTTGCGGGTCTCCCAACGTGTAGACACGGGCGTCGCAGTGGTTCCTAAAGGAGATATTCTCGTTACGTTGACTTAACGACAACAGGTTGATGGCTTCATCGATGCATACTTGAAGTTCCACTGGTACGTTGGGATTCTTGGTACCGCCCTTGCTGCTGTAGGCAAAATTGACCAGGGATTGCATGATGTTCGTGATGCGTTCGGTTTGTTCAAGTATCTGCGATGAGAGTTCGGCGAGTTCAGGGTTATCTATTCGGAGGTTCTGGGCGAGAAATGCGATGCCGGTCACCGGATTACCGATTTCATGTGCGATTCCCGCGGCTAGTTGACCAATGGTGGCCAGACGCTCGTTGTGGATGAGCTGATCTTCCATATGCTGGGACTCTGTCAGGTCTTCGATTACGATGACCTGATCTCCCTGTTCGCGCGGTTGGGAGCCGATCAGACTCGCTTTATGCAGATTGATCAGGATCTTAACGTTATTGATGATCAACTCTTCTTTGAGGCGGTGTGTCAGATCATCATAGATAAAGGTATTAAGGGGTTCTCTCCAGGGTTCGGGCAGGCTTGTAATGGATGAGCCGATGATTGACTCCGGGCGTATACCGGTGATCTCCGCCATCGCGTGATTCCAGGTTCGAATGACTAATTGCTGGTCAATCGAGAATACCGCGGTAGGTAAGACATGAAGTATCTGACGGTGGTAGCGGCGCAGGTCATCGAGTTCCGCAGCGAGTCCGGTTAGCTGGCTGCGGTAATCTTCCAGGTAGTTTTCCAGTGCATGGAACGTTTGGGAAGCGGGCTTTAACGGCAGGGTTGCATGCATTATCCGATGCGCAATGGTTTGCCCTAACATGCTGGATAAATTTGATTCCATTTGTTTTCTGAGCTGACCCAGAGCGAACGGCCGGTTTTCGTTCTGCGGATAGCGCAACTCAGTCAGCGCCAGGTTAACTTCCCTGCTGGAAACGGCGCGCCCCAGCGCTGTCGCCAGGTTACTTTCCATTTCTGAGACCGAACTGGCTTGAATTTCTCCCCTGAAAACACTGACGTTCGAGTCGGACATAAACTCTTCAGCGGCCAGCAATTCTTCCGCCGTGGTTTTGCTCAACAGAGAACCGATTACAAAAAACGCCACATTTGCTAGTAACGAAGTTAGCGCTGACAACTGCCAGGATTGATCGTTGATCTCAACAATAAATGGTTTGCCAACGAGCATGTTGAGTATCAAAGGCCAGAGCAGAGTTGAAAACCAGACCAAATAGCCGGCGAGAAGTCCGGCGATCAGACCTGTCTTGTTGGCGCCCCGCCAATGGATGCCACCGACCAGACCTGGCAAGAACTGCAAAACTGCTACAAAAGCAACAATACCCAGGCTGATCAGGCTCTGGCCTTCACCCAGAAGCTGGTAGACACCAAACGCCGCAGCGATGATCGCTGCTATAAGAAAGCGGCGCATGTTAAGGATAATTCTATAGACGTCAACACCACGGCGTGGTCGATAGAACGGTAGTACCACGTGGTTTAAGGTCATCGATGCCAGCGCGAGCGTGGTCACAATCAGGACACCACTTGCGGCGGCGAGGCTTGCGATGAAAGCCAGAATTACAATCCCGTGATTATCTGAAGCCAACCCAATACCGATCGCGTAAAACTCAGGTTGTGTTGCCACGGACAAGCGAATTGCCGCCCAGAGGATCGGTGGAATGCAAAGGCTGAGCAGCAGCATATACAGAGGGAAACCCCAACGAGCACCAACCAGGGCTCGCTCGTCGTCGTTCTCGGTGATGAGCATGTGATAGACATGAGGCATGGCAACGGTGGCGGCAAAAAATGTGAGTAACAAGGATCGCGACGCACCATTACCAAGTTGTTCATACGCAACTGATAACAATGGCTCGTTCTCCGTTAGCCAGTTTGCGAGCCCGCGGGTTGAACCAAAGACCTGTGTTATGCAATAGAATGCGAGAATCATCATTGCGGCGAGCTTTATGATCGATTCCAGCCCAATTGCAACGACGAGACCCTGATGTTTGTCGCGGGTGGATAGATGGCGTGCACCAAATAGAATTGCAAACACCGACATCATCAGACAGAACAACACCGCTAGTACATTCTTGCTGAGTTCCTGATTCAGGAGGTGAATAGAAACGGATACCGCCTGGATCTGCAGCGCCAGCAGGGGCAACACACCAATTAACATTAATAAGCTGATGGTGCCGCCAACCCAGGCTGCCGGATAGCGGAATGCGAACACATCTGAGAGCGAGCCGAGTTTGTAAGCGAGTGCCGTCCTGCTGACAGGGCCGAGTAGCACTGGCGCGATAAAGAAAGCAGCGCTCGAACCAATGAAATAGAGCAGGAAGCCGGAACCGTATTGAGCAGCGAATCCGACTGCACCGTGAAACGCAATCGCCCCGGCAAAAACACCGAGTGATAAAACTCGCGTTGCCGGATGTTTGGCGATGACCTGAGGGATATAGCCTTTTTCTGTCGCGTAAGCGGAGCCAAACAGGATTGCCAGGTAGGTCAGGCAAATGGTGAATAGCTGGGTCAGCGTGAGCATTGGTTAGTTAGGATCGGACGGGCGGTCTGCACGCCATTGAATCCAGTGTGCAAGCGCGATCAGCAACACCCAGGGCAGGTAGACTTCGTACCAGGAGAAGTAATCATTCAAGCGCCAGTGTGAAACGTCTGGTGTGAACACAAAAACGCCAAGGACGATGAATATAATGATTCGCTCTAGCATTCAAGGATTCTAACCTGCATACCGGGGGATAAAAACATCGGAAACGAGCAGACCCAAATGGCACTTAGAACGCCAGGATAAGCTGGCATTGAACAAAGGGTGGAAGTCCCTGTGGGGTAGGAGCTAGCCACTCGCCCCAGCCTCGAGCTATGCGCTGTGTGCGGGTAACTTCACCAGTGAAGTGTTAGTAGAGGAGC
>JAJFKA010000042.1 GCA_021773555.1 Gammaproteobacteria bacterium
AAATGCCGAAAATGTTCCACCGTAGGCTTCCGCACATACCTTGGTGATCGCCGCCGTCAGCGTCGTCTTACCGTGGTCAACGTGGCCAATTGTGCCTACATTTACATGTGGCTTGGTACGCTCAAATTTCTCTTTGGACATTTCAGCCCCTCTCCTTAATGATCACTGACAACGCATTAAGCGCCGATTGACGTTATTAATTTTCAACCTGCAACCAATTCGCGACAGGCCGACCTCAAAAAACTGACTATCCCTACCCTAACAACTATAACTGGAGCTCATAACCGGATTCGAACCGGTGACCTCTTCCTTACCAAGGAAGTGCTCTACCGACTGAGCTATATGAGCAAAATCTACACTTCCGCTTTATCGCACTTAAATTTCTCTCACTACCACCAGCAATTCTGGAGCGGGTAGCGAGGATCGAACTCGCGTCATCAGCTTGGAAGGCTGAGGTTCTACCGCTGAACTATACCCGCAGAACACTATTTCCTGTCTGTCGCGCTCCTCCCAGTGTAGAGCCATCCCCAATATTCCTGCCCCACTTGTTGGTGGAGGGGGGTGGATTCGAACCACCGAAGCTTACGCGTCAGATTTACAGTCTGATCCCTTTGGCCACTCGGGTACCCCTCCAAAAAGAGGCGCTAGATTCTGCCTACGAGACTCTCACATGTCAACGGATATTTCCCCGTAACGCCCATGCTAACGCGCTCCGAGGGAGAAACATTCATTAAATTCGGGGAAATCTGGTACTTAAATCCGCGCCTGTTCGCTCTTGATTCATTTTGCAACTGTCAACTCGCGCTCAACCATCAACTACGCACTCCAGTCCGCAAATAATACTGGTATCAAAAAGCCGTCCACTAATCTCACATGAAGCTGGTGCCGCCACCAAGAGTCGAACTCGGGACCTACTGATTACAAATCAGTTGCTCTACCAGCTGAGCTATAGCGGCACATTTCAAACTTTTTTGGGTTCTGCAAAGGTTACCCCTCGCAGCGAGGAGCGGATTTTATGTTAAGAATGCCAGCCAGTACAGCAACTTTTCAAATTACTTGCCCTGACCCGGTTCACGCTAGTTCTCAACCAGGCGGATACACATCTGGTAATCCAGAGTCAGACCTGGATATTCATCGACAAGCCGATCAAGCAACTCAGGGTCAATGGTGAGGTCACGCGCAATCTGGGAGAAAATCCAGTATTGGCGGTCGAGACGGGTAATCTCACGAATACTGGCTTTGTACCCCCTGGTGGCAGTCTCTTGTTGAACCGTCTCGGCCGCAGGTCTGGTGGAGAATACACCCAGCGATATACCGAGGGCTTCCGACCCCTGGGTGATGACATAACTGTCAATCTTCTGGGTCTGCAGCTCGCGCAGCTGGCGAAAAGCCTCCTCTAGTGAGGGCAGGGGCGGAATCATCACACGATAGTCAAAACCGCCCGTCGCACGATCAATCGCACGCAGTTCCACCGCGATCTCCAGTGACTCAAGCCGTTCCAGCACAGCTTGCCCCACCGCTATCTCGCTGAAAGGGCCGATCGCCTTGCAGCCGTCAGGATTTGACTCGTCATAGAGCATTGGCGACTTCACCGCCTTGTCCATCTGTCGCTGGCGACTGGAAAGGTCCTGCTCCTCTCCGAGCAGCCTGATGATGGCTACTTCCGGGTCACGTTCAGCCAATGGAAACTCAACCTTTACTTCAGGCGAGAGTAGATTAAAGAGGAAGAACATGACGTTGAACAAAACGAGCGTATAAAAAATATATCGCATCACATCTTTCCGGGGCGCAGGCTGACTTCACCGGCACTAAAAACCTGGATTTTTTCACCGATTTGCAGCAACAGGTTTCCGTCATCATCTATCCCGGCATCGCTGCCGCTGATGGTTTCATCACCTCGATGCACCACGACCGGCATTCCCTGGTAAACATTGTATTGTGGCCACAAGGTCTGAAAAGGTTTAAAGCCATGCAGATCGAAGGTCTCAAGGTCGGACAATATTTTTTCCAGTAATCCGGCAGCGAATTCGTTCCTGCTTTTGCTCAACTCAAGACCCAGATGGCTCCAGCGTTGATCAATCTGTGCCGCGTTCCTGGAATCGAGCGCCAGATTTACGCCAATACCGATCACCGCAAATACTCTCCCCATTGAATTGGTACCGACCTCAACCAGGATGCCAGCCAACTTACCCCCATCAAGCAGAATATCATTGGGCCACTTTAATCCGGCGTTGATTCCACATTCGCGAATACAGCAGACTGCGGAGAGGCCCACGACCACGCTGAGGCCGGTCAGGTCGCTTATCTGCCCGGCAAAGTTTCTGCGCAGACTTATATAGATGTTTCGGCCAAACGGACTGATCCACTGTCGGCCACGCCGTCCCCGCCCTGCCAGTTGTTGCTCTGCAAAACAGACGCGCGGAACATCCCCGGTTTCCTTCTGCGCCATGAGATAGGAATTGGTCGAGTCAATTGACCAGAATACTTCGATTGCAGCCGCGCGGGACAACCGCCTGCTAATCAGATCAACGTCGAGTAATTCCGGCGGATTACGCAGTTGTACCTGTTCTTCAACTACCCTGTAGGCCAGTGACAACTCATCGAGCACCGAGAGCAAATCCGCTGAAACGCGAATATTCTCGCCGTCCACCAGGGAACGGATCTGTTGTTCAACCACATCTCTCACGGGCGGAATGTTAATTTCTTTTTTTCGCAAAAGCGAAAAAAAGCAATGCGAGTTCTGAACCCTCACAGGCGCAAGGTAATTTCGATTTTTTCGCCCAGCGAAAAACATCGAAATACGATCTCTGCTAACTCACCGCCGCAAGGGCTTCCCAACGGGAAGCTAAGCGGCCCAGAAGGCAACGTAAAAAACCGCAACTCCAGCTAAGCGCCCCCTAATAAACCATCACAGCCCTGAAATCTCACCCGACCGCGAAAGCGAAAAAAAGCAATGCGAGTTCTGAAGGCAAATAATCCACGCTCACACCCGACGAGCCAAATTTGTGACCCGTATCACAGAACCGATAGGGCGGGACGCCAAATGCTTGACACGCTGGGTCGTCTGAGCACAATTGGTACGGAGCGAGCTTCGCGTCTGGAATGGATTATCGATGACGGCTCGCAAGAATCTAAAACGGCTCGTCCGGGCCCCTCCAGCCAAAGCAGGCGAAAAACGCTAGACATCGAGTCGCTTGAGAGAGAAATAATTCAGAGGAGATGTCTGATGTTTTGCACTTATGCCGCGGGTACAGATGTTGGCAAAAGAGATATCAATCAGGACTCTTATGTTTGTCACCCCAAAAGTAACCTCTGGTTGGTTGCTGACGGTGTTGGCGGGCTGGCAATGGGGGAAACTGCAAGCGCTATTACTTCTTACACACTCGCCAGAATGATCTCCTCAGGAGAAGGAGTGAATCAAGCGATCGAGACCACGCATGCGATAATCAGGGAGTTCGCGGACAGCTGCGGTGTCAACATGGGGGCCGCGCTGGTTCTGGTCCTCGCGAAAGGAAATTTGTACAACATCTTCTGGGCTGGAGACTGCAGAGCCTACCTGTTTGATGGCTCTTTGAAACCCCTGACTCGCGATCATACACATTCGCAGTTTCTCATCGACGCCGGTCACCTCACCGAAGAAGAAGCCGCCACGGATTCCAGAAAGGACGGTATCACAAAAGCAGTAGGTATCAGGGAATTGGATTCTGTCGAAGCCGACCGGATTAGCGACAAGTGGCAGGCGGGTCAGAAAATCCTGCTCTGCAGTGACGGGTTGTCAGGATACGTCGCAGATGAAGACATTTGCGCCATACTGAATAGTCCCGGTTCCGATCAGGATCGGGTGGATCAGCTGATCAGTCTGGCGCTCAAACAGGATTCGCTCGACAACATCACAGCAATCATCCTATCCGCACCGGACACTATCCCCGGGGATGATGATGACACGAAGATTCCTGATAAGTCCGTATTGGATAATCTGGGGGTGGATAGGGGCGAGGGTTAGATTTTTGATTTTTCGCTGGGATGGGGGGAAGCGCCTGGGTTTATGTCTCCTTCGGGGCCGCTTAGCTTCCTTGCAGGAAGCCCTTGCGGCTTTGCGTTTTCGGAGATCGCTTTTCTATTTTTCGCTTTGCAGGGTTGGGGAGATATTGCGGGTAAATTGCGTTGCCTTCTGGGCCGCCTAGCTTCCTTGCAGGAAGCCCTTGCGGCTGTGAGTTCTCAGAGATCGCTTTTCTATTTTTCGCTTTGCGAAAAATAGAAAATAATTGGTGGAGCCAGGCGGGATCGAACCGCCGACCTCCTGCGTGCAAGGCAGGCGCTCTC
The DNA here is from genome assembly GCA_021773555.1 of Gammaproteobacteria bacterium. Lineage (GTDB taxonomy): Bacteria > Pseudomonadota > Gammaproteobacteria > Pseudomonadales > Azotimanducaceae. The sequence continues at coordinate 4,324 of JAJFKA010000042.1, forward strand.
CCAGCTGAGCTATGGCCCCATTTTTTCCAGATGGGATATCTGGTGGGTCTGGGTGGATTAGATCGGGGACGCCTAGTCCACCGACCTCACTAGCTTATCCTAAACCAAACAACACACTGGTGGGTCTGGGTGGATTCGAACGGGGACGCCCAGTCCACCGACCTCACTAGCTTATCCTAAACCAAACAACACACTGGTGGGTCTGGGTGGATTCGAACCACCGACCTCACCCTTATCAGGGGTGCGCTCTAACCAACTGAGCTACAGACCCCAGCATAATCGTACTTCCAGATCGCCATGATCCGGGCTGAGGGCGCGTATTATACGCAGCCATAAATCTTTTACAAACCTAATCTGACTGTCCGGATGCGTTCGGAGAGGTGAACAAAAAATGTTGCTTTTTCCCTTTCTGCAGAATGAAAAACCGGCCGTGTAACGCAGCTTTCGTCTCGAGGACAAGTGTTTCATCGGTTACCTTTTCGCCGTTCAGGGATACCGCATTACTTTGAATCAACTTTCTCGCCTGACCAGGCGTCACTTCACCTCTCGGCGTCACGGCCAGGCCGGATTGAACCAGCGCATCAAGTATGCCCACATCGCCTCCGGCAAGTTCCGCCGAGGGCATTCCATCCTGGGCCAGTTGCATCAGGTCGTTGGCTGTCAATTCGACAAGCTGATTGGAGAACATCGCGGCCGCTATACGTTCCGCTGCATCCACCCCCTGCTTGCCGTGAACGAGTTCTGTCACTGCTTGCGCCAGTGTAATATGTGCGACTCGCATACCCGGGTCCTGATCATGTGCCTGTTCCAGAATCTGCAGTTCCTCCCAGGGCAGGAACGTGAACACTTTCAGAAAATGAATCACATCCTCGTCGGCACAGTTCCGCCAGAACTGATAGAAACTGTAGGGTGAGGTCCGCACAGCATCCAACCAGACGGCATCGCCGACACTTTTACCAAACTTGGTGCCGTCAGCTTTTGTGATGAGCGGATAAGTAATGGCGAATGCCTGCTTCGATTCCATCCTCCGAATGAGATCCATGCCGCTGGTGATATTGCCCCATTGATCACTACCGCCCATTTGTATCGTGCAGTCATAGCGACGATTCAGCACCACAAAATCATATGACTGCAGAATCATGTAGCTGAATTCGGTGTAACTGATCCCCTGGGAGTCATCCTGGAGCCGGCGTTTTACCGACTCCTTTTGGACCATTGCATTGACGCTGAAATGCTTGCCGATATCACGGAGGTAATCGATCACGCCGAGGTCCCGTGTCCACTCTGCGTTATCAACGACAATGGCTGAGCTGTCGCCACAATCAAAATCAAGAAAACGACTCGCCTGAATCCGGATCTTTTCGACATACTGTTCAACCACCTCAGCCGAATTCAGCTCCCGCTCACTGGCCCGACCTCCTGGATCACCGATCATGCCAGTCGCGCCACCCACCAGCAGGATTGGTTTATGGCCCTGTAGCTGAAATCTGCGCAACGCCAGTAAAGGCACCAGATTACCCACATGAAGGCTATCCGCCGTTGGATCGAAACCACAGTAAACGGTCCGTGGACCGGCATCCAGATGCGCCTTTAGGTCCGGCTCATTACTTACCTGCGCGATTAGCCCCAGCCTGTGTAGGTGCTCCAGAAAGTCTTGCCCGTCTGACATCAATTCCCGCCTCATTGTTCTGTCTTGTATATAGCGCATTTTGGTTCGTTGTCGGATCAGTTTCTCATGCTATCAGGCCAGCTATCCCCCGCACGGCGCCGGACATCACAAATCCCTCTACAAATCCTTTAAATGGGTCGATAGCTACTGTATCTTTCGCATCCGATTTGGTTGCGGAAAATACAGGATATGACCAAAAATTCAAGTAATCAGGGCTGGTGGTCGAATGGAATGAGGGTATTTTGGTAGATCTCGTGGCACCAGGGCAACAAAATGATGTCATTTTCTTTCATTATTTCTATACTTTTTATATAGTTACACGGCTTTTATAACAAACTACAATAATTTAGAACGCTTTTTCTTATGTCCACATGAAAAGTTACCCACTTACCCACCTTAAAACCGCCCTCGTGCTGGCGGCTTTTTTAGGATTTGTCATCACCGCATTGCCGGCAAGAAACAATCCTGAAACTGAGCTTATCCCTGTTTCTCTGCGCATCGCACCAGCAGACCGATATCCGGTCCCGGCCCTGGGCGATGACGCACCATTGGTCAGCGAACAGGTTCGCGACAACTGGACCAGTATCGAAATTCGTTCCGGCGATAACCTGTTCACCATCTTCAAAGCCGTCGGGCTAAAGGCAGCCGAACTGCAAGCCATCGTTGATATTGGTAAGGATGTTGCGATCCTGCGCAAAATAGTCCCTGGCAAAACCCTGGGCCTTAAGATCTCCAAGTCCGGCGAGTTAGACGCGTTACGCTACGACATCAACGCGCTGGAAAGACTGCTTGTCACCCGAGATGCCGATCGATTTGTGGCGCAACGGGAAATATCAAATCCTGAGATTATTACTGCCTATCAAACCGGCAGAATCTCTACTGATACACCATCGCTGTATCACGCGGGGAAAAAAGCGGGCTTGTCCGATAACATCATCATGAAACTAAGCAACATATTTCAGTGGGACATCAGCTTTGCCCTGGACCTGCGCAAGGGTGATTCATTTGCCCTGATATACGAGGACATTTATGTCGACGGTGAGAAGGTCAAGGAGGGAGAAGTCCTGGCTGCACAATTCCAGAATATGGGCAAAACGTACACCGCAGTGCTTTATGAGGATGAGCATGGCATCAAAAGTTATTATGCGCAGGACGGGCGAAGCATGCGCAAAGCATTTATTCGGGACCCGGTCCACTTTTCACACGTCAGCTCCAATTTCAACCTGCGTCGTCTGCACCCGATCCACAATCGAGTCATGCCTCATCGTGGTATTGACTATGCAGCGAACAAAGGAACACCGGTGATCGCCGCAGGTCAGGGCAAGGTAACCATCGCCCGTCAGAACAGTGCTTCCGGACGCTATGTCGTGATCCAGCATGGCGAACAATACACGACCAAATATCTGCACTTGTCCAAATTCGCCAACGGACTGCGTCCGGGTAAAACTGTGGAGCAGGGACAGATAATCGGTTATGTGGGCGCAACGGGATGGGCAACCGCACCACACCTGCATTTTGAGTTCCTGGTCAATGGTGTGCACCGCAATCCTAGAACGGTAAAATTACCGGACGCAAAGCCCATTCTTGCAAAAAACATGACCGACTTCAGGAACACAACTCAACCTATCCTTTCACGCCTGAGTTCAGTCGCTGGGCAGACCAGCTATGCTTCGGCACTCGGTCAGTCAAGTAATGATGGGGGTTGAGGCTTCGTAGAGCGAAAGTTAGAAGTCGTTAGCCCTAGATAGAAAAAGAATTACCGCAACCACAGGTCGTCGATGCGTTTGGGTTGGTGATCACGAACCTCGAGCCTTGAAGGTCTTCCCTGAAATCGACCTCTGCACCTGCCAGGTACTGGAAACTTAAAGCATCCACTACCAGTGACACACCTTCATTTTTTATGCAGGTATCATCTTCTTCGACATCCTCGTCGAAGGTAAATCCATATTCGAATCCTGAGCAACCGCCTCCGGTAACAAATACACGCAGCTTCAGATTTTCGTTTTCCTCTTCCTCAATCAGCGTTCTGACTTTCACGGCCGCAGCGTCGGAAAACGTCATTCCGGCAGGTTCAATCATGGTTGGTGAGTCTGTCATAGTTCAAGTATCGGGGCTTTGTTACCAATTTCAATGCAAACGTCAGATTGAATCAGTCTTTGGTTATGCAGTTTTACTTTTCACTGCCGTGACGGGAGGGCTGACCTTTCTGCTTTCAGGCTCTGTATGCGCTTCCCGAGATTCGGTTTCGGCAGGTTTCTTACCGTCCTTTAAATGGACCAGATTACCGTCCACAGCGCTACCCATTACCATTTCAATCAAGTTGTAATAGACGTTGCCCTTTACCTCGGCTTTCGCGGCCAGTTCAACGTGCTTGTCTGACTGGATGTCGCCAAAAACCTTGCCATTTACAATGACATTGGGCACCCGTATGTCGCCCCGGACCCGACCTTTTTCACTGACCGTAACGACCGCCTTGGAACCTGGCTGAGCGTAGATATTTCCTTTTACAATACCATTGACCAGAAGCTGATCACTGAAATGGACATCACCCACAAATTCGCAATTAGTCGCGATCAGTGTTATCCCGGATTCAGACCTGGCGTCCTTTTTCTTACCAAACATAATTATCCTCCACTCAACTGCCAGTTGAATTTCTTTTCAAGCCGCTGCCCGTTTTTTCCGGACGATCTCGCCACGATCATCACTTCTCGCGGTTCAAATCCACTTGGCACCAGCAATTCGCCATCGATGTTCTGGAAGTACCGGAAACGAAAACCGATCGCATCGGTCTGTGCCTCATTTAACTCACTGAGGCTTAGCGCCGCTTCAGTATTTCCATCCCTGCCCAACAGGGCAATCTCAACGCCACCCTGAACAAACTCATGTTTATCGACAACCTGGGTCAATAAAAGTTTATATTTGTACCTGTTCGGTACATTAGTCCCGACCATATCGAGACGCTCGATACGCAGGCCTTTCTCCTGGGCATTCGGCAACATAACACCCTTGTAGAACTTGATCTCCTCCTGAAACTGGGCTATCTGGTCCTGCAGGCTCTCAACCGTTTGCCTGACTTCCTCGTTTGCACGTGAATCTATTTCTCCGCCAAATTTAAGGTCAGCGATCTCCTGGCGCATCTCTCCGATCAGCCGGGTTGCTTCAGCCAGTTGCACACTGATCTGGTCCCGTTCCCGCACCACCGCTACCTTCAGCGCCAGCCCCTGACGCATTCCATATTCATAAGTCACGAAACTGAAAGTCACCATGGCAGCTAAAAACACAAGGAACACACCAGCCTTGTATAACGGCCGATAAGGGACCACCACCATTCGGTGTTGTTTGCTGCCTTTTACCGCTGTCATTTCAGCTGATACATCTTCAGTTACACTTGAGGGACCCGATATTCTATCAGAAAACTTCAAAAACCAAGCTTAATGTCCCAATCGCCGGTATCCCAGCTGATTCGCGCTTTTCAGGGCAATGGCATATCCTGTGAAGTGCATCGGGCGCCCATTGGGAAGTATGAAAAAGCTGCTGGTACGTTTTAAGGATCGAATTTCCATCCGCACCTTCCGGCGGCGCCTGGCATCGGTCGAGGCAATCCCGCAATTTGCCCTGCTTGGGGTCGTCTCGGGTGTTTTCACGGGACTCACCGTTGTGGCCTTCCGCCAGTTCTCCGAAATCCCGCTTACCTGGCTGCTGGCAGGGCAATTTGAGAATTTCGAGCAGCTTCCGTGGCCCTGGCTGCTTGGATTCCCGCTCATCGGCGGCGTAATTCTCGCGGTGGTGCTATCACTAATCAAATCGGACACACGAAGGACCGGGGTAGTCCACGTCCTGGAGCGGCTCGCAAGGCACCAGGGACACCTGCCGGCACAGAACCTGGCGACGCAGTTTTTCGCCGGTACCATTGCCCTGACTTCCGGGCAATCAGGTGGCAGGGAAGGTCCGGCAATACATCTGGGCGCCGCTGTGAGCAGCTTGCTCGGTCAGAAGCTCAAGCTACCCAACAACAGTATCCGCATTCTCGTCGGTTGTGGTGCCGCCGCTGCAATTTCTGCGTCGTTTAACACGCCGATTGCCGGTGTCATATTCTCCATGGAAGTGATCATTATGGAGTACACGATGGCCGGATTTATTCCAGTTATTCTCGCGGCAGTCACTTCTGCTCTGATCATGCAGATTTTTTATGGTTCGATTCCTGCATTTGATGTTCCCCAGGTCTCCATGGAATCTTTTTACGATATACCGCTGGTGATTCTCGAAGGGGTACTGATCGGCATCATCGCCGCAGCATTTGTTCACCTCATCAAATATCTTATGCAACGTGCACCAAACCAAATCTGGTTGCGCATGATCATCGCCGGTGCGGTTACCGGCAGCATCGCTCTGGCAGTACCCGAAGTTCTGGGCGTGGGCTATGACACGGTCAACACGGCACTGATCGGCGAGTTGTCATTCAGCCTGCTGCTGCTCGTGTGTCTGTTTAAGCTGCTGGCGTCGGCGACGACAATCGCCATGGGCGTCCCTGTGGGTGTCATTGGCCCAACCCTGGTCATTGGCGCGACTGCAGGAGGATTAATCTGGTTGATCGCAAGCCTGATCCTGCCGGAAATTTCATCACCTGCCTTCTATGTAATGCTTGGCATGGGGGCGATGATGGGCGCCGTACTGCAGGCACCGCTCGCGGCGCTCATGGCGGTGATGGAACTAACGCACAACCCGAACATCATTTTACCAGCGATGCTCGTCATCATTATCGCCAACATCACCGCCAGTGAAGTCTTCGGATTAAAATCAGTATTCATTACCCAGATGGAACTGCTTGGCCTGGAGTTCAGGCAGAATCCAATGTCGATGGCGCTCAATCGCGCGTCGGTAGCCAGCATCATGGTGCGAAGCTTCGAACGCGTTCAAACCCGGCTTGAAGCTGATGAAGCCAAAATTCTGACCAAGGAAAAACCCCACTGGCTCCTGGTGGATGTAGACGCAAAGCCCTCCTTTATTCTGCGCAACGAAGATCTGATTATTCATATTGAAAAAAATCCTGATCAGCCGGTAGACCTGACCGCAATACCGGCAACTCGCAAGGATGTCACCGGTATCCTGCTCCAGGCCACATTGACTGAAGCACTTGATGCACTGGATAACAGCGGCGTTCAGGCACTGTATGTCAATCGTATCAGCGCACCGCTTATCGACTCGCCCGTTGGAATCGTCAGCCGCGAGGACATCGAATCCTACTATCAGGGACGCTAGCCCGCCAATCGCGTTGAATAACAACGAAATCAGTGATTGAATGCGCTCCTTGAAAACCAGGGACTCAACATGAATCGATCCGAAACACTGTTTGAAGAAGCGCAGCAGTTGATGCCTGGTGGTGTGAATTCACCGGTCAGGGCATTCACACGTGTCGGTGGCAAGCCCGTGTTTTTCAAGCGAGCCCGAGGCGCCTACCTGTACGATGAGGATGATCGGGAATTTATCGACTACATTGGTTCCTGGGGACCCATGATTGTCGGCCATACGCATCCCGATGTGATCAGCGCAATAAAAACAGCTGCTGATAACGGCTTAAGTTTCGGCGCACCGACGGCGATCGAATCGGAACTGGCGCGCAAGATTTGCGGGATCATGCCATCGATCGAAATGATCAGGATGGTCAACTCCGGGACTGAGGCGACAATGAGCGCTATACGCCTGGCCAGGGGTTTCACCGGTCGCGATAACATCGTCAAATTTGAAGGCTGCTACCACGGGCACAGCGATTCCTTGCTGGTCAAGGCCGGTTCTGGTGCACTGACGATGGGGGAACCGGATTCTCTCGGAGTTCCGAAGGGCTTTGCTGCACACACATTGACGCTTCCATACAACGATGCCGACGCAGTGCGCCAGTTGTTCACGAGTAACGGTTCAGAAATCGCCGCCATTATTGTCGAGCCGGTTGCTGGAAATATGAGCTGTGTTCCACCACTGCCTGGCTTTCTCGAGACCCTGCGGGAGGTTTGTGATGAATCTGGCGCAGTGCTGATCTTTGATGAAGTTATGACCGGATTCAGGGTCGCCCACGGCGGTGCCCAGGCACACTACGACATCAAGCCCGACCTGACGACACTCGGCAAGATCATCGGCGGCGGCATGCCCGTGGGGGCATTTGGTGGCCGTGCCAATATCATGCATTCGATTGCACCGCTCGGCGGTGTTTACCAGGCAGGCACCTTGTCAGGAAATCCCATCGCCATGATGGCGGGTCTGCGCACGCTGGAGTTGCTTGATGAACCAGGGTTTTACGACTCCCTTGGCGAGGCAACGACTGCACTGATGACCGGTCTGCAGCAGCGAGCAAATGACCACGGAATCCCGTTTTCCACCAATCAGGTTGGCGGGATGTTCGGCTTTTTTTTTACCGGCAACCATCCAGTGGCGAACTTCGCACAAGTGATGAATTCTGACACTGCAGCATTCAATCTGTTTTTTAACGTCATGCTTGAGCAGGGGATCAATCTCGCGCCTTCGCCTTTCGAATCCGGTTTTGTGTCCTCAGCACATGGCCAAAAGGAACTGGATAAAACCCTGGCCGCAGCAGACGTCGCATTCGCCAGATTGGCTCAAGTCTGACGCTTCCACATCGGATCCTGGGTCCTGAATTAATCATAGAACGCTCACAAGGATTAACATGAAAAATTACGATGTCTACGGCATAGGAAACGCGCTTGTCGATTCCGAATACGAAGTAGACGATGCCTTCATTATCGACGCGAAGATGGAAAAAGGGATTATGACCCTGATTGAGGCAGACGAACGCAGATCGCTGTTGCAATTACTGGAAGAGAAGCACGAACACGTGGTGGTTAAACTTGCCGGTGGGGGCTCAGCGGCTAACACCATCTTCATCGTCGCTCAGCTGGGCGGTGCCGCTTTTTATAGTTGCAAGGTCGCCAGCGATGAAACCGGTGACTTTTTCATGAAGGACCTGAACGCGGCTGGTGTAGATACCAATCTCGATTCCGGTCGGGAAAAAGGCATTACCGGCGAGTGTATCTCCATGGTAACGCCCGATGCAGAACGAACAATGATGACGCATCTGGGCATAACCCAGAGTCTGTCCACTAAGGAACTCAATACCGATGCCTTAAGGCAGTCGCGCTTTCTCTATATAGAAGGCTATCTCGTCAGCTCACCCACCGCCTACGAAGCCGCCTTAAAGGCGCAACAGATTGCACACGAAGCGGGTGTCAAAGTAACCCTGACCCTGTCAGACCCGGCTATGGTCCAAAACTTCAAAGATCAGTTTGACAAAATACTCGATGCTGGTGTCGACATCCTGTTCTGCAATGAAGATGAAGCCAAACTACTCGCAAACAATGATGATCGCGACGCAGCGATTGAGCACGTCAGGAAGATCTGTAAAAGCTTCGTTGTAACCTGCGGCAAAGAAGGCGCCATCGTCTGTGCCGGTGATCAATTGTTGAGCGTACCGGGCGTGCCAACGCAACCGGTCGATACAACCGGTGCCGGTGACATCTTCGCGGGGTCATTCCTGTTTGCCTTAAGTCGGGGGGCGTCATTCAGTCAGGCTGCGGAACTCGCGAACAAGGCGGCATCACTGCTGGTCTCCAGTTTTGGTGCGCGGCTTGACGCCGATGCCGTGGCCAAAAATCTGGCTAATGTCTTAGCACACCAGTCCTAAGCGGCTCCTGCACCATGGGTCCGAGCCTAAAATAGCCCAAGCTGCTTGTCGGTGATTTGTGCGAGCGAGGTTGACTTAAACAACAGTATCGCATCGGCGACCGGTGCGAGCTGTTTATCCACATAAAACTGATAGTCAACGCGCGACGTCCTGTAGAGCCTTGGTTCGGGGCCGTTGATCGTCATAATGTACTCAACCCAGCCACCACCAAACTCAGTCGCAGGTGGTAATCCCTTTGCTTTTCGAATTTCCGCGAGCTTTGTCGCCGCACGAACATGAGGCGGAACATTTTTCTGATACTCCTCAAGTTTGCGGCGCAGCCTTCGTCTGAATACCAGCTTGTCATCACACAAACCGCTGTGGACGGCTTCAACCATACCCAGCACATAATCTTCAAATGGCTCATCGGCGAACATCAGGCGATAGAGTTCTCGCTGAAACTCTCTGGCAAGTTGTGTCCAGTCGCTGCGCACTGTTTCCAGCCCTTTAAACACTATGTGCTGCTCACCACCATCACTGATCACACCCGCGTATCTCTTTTTACTGCCTTTGTCCGACCCGCGAATGGTCGGCATGAGAAATCGTTGAAAGTGCGTTTCATACTCAACTTCCAGAAAGCTTTCCAGCTCATAGGTCTGTTTTAAATGATCACGCCACCAGGTATTCAGGTAAGTCATCAGTCGTTCACCGATGAGGTTGGCCGGTTCTGCTGCTCCCTGCAACAAAACGAACACTGAATCTGTATCACCATAGATGACCTGGTAACCGGCTGATTCGATCAGGTCTCTCGTTTTCTTCAGGATTTCATGGCCGCGAAGTGTTATTGAACTAACCAGTTTCGGGTCAAAAAATCTGCAGCCGGGCGTACCGAGCACACCGTAAAAAGAGTTCATGATGATCTTGATCGCCTGCGAGTTCGCAGCCTGCCCTGACTGCTTTGCCACATCTCTGGCCACCCAGAGTTCTTCAATAATACTGGGCAGGATGTATCGTGTGCGCGAAAAACTGGCATCCCTGAATCCCGGGATCACATCTTCTTCCGAGCCTGCACAGATCATTGCCAGCGGATCTACGTGGAACGTTCTGATGATGCTCGGATAAAGGCTCTTGAAATCCAGAACAATCACGTCGCTGTACAATCCCGGTTTTGAGTCCAGCACGTATCCGCCGGGACTCGCTCCACCAGGCTCATCGAACACCACGGGTGCAATGTAACCCTGTCGATGCAGGCGCGGTAGATAAAGAAAGTCAAAGGCAGCAACAGATCCCCCTGCACGATCAATATCAAGCCCTGTCAGGCACGCTCGCTGAATCGCAAATTCAATCAGCTGGGTTTTCTCGAAGATTTCATAAACCAGGACGCAGTCTTCCAGATTGTATTGCGCCAGGGACTGTTTATCCGAAGCGTACATTTCCTGTATCTCAGTGGCACGCGCGTCGACGTCGTCCACCAGCTTGCCTCTGCCTAAAAGCTGTCTCGCGACAAAATCCAGCGCATAGCTTTCAAATGTGTAGGTCGCGGTACGCAGCAATTCAATTCCGTCAAGTACGACTCGGCCTGGTACTAACGCATAATGGCGCTCACGACCTCGCGTGGCAGTCCGCCAGCGGACTGCTTCATTGGCACGGCCCAGGGTAAACTCTATCCCGAGTGCCTCGCATCTTGTCTGAATAAACCATAGATCAAAAGCGACCACGCTCCAGCCAATGATCACATCCGGGTCACAGATCGCCATGAACGATAGAAAACATTCGATCAGTTGCGCCTCATCCCGTACATACTCCATCATCGGCAATGGCGCTTGTGTTTCCCCCGAAACCATAAAGACCTTGCTCACATCCTTTCCATAGATGGCAATCGAATAAATAATGTTTTCTGTATAGGAGGTTTCAATGTCGATTGAGAGAATGTTCAGGCTCGGCAGGTAAGCTGATGGTTGCATTTTCGGATTAACACAACGTCCAAGACCGTCTTTTGCTGTCACCTCCCCCAGAATACTCACCGAGCCCTTAATGAATCTTTCCATCAGGTAACGATCAGAAGGCCGCACATCTGCCTCGAATAAGCGAATATCCGCCTGATCCAGTTTCGCGCGAGCAATATTCAGCAATTTCTGGTTTGCGAAATAGAAGGCTTCTACAGGTTCACATTCTGCAGCGGCAAATGTAAGCAACGCTACCTCCGCGTTTCGCCAGCCAGGCTGACCGCTGAGCACTCTTCGGGTTCTTGTCAGATCGGAGCGACCGATAAAAAAGACCGCCTCCTGATCATGCACTGTCACTTGTACGGGGCCAGCAGGTGTCGACAGCCAGAAAATCAGCTCCTGGCCATTCGGGTTTTCCTGCCACTGACGCGAGAGGATAAATCCCTCAACTTCGGTAGTCGCTACGTCCTGGCGAGTTGTCTGATGTGTCATTATTAGTCCCGGACGACAATGAAGGGACTTCCCAGATCGTCGGTCTCATGGACCGATAAGTTGATGCCAAAGGCTTCTTGTAATTGCGTCGATTGTAGTACTTCCCGCGGCCCTCCAAAGCTCATCAGGTGCCCTTCTGCGATCAAAACGAGTTTGTCACAGTAGCGTAATGCCAGATTAATATCGTGTAAAACCACGACCGCACTGGTGCCGCCATCGGTTAACCGTCGGATGGTTTTAAACAACGCAAGCTGATGGGCAAGATCCAGGGCAGTTGTCGGCTCATCCAGCAGCAATAGCGCCCGTTCCTGCATATCCCAGATCTGACAAAGCACCCGACCAATCTGCACTCGTTGTTTCTCACCACCGGAAAGCGTGGTGTAAACCCTGTCCTGCAATTCACCCAGTTGCATTTCTTCCAATACATCTGCCACGATCTGGCCTCGATGCGCTGCTTTCACATGCGGAATCCGGCCCATGGCGACCACTTCTGCCGCACTAAAGGGAAAGCTCAGATTAGCTTCCTGCGGCAGCACCGCGACCCATTGGGCACGTTGTGCCAGAGTTAACTTATGCATGTTAACGTTTGCATAACTGATCTCGCCCTCAACCGGATTGAGTTCTCCAGCGATGGCTCTAAGCAATGTTGTCTTTCCGGATCCATTTGGCCCGATGATGCCGACTAGCGATCCGGCGGCAGCCTCGAATGAAACTCCCTTTAGCAAGGTAATTCCGTCCACCTGGCAGGACACATTGGCTATCTTTAATGTCACAGCCCTAAACTGCCTCGTTGGCGAACGATTAAGTAGATGAAGAAAGGTCCGCCAAGCAAGGCGGTAACGATACCGACCGGCAGTTCTGCAGGGCTCAGCATTGTCCTGCTCAAAGTGTCTGCCAACAACAATAATAATCCACCGAGGATTGCCGACCCGGGAATGACAACAAAATGGTTCGGACCAGCGGTCATACGAATCAGATGCGGAACGATCAGCCCGATAAAAGCAATCACACCACACAAAGCGACGGAAATACCGACGGTGACGGCAGTCAGAATAATGATTTCCAGCCGTAGCCGGGAAACCGAAATACCCAGGTGCCCGGCTTCCCGATCGCCGAGAGTTATGGCGTTAAGCGATTGGCTTCGCGTCATAAATAAAAGAATCGCCACCGGGATCAGACTGGCAATACCGACAGCTTGCCAGTCCGCCCCGTTCAGGCTACCAAGCACCCAGAAGGCGACGGAACGCAGTTCCAGGTCAGTAGAGATATAGGAAAATATCCCTACTCCTGACAAGGCGACTGCATTGATCGCGATACCCGCAAGCAACATACTTGAAATCGTTCCCCCACGCCGTCCTACCGCGAGCACCAGCCAGGTCGTCAGCAAGCCACCAAAAAATGCACTACCGGCAACACCGGTAACAGATACGCCGAGGCGAGCACCAAACACCAGAAAGCCCGCGGCGAACAGCGCTGCGCCACCTGAAACACCAATCAGCGCCGGGTCAGCCAGGGGGTTTCGAAACAGGCCCTGAATCGCCGCGCCCGAGGTACCCACACCCGCACCAACCAAAATTGCGAGCAATGTCCTTGGTAAGCGGATATCAAACAGGATTGTATGTTCAACATCATCAGTTGAGATAGCCAGCATGAGTTCGCCGAGTGGAATCGATGCAGCACCAATCGTCAGCGACCCAACTGCAACCAGCACCAGCATACATCCAAGGATGAACAATCGTGGATTAAACATGATCAGAATCCGAGAGCACAAATGGAACTCGTCCAGCCAGGCGCGGCTTGTGTCCGCGAAAACTAACTTTGTAAGCGAGGACCTCGACCCCCTGAGCAACGGCTTGTGCCAGCGTCTCTGCGTAGATCGGATCGATTTCCTTCGCCGGGCTGACACTTTGTACACCCGAATGTTGAACACAGTAGAACAAGACTCCACGATAGCCTTGCGAGACGACCTGAATCAGTTCTCGTAAATGGCGCGTGCCGCGCTCACTGACTGAATCTGGGAAAAATCCCCGGCCCCGACTGACCGGAACTTCGAGCAACGTCACACTCTTAATCTCCACATAGCAATTCACCTGCGAATTGTGGCCCGAAAGGTAAAGGTCAATTCGACTCTTTTCCTGACCGTATTTTTTCTCTGCGGCAACAGTTGAATACCCTGCAAGCTCATCTACCTGGCCCCTGGTGATTGCGTCTCGCACAATGCTGTTCGCGCGGATCGTGTTCACACCAATAAAATGTCCACGCCGGGTTCGGAGCAGTTCCCACGTCAACGCATACTTTCGGTGCGGATTGTCAGATCGGGATAACCAGACATCGGCATGGGACGGAAGGCAATTTTTCATGGATCCGGTGTTGGGGCAGTGAGCGGTAACACAACTGCCGTCATCGAGCAGAACATCGACCAGGAACCGCTTGTAGCGGCGAATTAACCTGCCATGAATCAGCGGTTCACGTTTCGGTGGGGGATCAGACATAACCAGGCAATGCGCGATTTTACCTGCATAATAACATTCCCCCTGGCCGAACACGTGAACATTCCCGACTGCCCGCTGTCAAATGAACGCGATGAAGCTGAATCAATTACCATATCAATACTTGGCGAATGCATACCGATCTGGTAATGTTCGCCGCTCGATTTAGAACCCTATTTTTTGTGGCATAGAGAACCGGAACTACTATGGCAGCAAAACGAAAAAAAGCGGCGAAGAAAGCAGCCCCGAAAACCAGGTCTGCAGCCAAACCAAAAACCAAAGCTGCGGCAAAGCCAAAAGCCAAAGCTTCTGCGTCAGCGAAAGCAAAATCCAAAGCTGTGAAAAAGTCAGCGGCTAAAATTGCCAAGCCCAAGGCGAAAACCAAGGCCAGGCCTAAGGTTAAGGCCAAGGCCAGTCCTAAGGCTAAAGCCAAATCTAAGGCTAAACCCAAAGCCAAAGCGAAAGCGAAAGCGAAAGCCAAAGTAAAGGCCGGGACTAAAGCGCCGTCCAGAGTGAAGACCGCAGCGAAAGCAAAATCCAGGGTCAAGACAAAGGCAAAAGTGACCGCCAAAGCAAAAACTGCTCCCAGGGCAAAGAAGAAATCTGTCGCGGTCAAGGCGAAAACCGCACCGAAATCCAGCAAATTAACGACTAAGAAGGTAAAACCAAAGTTGGCATCAGCAGCAAAAAAATCCACTTCCAAGACAAAAGCCAGCGGAGCCACTGAAGCGGCGAAAAAATCCAAGGTGAAGACTGAACCTGCCATTAAGGCCGCGGCAACTCCGAGAAAGAAAAAAACCCCTGCTGTAAAAACCAGTGCAGCCAAAGTCACGGCAGCTCGCACCAGAGCAAAACCAAAACGCGGTGAACCTGCGGAGTTCACGCCGTACGCCCGTAAAAAAAATGAAGCGTATATGAACGAGGAACAGCGTCTGCATTTTAAAGACATTCTGCTGAACTGGAAAACGCAGTTGATGGAAGAAGTTGACCGAACGGTCAGCCATATGAAAGACGAAGCGGCAAATTATCCTGATCCGTCCGACCGGGCGAGTCAGGAAGAAGAATTCAGTCTCGAACTCCGCACCCGTGATCGGGAGCGCAAACTGATCAGGAAGATTGACAAAACCATCGACCTGATTGATCAGGATGACTATGGGTATTGTGAGTCCTGCGGTATCGAGATTGGCGTGCAAAGACTTGAGGCACGGCCAACCGCGACGCAATGTATTGACTGCAAAACACTCGATGAGATGAAAGAAAAACAGCTTCACGGCTGACAGCGATTCGACCAATGTCCAACTACGTAGGCCGATTCGCACCTTCGCCTACGGGTCCTCTACACTTCGGATCGCTGGTATCCGCGCTCGCCAGTTTTCTTGATGCCCGGCACCAGCGCGGAACCTGGTTGTTGCGCATCGAAGATCTGGATCCTCCCAGAGAGTCGGTCGATGCCCCCAGCATCATTGTCCAACAGTTGCTCGCCCACGGACTACGCTGGGACGGCGATATCCTGTATCAACATACCCGGCTTCCGGACTACGCTTTCTGCGTTAACACCCTGCTAAAATCGCAGCACGCATATCCCTGTGACTGCACTCGAAAAAAAATTGCTGCAGTCTATTCCGGCACCTGCCGAGATAAGCCCAGAGACGCAATTACCGATCCGTACGCATACCGACTACGAATCGACAACGAGCAGGTCGGGATTGATGATCGCTGTCTCGGCGCAGTCAGTTGGGATGGTGCGGCTGATGTGGGAGACTTTATTATCAAAAGGAAGGACGGCTTATTCGCCTACCAACTGGCCGTCGTGGTCGATGACCACTTCCAGGGGGTGACCGACATTGTACGCGGTGCAGACCTCCTTGACTCAACACCCCGGCAGATCTGCCTGGCGTTTAAGCTCGGATACCCCCAGCCTCGATACCTGCACCATCCGCTGGTCTTTGGTGACGACGGCGATAAACTCAGCAAACAAACTCACGCAGCGCCAGTGGATCTGCTAAATCCGACGCTAAACCTTCGCCGCGCACTGACCTTTCTGGGACAGCCACCGGTTCCGGATTCCATCGCTGATGTTCAAGGTTTACTGGCACAGGCCGTTCAAAATTGGCAGGTGGCCTTGATTCCAAAATCCAGGGTCTGATCGGAATGGCGCTTACTTAACCAAATTCCGTCGTTCGAAGTGCCATCTCGAAGACTTTAGCAGAAGGTGCAGTGGTTCCTTTCCGCAGCCTTCAGGTCGGGCCGCGTTCGGCGTGGCGCCGAGCGCGTGGAGAAAGGGGGCCGCCATCGGACCTGCAGGGGCTTTCGACCAAGTGAGGGAAGCTCGGAGAGCCGCAAGCCGCGGAGGAAAGGAACCACTGCACCTTCTGCGAAACAACCCGGTTCAATGTTAAGTAAGTGCCATTCAGCTCGGAGGGCTTTAATCCGGGACGCTTGAGATTTGGAACCCTAGCCTGGGAAAGTGCACCGCCAGCTCTCCTGCTTCCTGATCGACCCTGCGTACAACCAGTTCCTCCAGCGAGGACAACTGCAAGGTACCCCGCACCGGCTGGAACCCATAATCGATAGGCATTACCTCTACCTCATCACCCACATTGATCCCATCGAACTGGTTGGACGCTGCCTTGCTATCAGACGAAGGGGTTGCCTCTCGTGCAATATCAACAGCAGTCTGGCCCTGTATTTCTGTCAATTCGCCCTGCCCGAAAGAGGCCATGACCTCCATCCATGCCGCGACGTGGCCGTATGGCGCCAGAGTGTCACGAATGGCCTCGTTGTTATGGATGAACCAACAACAATGATAGGTCGAGAAGTCGACGATTGTCGGGTTTTGCCCACCAACGAAAGCCGAAGCTTCCAATTGGTTATCGAGTCGTTTCATGTGTCCATGAAAATAAACGAGGGCTGTTTCAAAATCCATACTGAGTTGAGTTGATCCCGCACTTAGTTGAGCGCGGTCCGCCATGAATGCACTGGCCGCCGCTTCATCTGCAAATAACGCATTGTTGACCAGCGCCCGGGGTTGGAACGCGACGGCGACTGAGACTCTAAAGAAAAAGGTATCTGTCCAGTTAGCTAGTGCAATGTCGGATGCTGAACTCGAAACGGGATAAATAGAATTTTCAGGAAACAGATGATCGATCAGCTGGCAAATAAGGGCCGAATCGCAATAAATATCAGCACCAATTTGCATTACCGGCGTTTTACGATAGCCCCCGGTCAGTGGCATCAAATAGGGCTTGGGCATGATGATCGGTATCGTCACTGCATCATAAGCCTGATTTTTGTAACCGAGCAGCAGGCGAACCTTTTCGGAAAAAGGAGACTCAGGGTAGTGATGCAAAATAATCTGGCTCATGCTTACAATCTTTGGTTAACCAATGTGCGTGTGATCATAGCACTGACACCACATTTTTTTTATAGTGGAGACCACGACTACCAGGGACCGATGCAATGAGAACAAAAACCCCGAGGATCAATCCGCTCCATGAAAACGATTGGAATGCGACGCAGGAAGCGGCGATGGGTCAACAAAAAATTCGCGGTAACGTCGCCAATATCTTTCGAACCCTGGCCAATCACGAGTCGTTGGCAAAACGCTGGATGGTCTTTGCAAATCACATTCTGTTCAAATCCACATTGTCTGCGCGCGATAGAGAGATTGCTATTCTGCGCATTGGCTGGCTATGTCAGGCGGAATACGAATGGGGACAACATGTGATCATCGGACGGGCAGCGGGGCTCAGCGATGAGGAAATCAATAGTATTAAGAACGGCGCTTCTGAGAGCTGCTGGTCGGGCCATGAAAGGCTGATAATCGACGCAACTGACGAGTTGCATAACGACGCTTTTATTAGCAACGAAACCTGGACAGGGCTGAAAAAAACCTACAGCGACCAGCAGATGATGGATCTTGTCTTTACAGTTGGTCAGTACAACCTGGTTTCCATGGCACTGAACACATTCGGAGTTCAGCTTGACGATGACATTGAGGGTTTTTGATTTTCAGGGACCAGTGACGTTTACGACTGGGACGCGGTGTCAGCTTTTTTGACGACCTGCGGAATCATCCAGACTGGTTGACGGGCTGATCGCCCGATAGGACTCCCGTTGACGTAAACGGGCCAGGTAATCTGCCACGTTCGGAAATCCAGACAAATCCATGCCGTCCACTTCAAGCACCATTGCGACCGCCATATAAGGAACATCCGCCAGACTGAATTCATCGCAAAGATATTCGTGACCGCGGATTTGCGACTCAAGAAAAGGCAGCCCGCGTGCCCGTAATGCGGAACGGCCTGCCTCCATGGCCGTCGCGTCACGATCTTCCGGTTTGGACCACATGGGCATCCATATCTTCGGCAAGCCTCCTGCGAGAAACGCCTCGTCCCCTAAGTTTTCTAACATGCGCATGCGCGCGCGACCGGGAACCGTCGCCGGAGAAAGCGGCGGTTCCGGATACTTGTCTTCCAGGTATTCATTGATAACGGTTGAGTCAAAAATTACGCCATCATCCTGCGTTTCAAGATAAGGCACCTTGCCAAGGGGATGTTTCGCCAGAATGGATTCCGGTTTTTTCCACAGGTCTCCCGGGTGTAACCGGTCCACCACGTAATCAAGCGCCTTTTCTTCGAGTACGACTTTCACCTTGCTGGCGTTGGTCGAACGCAGCGTGCCCCATGGGTATTCTCGTTCTGTCGTCGCCAGTATTAACATACTAATTCTCATCAAGTTTGACGGACTTATCAATCTGTGCCCAGGCGACTTTTGACATGTTCAAAGCTCCAGCGCCAGCTGCTTGCGCATGGCCACTCGCGGCGGTGCCATCCAGTACGCGTTTAGCGATGCCCTGCAGGATCGCAGCGAGCTTGAACATGTTAAATGCCAGGTAGTAGTCCCAATTATCGATCCCGGAGCGCCTTGTACGTTGACAATAGGCCTCAACGAACGCCTCTTCAGAAGGAATACCCAGCGCAGTCAGGTCCGCACCGCGCAAGGCATCACGATAAGGTCGACAAAGGTATGCAAAATCCGACAGCGGATTCCCAAGTGTCGACAGTTCCCAGTCAAGGATACCAATCACTTCATTGCGTTCCGCGTGCATCATCATATTGGAAATTTGCGGATCTCCATGGACAATCGTGCACGAATCATCATCGGGAATATTGTTCGGCAGATACTCGATAAGGCTATCCATGTAGGGATTTTCCTGGGTTTTCGTATACTCGTATTGCCCTGCCCAGCGGGTCAGCTGTCTGGCGATATAGTCAGTATGTTTACCGAATTCGGACAGTCCTACACTTGCATAATCGATGTTGTGAAGTTTCGCCAGCGCATCGTTCGCGGCATCCCAGAATTCACCGCGTGTTTGCGGAGAATAGGGACCCGCTGTCGCATCCCAGATCACTCTGCCATCCAGGTACTCCATGATATAAAACCACGTACCAATAACCGAATCGTCCTCGCAAAGCGCATAAGTTCGCGCCGTCGGTACATCCGCATCTTGCAGGGCGCTGAGTACCCGATATTCACGGTCAACGGCGTGGGCTGATTTGAGCAGTTTCCCAGGCGGCTTTCGACGCATCACATACTGCTGGTTTCCGGCATTGAGCAAGTAGGTCGGGTTGGACTGACCACCAGCGAACTCTCGCACCTCAAGCTCTCCGGAAAATCCCGAAACGTGTTCCTGCATGTAAGACCGTAATGCTGCCACGTCAAACTTGTGCCTGTCCTGTACCACAATCGTACCGGTATTTTCGTGGGCCTGGAAATCAGTCATCGGCTATCCCCTCGCAAACTGGGCGTATCTTGAAAAAGCTAAAGGTATCAGCTTACCGAATTACGTTCCATAGTATGCAAAGTCGACTACCCGGACTGTATTGAAACTGGCGGTACCCGGTACTTTGGGCTAGAGTGATTACTGCCCGACAACAAGAAGATTAAGGGGATCGATGAAAAACCCGGACAGCCTATCCAGCGATACCGCTAAACCAACAGATGAACCAATAGAAAATGAAGTTGGCGGACGTTACGCTAAATACGTTCTGGGCGTGCTGGTCATTGTCTACATCTTCAACTTCATCGATCGACAAATACTCTCGATCCTGGCGGAGGATATCAAGGCAGACCTCGGAATTTCGGACGCAGAGATTGGATTTCTTTACGGTACTGCCTTTGCCGTATTTTACGCGGTCTTCGGCATTCCACTTGGCCGGCTGGCCGATACCTGGGTCAGGAAAAGCCTGATCTCGGTTGGTCTTCTGTTTTGGAGTCTGATGACCGCACTTTCAGGGACCGCTCGAAGTTTCGGTCTGCTGGCAGTTTACCGGGTAGGTGTGGGTGTTGGTGAGGCCAGTGCAACCCCAGCCGCGTTTTCCATGTTATCCGACTACTTTCCGCCTCGACTCCGCTCGACTGCGCTCGGCATTTATTCAAGCGGAGTCTACATTGGATCAGGTATTGGGATTTTCCTGGGTGGTATCATCCTAGGGGGCTGGGAGTCTCTGTATCCTGACACCGCGGCGGCACCACTCCAATTGAAAGGATGGCATGTGGCATTCTTCGTGGTTGGTTTGCCGGGACTCGCCATGGCCTGCTGGGTGTGGACCCTGAAAGAGCCCCGACGGGGTCAGAGTGAAGGGCTCATAACCCCACCCCATCCTCACCCGTTCCGCGAGGCCTGGGCAGAACTGAGCGCAATCCTGCCGCCATTCCATATCGTCCGGCTAATTTCCCTCGGCGCTGGTGTGCGCGGTGTGATGTTCAATCTCGTCGTTGGCGTGGCAATCGTCCTCGTCGCACTGGCACTTTATGAATTGACCCACACTGGTGCCCAGTGGGTCGCGCTGAGTATCGGAGTCTATGCAGCCTTTTGCTGGGCGCAGTCCCTGGCTTTGAGTGACAAGGCGACATTTGCCATGATTTTTAAGTGTCGATCTATTATCTTCACGGTCGTCGGATTTCCCTGCATTGCGTTTGTTACCTACGGCCTCGGATTCTGGGGTCCACCGTTTTTCCAGCGAGTCCATGGGGTCGGCGCTGCGGAAGCAGGCACAGTCCTGGGTTTGTCCGCAGCCGTCGGAGGATGGGCTGGGGTGACACTAGGCGGCGTGCTCGCCGATCGACTACGCGCAAGGTTCATTCGAGCAAAACTCTATGTGGGAATAGCCTCTATAGTACTCTCGCTACCTTCCGCGCTCGGACTACTGCTTAGCGACAACCTGATTGCCGCCTATGTCTGTAATTTTCTGTTTGCGCTGACCTCACCCATGTGGATTGGTCCAGCGGCATCAACGATCAATGACCTGGTGATGCCGCGAATGCGCGCTATCGCATCGGCGTTTTACATCATGATGGTCACATTCATCGGGCTCGCACTCGGACCTTATATGATTGGACAAATCAGCGACGCAATCGTGGCGACCGGAGTCAGTAGTGCCCAAGCACTAACGACTGGCATGATGTGGGGACTGGGGGCTTATGTTATTGCGTTGATCGCTCTTATTCTCGCAGCGATCCACATCGAAACCGACGAAAATTCCCGCCTCGATAGAGCGGCAGACCTGGGGGAACAGACCGTTTAAAAACCCTTTTAAGACCGAGAAGCCCGCAACGCCTGCTATTCTACCTTCCAGGTATGGCCACCGCGCAACAACTTGTTCAGGTTAGCCGGTTCCTTTTTGGCTCGAACTGCTTCCCGCTGTGCGTAAACATCAACATTATAAGGACTGGTGGGATTACAGTATAAGACGCCGATGGGTTCCGGAAAGTCTGGCGTCTTTAATTCAGCGAGCATTTGTGCCAATACCTTGTTGGTTTCATCATGTACGACAATATCCGCTTGCGTTACACCGTCCTTACCAGGCTCGACGACCTCGAGGCAGATCTTGCTGACATTAAATCGAATCCCCTTGGCATTGCCTTCGCCAAACAACATCGGCTGGCCATGCTCAAGCAATAGTCTTGATTCACTGGCTGATTTTTTATCTTTTATATAGTCGAAAATACCATCGTTGTAGACGGGACAGTTTTGATAGATCTCGACGAAAGATGCGCCTTTGTGTGCATGTGCCCTTTTTAGAATCGGGGTCATGTGCTTGGCTTCCGTGTCGATTGTACGGGCCACAAACCTGGCTCCGGCGCCGATTGCAAATGTGCAAGGCCGCAAGGGCAAATCGAGAGAACCATCTGGCGTGGATGGAGAACGCGTACCCACCGATGAGGTTGGTGAATACTGACCCTTGGTTAAGCCGTAGATTTCGTTATTAAACAACAGTATCTGAAGATCCACGTTTCTGCGTAGTACATGCAGCATGTGGTTACCACCAATACTCAATCCATCACCGTCACCGGTTATAACCCAGACATCAAGTGCCGGATTCGATAACTTTACACCGGTCGCAATAGAAGGTGCTCGACCGTGGATGGTATGGAATCCATAGGTGTTCATGTAGTAGGGGAATCGGGAGGAACATCCGATGCCGGAAATGAACACGGTATTTTCTTTTGGTGTGTCAATTTCCGGCATCAGCTTCTGAATCGTTTTCAGAATTGCATAGTCACCGCAACCGGGACACCATCTGACTTCCTGGTCGGATGCATAATCTTTTAACGTCAGTTTTTGTACAGGGGCGTTCATTTCACTGCCTCCAATTGGGCTTTGATCGCTTTTTCAATCTCTGAGATCTTAAACGGCTGGCCCGAAACCTTGTTGAGCCGCTGGGCATCAACCAGAAATCTGGATCGGATCACTTCTACAAACTGCCCGGTGTTCATCTCCGGGATCAACACTGAATCAAATGAAGCGAGAAGTTCACCAAGATTCGCGGGTAACGGCCACATGTAGCGAACGTGTACGTGAGCCACGGATAGACCTTCTGCACGACATCGCTTCACTCCCTGGTGAATTGCTCCGAAAGTAGACCCCCAGCCTAAGACAACCAGCTTGTCTCCCGGTCTTCCCTGCGAGACTTCCTGGGCTGGAATAAAACGGGCGATGCCATCTATCTTTGCCTTGCGAACGTCCGTCATCTTCTGGTGATTTTCAGGTTCGTAAGAAATATCGCCTGTCTCAAAGCTTTTCTCGATCCCACCAATTCTGTGTTCAAGTCCTGGTGTACCGGGCTTTGCCCAGATTCTCGCCAGGGTGTCCGGGTTGCGATTAGCCGGTGTAAATCCTTCCGGGTCTGTTGGGAAGGTGACCGGAAACGGTTCGTAATCTTCAAAATCAGGCACCAGCCAGGGTTCCGACGCGTTAGCCAGATAGCCATCACTTAAAATAATGACCGGCGTGGTGAATTGAGTCGCGATTCGTATAGCTTCGATGGCGACATCGAAACAATCTGAAGGGGTACAGGAGGCAATCACCGGCAAGGTCGTATCCGCATGCCGTCCGAACAATGCCTGATTCAGGTCTGACTGTTCTGTTTTCGTCGGTAAACCAGTAGATGGGCCACCACGCTGGGTGTTAACGATGATCAGCGGAAGTTCAGTCGCACAGGCAAGGGAAATGGCCTCGGCTTTCAGGGAGATGCCTGGTCCGGAACTTGAGGTTATGCCCAGGGATCCTGCAAAGGATGCACCGATCGCCGCACAAACTGCAGCGATTTCGTCTTCTGCCTGAAAAGTGACAACATCAAATTCTTTTTGTCCCGCCAGGGTATGCAGCAAACTTGAAGCGGGTG
This sequence comes from Gammaproteobacteria bacterium, assembly GCA_021773555.1. Taxonomy (GTDB): domain Bacteria; phylum Pseudomonadota; class Gammaproteobacteria; order Pseudomonadales; family Azotimanducaceae. Next base: position 28,278 of record JAJFKA010000042.1, read on the forward strand.
TAATCGGGTAAGAAGCAAAGGTGATAGGGAGTCTCGCCAGTTGCCCCCCTGCCAGCAGACCGTAGGACAACGCTTCGCTTCCGGTAGTATTTCTATACAGACCCGAGGCGACCTGTGCAGGAGGCACCTTGTAAACTTCGACGCCTACGGGTAACTCGGCCGTTTCACCGTAGCTGTGCCCTGCATTGAGCGCCGCAATGTTGGCGTCAGCAATCTCAGGTTTGGCTGCAAACTTATGCGTCAGGCCTTTGATCGCGGAATCCCGGCTACGATCGAATAACCACATCACCAGCCCAAGGGTCCACATGTTTTTACAACGAACCGCAAACTTATGCGTGAGTCCGTATGGTTTTACCGCCTCAACAACTTGCTTCGTGATATCCACTGAAATGATTTTGTAGGCATCGAGACTGCCGTCTTCGAGTGGATTCGCTTTATATCCCGCCCGGGTCAGGTTTTTGTCTGTAAACGCGTCCCGATCCACGACGATGAGGCCGCCGACAACCAGGTCTTTCACGTTGGTAATCAAAGCAGCTGGATTCATCGCCACGAGCACATCGACCTGGTCGCCCGCCGTTGTTACATCTTCAGATCCGAAATAGATCTGAAATGCTGAAACACCAAAAGTCGCGCCTGCGGGTGCACGAATTTCTGCTGGAAAGTCGGGGAAGGTGGCAAGATCGTTGCCATAGATTGCGGTGGCTTCCGTAAAATTGCTCCCGGTAAGCTGCATGCCATCACCGGAATCTCCGGCGAAACGAACCACGACATCGCTGACAATATTGGATTGCGCTTCAATACCGGATAATTTTTCTACAACAGACATGGTATTTTAATTCCTCTATTCATAACACTAACGAGCGCTTGATTGCCTGACCGCAACATTACAACGACACCTGACATCGACGCTTTCCAACCGCTCTTATCCTCGGCGTTTTGATTAAGTCCCTATCGAAAATAGTTTCATGGTAGCCAGGTAGTTTCATGCGGGACACCCGCGCAAGCGAACGCCGTCAGGCAGAGAATTTTTCATCTAATCAATTGTCCAGCGACGGGACTGAATGTGTTCCAACCGGGATGCCAACTTGGGTCGAGATTTTAGCAGACAAATCAACGCTTTAACAATTTTAACAGTGGACTCCTCGCGGCTTCATGCGGACAGAACACGCAGATTCATTACCACCGAGCCAATGATTATCTGATCGCCGCTATCCACGGAAACGGGGCCTTTGGACTCGATTGAGAGACCATTAACCGAGGTACCATTAGTTGATCCAAGGTCCTCGATAAACACCCTGTCCTTCATAACCTTCATTCGCGCATGTTTTCTCGACACATCAGCGTGGTTGATTATGTAGGGAGAGTCTTTTGGATTCCGACCGATGACAACGCCATCACCGACGGAGAGTTGCTCTCCGGAGATGCGCAACAGATATCGAATTCCGTCTTCATCCTTGCCGTCGAGAACAAATTCTGAACTACTGGAATGCTGAGGAACAGTACCGTTATTGATGACTGGTACAACAGAATTCTGTTTCGGCGGACGCATCTGCGGCAGGACGACGTCTTCACGTCCCGGCACCCCGCCTCGTAGGAAGAACACTGCCACGGCAAAAATCACCACGATGAACGCGGCAACACCCAAAATTGTCCTTTCCCGGGTTGCAGCATCCTCCTCGCGCCTCGCCAGAGCGTCCTGAAAACGCTCTTCATCAGCAATGCGGCTCAGCTCGAAGTTTTCCTTGATCGCGCGAGACTCTGCTTCGAGGCTCGCGGCAGTTCGCTGAAATTCGAGTTTGTTTGCCTCGGCATTGATTCGGGCTGATTCAGCTGCTGCGAGTGCCGAATCGGCTTTCTCCCGCGCCTCCCTGGTCTGGCGAAGCAACGATTCATTGCGCTGATTGGATGCCTGCAATTTCTTTTCCAGCGAGTTAGCCAGCGCCTGCGCCTTTACGGCTTCATCCTGAGCCCGCTTGGCTTCTACCGTGGCGAGTTCGGCCTTGCTCTGGGCAACTTCAATCTCGGAGAGACAGCGACCCTCCGCCAGGGTCATTTTGATATTTTGGGAAGCCAGTATTCCCCGCAACGAACTCAGACTGATTGCTTTAACCGAAGCATCTGCCGACAGGGTGGTCATGTTGTAACCAATCACGTGAGCACAGTCATTTAACATTACGGAGCCGATGCCACCCTCTCCCATTACGGCTGAATGGCTGTACATACCGACATTGGAGACAACGTCATCATAGGCGTTGCCCAGGATTCCCCGGGACAATCCGACCGTTGTATTATCGTTACCCCATTTCACCGCCGACCATACGACATCCCCGATTCTCGGCTCCTGAAGGCCAAATTTCATCGGTGCTACATCGAGCCCGTTTACCTTCAGTAATGCCAGATCAAGCGCGTATTCCACACGCAATACCTGCGCAACAAGCTCCGCGTCGCTATTAGGGACTCTAACGGTTGTGGTATTTGCGCCTTCCAGGAATCGTGCGTTGGTCACCACATAACCGTTGTAACGGTCTGACTGGACCACAAATCCGGAACCTCGGACGGGACCGCCCTTCCCCTTATGCGCGTTGATGGCAACCAGGGAGTTATTGAGATGAGCTTCTCGAAGTTCTGCGTTAACCGCCATCGATGCTGTCAGTGAAAGCAACACTGTTAACAGCAATGCTACCGGCGCAAGCAACGCACTACGGCGCGATTGTCGACGGTTTGTGTGCGGCGTCCATGACCTGACCCCCGGCAACTTTATGTTGGAAGATAATGGGATAAATCGGTTCATTGAATGAAAAATCCCTGGCAATTTCCTACCCTCAGATCAGGCGCTCGATAGTCTGGCTGACTGGCGTCTACTATACTCCAAACCCTTGAAAGGACAACGAATTATGGGCTCCCGGCGCAGAATCTTGAGCTATTTCGGTAACCAATGTTGAAGCTTGTGACGTGGTTCACACTAGCGCCTCTATCAGCATGGGGCCAGGTTGTGAAAAACTTAAGTTTATCGCCTCCTGAAATGCAGCCGGGCTCGACACTTTCTTACCTGGCACACCCATACTACCCGCCAGTGCGACAAAATCGATTGCCGGTTCTCCCAGATTAAACAGGCTCTGTGCTCTCGGGCCAATTTCGTTCACACCCAGACGCAGATACTCTGTTTCAAGAATGCCGTAGCGACTATTGTTATAGATAACTGTGGTGACGTTCAGCCCTTCCCTGGCCTGTGTCCAGAATGCCTGATTGGTATACATCGACGCACCGTCGCCCAGGAGCGCGAGCACTCTCACCTGGGGGCATGCGATAGCTGCGCCCACGGCGAGTGGTCCGCCCTGACCAATCGACCCTCCGGTGAGATTCAGCCAACTATGCGGTACAGACGATTGAACTGGTCCGAAGGCAGCCCCACCACCGCCAGAATCCCCGCAGAGAATTGCGTTTTCCGGCAAACAACCAGCGATGATTGATGCAACGCTGCCGACGGAGAGTTTTCCTTCCGGTAAAACGTATGCTTTCCTCTCATAGGTCGGATAACCGCTTAGAGGCGCGGCCATCAGGTCAGCAAGTGCGCACACAGCCGTGGTTACATCCTGTTCGACCCGGGCCAGGCAGAGCACCTCACACCCGTCAGGAACCAGAACCGATGGCATCCCGGGATAAGCAAAAAAGCTCACGGGCAATTCTGCACCAGCAAGCACAAGCGTACTGACTTTCGCCAATGACGCCAGTACCTGCTCGGGGAAATAAGGTAGCCGCTCAAATACCGGCGTTCCCGGTCCACCATCCACCCTGCCCGGAAATGTTGTCAGCGCAATTCGACATCCCGTTAATCCCGCCAATCTGGCGGCGGCAACCCGCGCCTGAATGCTAAGCCCGTCGCCATTGAGCAGAATCAGCGAGTTGCTATCCAGTTTATCTGCAACCCGGGTGACCACCTCATCTGCAACAGTCTCGCGAGTTGACGGACCCGCTGGTTGCGCAACGCCCGTGGCCTCTCCCCAACAGGCATCGGCTGGAATGATCATGGTCGAAATCTGTCCAAGAGAGCCGGGCCTGGCAGTTTTCGTCGCACGCAATCCGTCCATGCCATCGGCGGCTAATGAATCAGATGTTGAATCTGATTTAATCCAGCTGGAAACATTTTTGGCCAGGGTATCGATGTCTGAAGTGAGTGGTGCATCATAGGCAACGTGATATAGCGCATGATTTCCAATCAGGTTGATAATAGGGGTTCCGGCACGGCGTGCATTGTGCAGATTAGCGATGCCATTACCCAGGCCCGGGCCAAGATGCAATAGTGTTGTTGCCGGGTTGCCTGTCATTCGACCGTAGCCATCCGCGGCCCCAGTGCAAACACCCTCAAACAGTGCCAGTACCGCGCGCATTTCCGGCACTGCATCAATGGCCTGAACCAGATGCATCTCGGAGGTACCCGGATTAGCAAAACACACGTTCACGCCAGCGTTCGTGAGCGAACGAATCAGACTTTCAGCACCATTCATATAAATTCCCCGATAAAAAAACATGGACCAGAACGCATCTTAGCCTAACATCAAATGCCGCTGAAACGACGGCCCAATTGAACGCGGTTGTCCAACCTTCGGCTTACTGTCACAATCGAACACTCTAAATAAAAAGGAAGTTTCCATGCGTTTCAGTTTCTGGCCGACCCCGACACAATCGTTTGAAACCATGCAATCACTTGCTAACCACGTCGAAAAATCCGGCTGGGATGGGCTCTGGCTGGCCGATCATTTCATGCCCAACGCGAAGGATACATCAGCACCCTGGCCAGAAGCCTGGACGACTCTGGCAGCACTGGCGGCGACCGTACCGCGGTTGCGACTGGGAACACTTGTTAGTGGTAACACCTATAGGCACCCGGCCGTACTCGCCAAAATGGCAGCGACGGTTGATCACATGTCGAACGGTCGAGTGGTGCTCGGCCTCGGCTCAGGCTGGCAGGAGAACGAGCACGAAATGTACGGAATCCCTTTTTACACCGTTAATTCTCGCTTGCGGCGCCTTGAAGAAGCCTGCCAGGTCATCAAGGCATTGTTCAGCGAAACCGCGGCGACATTTAAAGGTGAATACTATCAACTCGATGGCGCAGCGCTGGAACCAAAACCAGTTCAGCCATCACTGCCTCTGCTCATAGGTGGCGGAGGTGAAAAAGTGACCCTCAGGATCACTGCAAAATATGCCGACGAATGGAATGTGTGGGGAACGGTTGAGACATTAGTCAGTAAGATGAAAATTCTCGACGCGCATTGTGAATCGGTTGGCAGGGACCCAGGGGCAATCCAGCGGTCCGCCGTCGCGCTGATGTTCTTAACCGACGACGAGGCCCTCGCCAGAAAAATGAATGAAAACAACAAAAACGGACAGGCGACAATCGCCGGGAATGTTAACCAGGTTCAGGATATTGTTGCAGCGTATAAGGAAGCCGGTGTGGATGAACTTATCGTTCCTGATTTTACAATGGGAGCCGATAAACTCGACATTCTGGATAAACTCATTAACGAGGTTGCACCGGTCGGTCGCTAATGCATCTACCGCCTCTGCGACAACTTCAGTATCTGGTTGCATTAAGTGAGCATCTGCATTTCGGTAACGCCGCAAGGCACCTTAACGTCACTCAGTCAACGCTGAGCACAGGAATACGAGAACTCGAAAAGTTTCTGGGCGTGACCCTGGTTGAGCGGACTAACAAATCTGTTACGTTCACTGAACTAGGCTCCGAGTTAACTCTCAAGAGCCGTCAGCTGCTCGTCCAGGCGCAGGACCTTGTGGATGAAGCACGGGCTTTCTCACACCCCCTAGCACTTCCAGTCAAAATGGGCACCATTCCAACGATTGCACCTTATATTATGGGAAACTATGCGCATACTTTGCGACAGGCGTTTTCCGGCATCCATCTGTACATTCGAGAAGACACGACGGCCAGCCTGATTAAGGAGTTGACCGAAAACAGGCTCGATCTTGCGCTGCTGGCCTTACCGTATGAAACCCCACAGGTTCTGACGAGTGTCGCCTACCGGGAAGGATTTCACCTCGCCTATCACAAGGATTCGAAGCTGGTGAAATCCAGCAAGATGGATTTCAATAAATTGCCAGATGAAAGTCTCCTGTTACTGGACGATGGCCATTGCCTGCGAGACCATGCACTCGCTGGTTGCCGATTGAAGAATCAAAAAAAGATCCACACATTCGGCTCGAACAGCCTGCGCATGCTCGTACAAATGGTCGAAAATGATCTGGGCGTGACCTTGTTACCGGACATGGCACTCAAGGCTGGCATACTCGAAGGAACCCACATTAAAACCATGAAACTGCCTGAGAAACAGTTTTACCGGGATATCGGATTCGCCTGGCGCAAGGGAAACCATCGCGAATCCACCTTGTTGGAACTGATGGACCAGTTGCGACACTAACGATCTCATTGGTAGTGCCGGGCTGTCGGGCCGCCTTTATACCTGCCTCCGTACAGGTTATAAATCGATGGAGGGAAAGCGTGCTGATCGGGTGTCCTTAATCGGACGGTTACTCATCTGATGGTAGGTGTAAACCAGGGAATACTTGGTCACGCTGGTGAGATTACGCCCCGCCGCATGAAAAAGTCGGCTATGAAAAAACAACACATCGCCCTTGTCCATGACAACCTGTTCAGATTGCGCCATCAATGCCTTGTTTTCCTTAAGGTCAGGCCTCAGGAAAAGTGCAGCATCGAACCGTCCCGGCTCGATTTCAATCTTGTGGCTTGCCGGAATCACGCGCAGACACCCGTTGCTTCGATTCTCATCGCCGAGTGCCAGCCAGACACTGATCAGGTTCTGCTGATCGAAGGCCCAGTATCGATTGTCCTGGTGCCATAAGGTCGCGCTACTGTACCCGGGTTGTTTGGTCATGACACAATTATGATGGCACTGCGATAGCTCAACGTCTGGATCGGAGAACAGTTGACGCAGAATCCCTGTCACCTTTGCATTCGCCCCCCAGTTGCGAAAACGCTCGTGTCGTGAATACGCCTGCAGCAGGCGCCTTGTGGTGGTGGCTCCCTCGGCATTCGCGTCTCTTGGCGAACCCGGGTATTGCACGTCGAGTTCGTACTCAATCGGCGCCAGTTGTTGCGCGGCATGCAACTCGGCAACTTCTCGTATCTCATCGCACTCTGCGATCTCAGCCAACCCCTTGATGACGACAAATCCCTGCCGGTCAAATTTGGCAAGCTCCAGTTCATTCGGTAAGCCCGGAATCATTGCGAGATGCCTCCAATGATTTCCCGCGCCGCGGTCTCATCGACAGTGTGCTGTTGCGCAGATGGATCTGATGCCGGAGGGTCCTGCTGGTTAAGGCACCTCGCCGCTCGACCACTCAGGTGAGTGTCCCCCCCGTCGAGCAGGGGAATCAGTAATTCCTCAATTGCAGCGGCCTCGGAATGTGCGAATGCACGGCAAAGATTATCTACCTGCTGGCGGCGACGAATCGGGTCTGACCCTGCTGAAATTTCCTGCCTGAAGAAGGCAAACACCTCGTCATTTGGAATCTCGGATAACATCGTTGCCGCACGCGCGCGAATAAAGTTTACCTGTGCTTCATCACGGGCAATATCCAGCAATGAAGCTCTCAGGTGGTTTAAGTTTTGCCGCGCTGCAAGTGCTCCCCTGGGAATTTCCCATTCGTATCCCTGGAGCATGGCCAGCACGTCCTTATCCTGCTCCGCATTCAAAGACGCAGCAGCACCCAGCATAAGCACGAGTACCAGCGCTGACCTGCCAAAATGTTGGGAAACTTTATTTTCTGTCGGTCTTAGCACACATTCCTCAGCGAAGATCACAATTCAAGACGAGGACGATTATACGCCGGATTACTGAACCGTCACGCTCTTGGCAAGATTCCTGGGTTTGTCTGGATTCAGTCCGCGCGCTACCCCCAGATAATAGGCAAGCAATTGTCCGGGAATCAGCGAGGTGACTGCCGCGAGCAACGGCGCCGGGACTGATGGCAGGGGCAGGAAATCGCTAAACAACGCATTGTCCTCATAGCCAATGGCAATCACTCTGGCGCCGCGCGCCTTTACCTCCGCGGCGACATTCAACATGTAGTTATCATCGACATCCACGAATATAACAACCGGAGTATCCTGTTCAATCAACGCAATGACGCCGTGTTTCAACTCGCCGGCAGCGAACGCTTCCGCGTGGATGTAGCTTGCTTCTTTGATATTTAGCGCCGCCATTCGCGCAGTGCCATAAAACAGCTTTCTCCCCAGGACGAACATCCGATCACACTGCGCCAGGCTGGCCGCCATGCGGCGAAAAGTACGCAGTGTCTCATCGCAGAAGTATTGCGCGAGGCTGGAACTCATTGCGTCAATGTCGTTGGACATATTGTTCTGGCCATCTAGCAGACTCGCGAGCAGATAACCAAACGTTACCTGAGCGCTCGCCGACTTGGTCGAGAGCACACACATTTCGGCTCCGCTGTTATTTGGGAAACTGAATTTCGCCTCCCGGGCAAGGGTCGACATGGGCATATTGACAAGCGCCGCTGTCTGCATTCCCCAGGAGGATGTCACCTCGATCGCCCTCAAGGTATCTGCCGTCTCACCGCTCTGACTGATCGCCAGCACCACATCACCCGGTTTGAAGCAGGATTTAACCGATTCTATTTCGTATGCTGGTACGGCCAGCGCCGCAAATCCTTTCTCGCGCAACAACCAGGCGATTTGTTCGCTGGCGAAAAATGCCCCGCCGGCACCCAGCACCATGATCGTGGTTGAATTTCTCAGGGCATCTTCCAGGGGCGCCAATTGCCCAATCGGTATGGTTGCCTGGCGGGCAACGGTCAGCCACTGCTCGAGAATTTCCTTAATCATGAAATGTTCATGCCCATCCTTCCCGACTTCCTCCGCGGGCATTGAGGCCTCACTCCATTGAATCTCAACGGGGGAATCGTTCACATCAAAGACATTTATCTGTGCGCCTGAGATGGATACCATTTGGCCTTCCGCAAGCGCGCAACAGGTTCGGGTTACGTCAGAAAAGCTGAGCACATCTGAACCCAGAAAGCTTTGTCCGGTACTGGTGCCAATAACCAGCGGAGAGCCTTCCTTGACACCCAGAATTTCACCATCGGCAAACAGCACAACGACCGTATTTCTACCGCTGAGTTGGTGCAACACGGTCCGCAACGCTGTTCTTCGAGCGTCACACTCGTCCAGAGCCGCGGTCAGCAAGTGCACAATGACTTCGGTATCCGTCCCGCTGCGATAGACTGCAGGATCGTGAAGTGACCTCAGATACTGGTGGTTTTCAACGATCCCGTTGTGAACCACCGAAAAACGACCTCTATCATCCTGATGCGGATGACAATTCTCCAGCGTCACGGGACCATGGGTTGCCCATCGTGTATGCCCGATCACCGTCTGGGTATGCGGCAGTCGAACCTGGTAATCATCCAGCGAGTCCGTACTCCTGCACTGCTGTAAGCCAGTCCCGCCTGGATCAACCCAACTCAGGCCAAAACTGTCATATCCCCGATACTGCAGGCGGCGCAAGCCGTTCATTGCCAGATCACCTGCGTTCAATCCCGTACATGCCACTATTCCACACATTGTCATTCTCCAATTGACGATCTAATATCTATTTGGCCACTATAGATAAGGAGACATTGATATCAATACCATTTGTCATCATATTATTGACATATAAGCCAACCACGCGCTCAATCAATTTCAGGACCAATTTCAGGACACCCGACCAACCAACTTTAAGCAACTTTAGGACACCCAACAAATTGAGGACGCTCAGGACAATTTCAGGACACCCAACAAATTGGGAAACAATTGAGGACACCCAGGCAATGATCATTCACGAAACACAGGAACATTTGAGGACACCCTGACAATTTCAGGACACCCAAGAATTGAAGAAACAACTAAATTTCAGGATAAATTTCAGGACACCCAGGCAATGATCATTCACGAAACACTGA
>JAJFKA010000043.1 GCA_021773555.1 Gammaproteobacteria bacterium
GCCGATTCTGAACATTGTGAGTTCACGGTGGTACTTGGTACGCCGGTTCCGATCGGGAACTCCCTGCCATCATCCTCGGGCAATGTTCTATTCCGTTGGTTCCGGGCGATAGACCACTGGCGATTCAGAGGCTACCGCAAGCCGGATGCAAGTGAACCGTGTGACCTTAGCCCAACCCTCAACGCCTGCCCCCGGCTCGAAGTTGTTTGCGCAGCAGATACACTTGATTGCACTGATGAAGATTTTGCGACGATACAAAAACTTGACATCGATGTGCTGATCGCCCCATCCATGTTGATGGTTGCACCCCGAATGCTGAAGGTTGCTCGATACGGATTGTGGGTCCACGTACATAATCACTCAGACGAATCACTAAAGGCACCTCCCGGTTTCTGGGAGTCGACTAACCGCAGACCAACAACCGGGTCAATGCTGGTGAAAGTGATGCCTGGAGCGACTCCAAACCTGGTGCTCTATCGATCCTGGACGATGACATACTTCTGGTCACCAAGCGTTAATCTGAATTATGTGTTGTGGACGAGTGCGTCGTTCGTACCGAGGCAGCTTGAGAGATTGAACGCACTGGGCGAAACTGAATTTTTGGAAAGCGTGGAAAAATTTAATGTCACGGATGAAGAACCTGATGGCATTGACTACGATTTACCAGGTTATTTCCGGACCGCTCTGCTCTCAGTGCGCTGGTTTGTCACCATCGTTTTCAGATACTTTCGCCAGAAGTTTTACTGGGAACAGTGGATTATTTTGGTGCATATGGGCAATGACCGTCCGCCAATCAGTCAGTTTCAGAAAATTGAACCACCTGAGAACGAATTCTGGGCTGATCCGTTTGTTGTGGTACGGGACAGCCGATATTTTATTTTCATCGAGATTCTGGTAAGGGAAACCGACCGCGGGCACCTCGCGGTGGTTGAAATTGATTCTGCCGGTAAGCTGGTTTCCGTCACGGATATTCTGAAAACCGACTATCACCTCTCGTATCCGTTCATGCTTGACGTTGAGGGTGTGCTCTACATGATTCCGGAAACCAAGGAGAACGGTGCTATCGACCTGTACGAGTGCACAAGTTTTCCGGCGGAATGGAAGTTCAAAAAGACCCTGATGGAAGATGTCCGTGCGGTGGACACAACGATTTTCTACCACGACGGTCTCTGGTGGATGTTCACAACCCTGCAGGATAATCCCGGGATGAGCAGTTGTGAGGACCTGCATATTTTCTATGCTGAGAACTTCGATGATAGTCAATGGACGGCACACGCCGCGAATCCCGTGGTCTCGGACACCCGGGCAGCGAGATCAGCAGGGAGCATTTACCGCGATGGTGATCGAATCATCCGCCCTTCCCAGGATTGCTCAATTTCCTATGGCCATGGGATTCGCTTCAACGAGGTTGTTGAGTTGAGTACCAGCAGGTACGAAGAGCGCGTCATCGACGTGATTGAACCGACCTGGGAGAAAGGTTTTTTAGGTACACATACTTTTTCCCGGGGTGACGGTATTACTGTCATTGATGGCATTCGTACGAGAAGGATAGCGTGAAGCCTTCACAGAGAACCATTAACATGCGACTCGTATGCCCCCCTTGCGGTCTGTTAATTCGCCGGTTTCGTCGAATATCCCATGTTGATGTACGAGGACTCGGTTACAATGTGGACCCCGTTGCGTGAGTTGGATCAGTCCGAGGTGAGGGAATTGAACTTGTTGAAAATCAGCCTTCCGAAAAGGAAGGTCGAGCTCGTCCCGCAGATGGGGCCTGCGCTGGCGAAGACCTTATGCCAGTGTGATATTTATTTCGGCTATATGAATGGTTGATCAGGACCTGGTAGGCAGATCACGCCTGCTCTCAAATGTTATAACCAGTTGGCTGAGTCATTTACTAATTATCGTCACTGGCTTTTTCCTGCCTCGCGTTCTGGATATCCAACTCGGTCAGACCATGGTGGGTGTCTGGGATTTCAGCTGGTCGATCGTCGCCTATGTGGGCTTGTCGCATCTTGGAATTGGCTCCGCGTTAAATCGCTTCGTTGCAAATTTTCGAGCTGAAGGCGATGAAGCTGGTTTGCGCAGAGCGACTTCAACCGTGTCACTGATCCAGTTTGCTATTGCGTCGATCACGCTGGTAATCGTCGCTGCGACAGCGCTACTGATACCCATCCTCTTTGGAGAAGACCTGGGGGATGAGGTGAGCACCGCACAACTAACGGTGCTGTTTCTGGGGATCAGCGTGGCGGCGCAGCTTTTGTTCGACACCTCCCGCGGCGTACTCACCGGCTGCCATCGCTGGGACCTCTATAATGCGCTTTATTCCGGTACTCAACTTTTCGCCAGCGTGGCGATGATTGGTGCGGTCTTACTCGGCTATGGCTTGAACGTGATCAGCTTTATTTATCTTACGGTTATCGTATTTGAAGGTATCGCCCGATCCTTCCTGGCGAAGCGTATCTGTCCTGAACTAAGCTTTGGCTGGGCCGAGGCGGATCGAAAGTTCGCCGGTGAAATCCTGAAATTTGGACTGAAGGCATTCACCATGGGGATTGCCCCGGGACTGGTAACTCAAGGCTGCAGCATCATGATTGCATCAACCCTTGGCCCGGCTGCATTGGCCATATTCGCGCGCCCCAGTTCCCTGGTCAGGCATATTCAGACCCTTGTGACGCGATTCACTTATGTATTAACGCCAATGGCGGGTCCCATCCTGAGCAAGGAAGGCCCGAAAGAACTAAAAATATTTACCATTAGTTGCTCCAAATACGGGCTGGCATTCACCTTGCCGGCCGTCGTCCTATTCTGTCTCTATGGCGGCGACCTGATTTACTTCTGGATGGGCGAGGACTATGTGAACCGCACGATTACCTTTTTACTCGGAGTAGGATTTCTGTTGCCGCTGGCGCAGTCAGCCCTGATTCGGGTAATGATTGGACTTGATATGCATGGACAGGCCGCCAGGGTGAGTATCAGCATGAATTTATCAGGCCTGTTTTTCGGCGGGCTGATCGTCTATTACATCGGGCCCTCGCTTGAAGCCTACGCCCTGCTCATTGCGGTAACGGTGGGTGTAACCGAGGGTATCGCTGTGCCGTACTTTGCGTTGCGCAAAATGCAGATGCCGGTTGGATACTATTTATGGAACTCCTTTGGCCGGGTTGTAGCAATTTGCGGTATTTCCGCGCTGATTTTTGCCTTGCCGATGTTTCAGACGGCGGCTTACTCTCCCTGGATATTGGTCAGCGGTGGCAGTTATCTGTTGCTGGTGGCGATTGGCTACCTGTTGTTCCTGCTCGGCGAAGATGAGCGGAAGATTATTATGAATTTTATCCCGGGTCTGTCTGACCGCTAGGCGGAACTGGCGTCATGAAGCGCGCTTTGATACGCAATCTGTTTATTACTCAGCGGCGGGTCCAATAGCAGCTTGAACCACTGAATTAAATCCCGGCATCACACTTTCGGCCGTGTAATGATTGACGACGTGGTCGTAAGTACAACTTGATGCAGCGGCCCAAAGGGCTGGATCTTTATCGACTGATTCAAGCAACTCTGCCAGTTCATCAACGTTTTCCCTGCACCAGCCTGCGGACTCGATCATGCCGTCAGGATCGTATGTGGCAAGCACGGGAATCCCGTTTTTCCAGGCTTCCAGGTAAACGTTGGCAAAGCCCTCAAAAATTGAAGTGGAGCACAGAATAGATGAGTCCTGGTATAAGGCTGGCATTTGAGCGTGGGGAACATGGCCAAGCAAGGTGACGTTACTTTGTTGCGCCGCACGATCCTTCAGTTGCGTTGCGTAGTCAGATTCCTGATTGGCTCCACCGGCAACCCGAAATTCGAATCCTGGACAACGCTCGGCAAGATCCAGTAACCATTCGAATCTTTTTTCCAGTGCGAATCGACCGACCCAGAGAATCTTGTAATTCTGTTTTTTCGGCTCCAGCCGCCGGGCCGGAAGCTCAACAAAATTGGCGATGACGGTAGAATTTTTTGAGAAGTTAAGTTCTAGCTTCTGTTTTTGGACGCGGGTTTGAGCGATCAACTGATCAGCGAGATGGAATCCGATTCGGACCAGGAGTTTGTCTCGCAGAGGTGGTAGATTCGGGAGTTCTTTGAGACAGTCCATTTCGCTGGCAGCACTGAAGATGAATTTCCGGTGCTTCATTTTGCACCACAGTCCGACCTGACCAGTCTCCTGATCTGCACCGCGCTGATAATAGATATCAGCGTTTGCACGCGCCATTGCATCAATCAGATTGCGCCAGCGCATGAAAAATCTGAGTCCAGGGGGGAGGTGGTCTGCGGTATGGATTTTGTGTACACGAAATAGACCCAGTGTCTCTGACTCGGCCTGGTTGTGATCGGCGGTGATGAAGCTGACCTCATAACCGTTGTTAGCAAGCCACGTAGCAATAAGCACCTGCTGAACCTCGGCGCCACCAATGTGTACTAAATCTGATCGGTTAGAGAGTAGATTGTAACAATTCGGTGCGACGAAACAGAATCTGGGTTTAATTGCACCACTTTCCAAGAGTTGATCCTGTTTAAGATCCCGGGTGTTTTTCGCCGAGATTTCGCAACGATATACTACACGAATCCGACGACAGAGTTGGCGTCAGAATGAGAAATTCGGCTAATCTTTTTGAATTATCAGGTACAAAAAATCTTCAAAAAATCCCTCATGTAGATCGGGATAGATACTCATCAGCACCGACTTGTAACGCCGTTCCAATCGTGACTTATTTAATAGCGGCGGACTTTTGCGATGAGACGCCAGGCTGCTGATGATTTTCAATTCTCGCGCTGGCTTAGTGGCTATTTCGAATTCATGAAAACTAACACCCCGGCCTCGCCTCAGGAACTGCATCTCGGAAGGCGCATCATAGTCATTGTAAAGTTCTCTAAAATTCACCCTTGGGCTGAACTTGGCGTACTTATACGCTACCTCGTTTGGTAACCAGTGGTAGAAAGGCAGCATCGCCGTGTGATTATCGAAATACCAAAGGCGATTGGGAGTCTCCACGACCACCATTAGTCCGCCTGCAGGCAGCGTTTCCCACACATCTTTGATCGAGGTGAGTCTTTCAGATTCAGTCATGTGTTCGAGGCAGGCAAAGAAAATAACGATGTCGAATGACTCAGGCGCGAAAGTCGTGCGTATATCAGCGGCATTGAGCGCCCTGATTTGAGCATCGACGCCATAGATTTTACATCTGTCCGCAGCCACTCTCAGGGATCCATCATCGAGATCGACGCCAATAACCCTGGCGCCCTGTTCCGCCAGCGCCACAGTGGATGAACCGGTCCCGCAACCTATATCCAGGATACGCTTGTCTTTTAGACGTACGGCATCATCTAACCAGGGAATGATGACTCTTCGATCACGATCCAATCTGCCATGAAGCTGACCTTCGAGTTCCTCTTCATAGAATTCTTTCGAATAGTTTTCTTCACCACGCCAACCCTGGTGATACTTCGTTTGAATCGAGTTTTTGATCTCCGCCAGACCATCTGAATCCATCGGTATTTGATTTTTCACCAGGTGAGGTGGGACTGGTATTAACAGGTCTCGAACAAAACTCTTTACAGAATCCGATATGCCGATCATGTCCTAAACCCTATATTGTCGTTTGATAAAATTCGCTGTGTTCGAGCGTTGGTGTTTGGGTAATTAATCGATTCCGCGAAAACTACACGTTCATCCAGCCTACGAGGATATAGATTCGAACGCAGTAAGAGAAGTGTTTCAAAGCAGGGTGCGACGACCACAGCCAAGGCAGTCATGATCTACAGGAACGGTTAATGATGACCAAATTGCAAGCCATGGTCAAACCAGGCGTCAGACGATTTGATCATGTTGCCGCCTTGTTGTTTGCCGCGCCGGAGCCAGGATTCAGTAAGCCGCGGGCAAGCACGTGAGGTGATGTTCACAGCAACATTGATTATTTTTTCCTGTTGCCGTTATATTGAGGGTCCGGCCGGACTTCAATTAGCCTGACCGGATCGATGTCAACGCGATGGAATTCAATCGTCTCAGGGAAGTTTTCGAAGATGGACCTGGATTATTACCTTTCGAAATTCAAGCAGCTGAATGTCAACCGAAGCGGTGGACATAATAGTCCACACAAACCTTGTATGCTGCTTGCGGTGCTGGAACTGGCCGAGGCTGGGCACCTGATCGAGAACCGAATCAGGTTCGATGATGTGTTGGTTACCCGTTACGCTACTTATTTCAATATTGTCAAAACAACCGTGGATAACCTGAATCCCTGGATGCCGTTCTTTCATTTACGAAGGGAGCGCTTCTGGCATCACCAGGCACTACCGGGGCGGGAAGCCGTACTGGCAGCGCTAACCACTGCCACTAAGCGTAAAGACATTGAAGACAACATCGATTATGTGCACCTTGACCGTGACATGTATCAACTGTTGCTTGATGTTGGTACACGTCGGAGTCTGCTCGAACAACTGGTGCTCTACTGGTTTCCTGAACACCAGGCGCAACTGTTCGTACAAGCCCGGGTCGCAACTGACGAAGCGCAACTTCGGATCGAGCCTCCAAAAGAGATGAAGGACTCTGCAGGTAACCGCGTCAGTCGCTCGGCCGCCTTCAGGAGACTGGTGACGGAAGCCTATGGGTTCAGATGCGCAGCGACCGGTTGGCGCGTGGTCCTGCCGGATTATTCCGTGCTGGTTGAAGCCGCTCACATTGTGCCATTCAGCGAGACCCAGGACGACCGACCACAAAATGGTATTGCGCTGACACCAAACTTCCACTGGGCAATGGATCGCAACATCATCGCACCCGGTCCCGACTTAAAGTGGCATGTCTCAAGATCCCTCGATGATCGCATCGCCGACAACGAACCGCTGGTTGCAATCAATGGCCGCGCGCTGCTGTTGCCGGAAGATCCGAGGTTTCAACCAGACCCACGAGCGTTGGAATGGCGGAGAGCGCAGTTGCAGTGATTGAGATTGGCTCGAAATGGAAACCTTGATTGCGCAGCGGAGATTGGGAGTATTATCGGAGAAGGTGAGTGTGAAGCAAATGGGAGAAGTCAGTGTCCCAGGCAATTATCTTCGGCAATGAACGAGGGGATGGCATGTCCAGTGCGAGAAAATACTCAGCGTATGACAATTCATGATTGTGTATTCGGGCACAAAGGAAAATTTTGTCGAAGACGTCGCTGCTAATGTGATCCACGACAAGATTCTGCAACGTATAAAGCTGCTTGGAATCGCTGGCGGAAGCCCGCCTGAAATTGCATCCTGGAGAAATTCGATGCAATTTATGAAAACGGTGATTGAGATTGAGCTTATACCATCGGATGCCAGCGTTTCGATTGAATATGCAATTCCGCTTACCAATAAGCGTGTTGATTTCATCCTGGCGGGGCAGGATGAAAACTATCAGGACTACGCTGTCATTGTTGAATTGAAGCAGTGGAGTGATGTTCAACGCACCGAAAAAGATGCGATCGTATCAACGTATATCGGGCAGGGAGTCAGAGAAGTTAGCCATCCATCTTATCAAGCCTGGACGTACGCTGCCCTTATTGAAGACTACAATACGACCGTGCAGACGGAGGAAATTCAATTGAAGCCCTGTGCGTATTTACACAACCTCGATTCTGGCTTGGTTATCAACGATCCGTTTTATGAACCACACACATCAAAAGCGCCTGCTTTTGTTTCATCTG
>JAJFKA010000044.1 GCA_021773555.1 Gammaproteobacteria bacterium
CATGATTTTATTCGCGCCAAAATTGCCGCGCGAGACGCACAAGGCTAGGGAATCGCTGCGCTCAGGCGACGCGGTTACGAACCATCTTTTTTTGGGGCGCTTCCGGTTCGGCATTGCTTTCTTCTTCCAGCGCCTCAACCAGGTCGCAGAACTCATCCTGATTGCTTTGATTCAGGCTCATTAACACCCGGTGGGCATCAATCACCTGCTCTCTTAGCCTGGATTCAGACACAATTTCTGCTGGTAACTCACAAGGCTGGCCGCATTCGTTCACGAGTTCCTTCAAGATAACAAACACCTCATCGAATCCCATGCTGATCAGAATCCGGGTAATGTCCTCGCGGGGAGACACAATGGTGGGCACTACATCAAAAGATTCCTGGGTACGCAGGGATATTTTTGCCAGCAGGCCGAGTGACGTACTGTCAATCGCCTCGGTTTCGGACAGGTCAAACACAACTGACTTGAAACCAGGGTTTTCACACAGTCTGTCGAGGAAGGTGTTGATCGTCGGGCCCAGCGTCACGCGGACGTCCCCGATAAATTTCAGGACGTTAATACCGTCCTTTTCAGCATATAGAATCTTACCCATGTACCTTACCTAACCCCTGCTACTGTAAATACCGCGATATCATCAGGAATGTCCTGCATACCCGAGATACCCAGTTGTTCTGCCAGGGTGTCTACGTGTCGATCTCCGCATTTTACCACTGACAAAAGGTGTTCTTCTTTAGCCTTCAGTGTCTGCTGAGGCATGATTTCGAACACTCCGTCGGAAAACATCACAATGTTGAAGCGTGGGGGCAATGAAATTGTGCGCGCATCATACTCTGGAGATTGGTATAAACCTAGTGGTAATCCGCCAATTTCCAGAAATTCTGCCGAGTCCTCTCCACACAGAATTGCGGCGGGAAACTGGGCCGCATTACTATATTCCAGGGTATTTGATGCGCCGTTCAGAATGCCAAGAAACATTGTCACATGCTTATCCAGATCGCATTGCAGCAACTCATGATTGAGCCATTTCAGGATAGCGGCCGTGGTGCTGAATGCCAGGTCATCAAAATCGGTCTGCAGGCGCCGGGACAATGTCTTCAACAGCACGGTCACAAACGCGCTGGATGCACCATGGCCAGACACATCCGCCATATAGAATAGCTTCCGACCGTCCCGCAATTCGAAGTAGTCAATAAAGTCGCCGCTCAGGATCAGTGAGGGATATATCTGATGGGCAAAGGTGGTGCTGCCGAGCGTTATCGGGGAGGTCGGCATCATGCCCTGCTGTACTCGAAATCCCGCCTGTTGGTCGCGTTCCAGCAGCTTCAGGTTCTCACCCAGCTTCGCGTTCAACCTGTTTAGTTTGCGCGCGTTCACTTTTTGGCTGTGTTGCTGCCTGTGATGCTCAATATTTTTTTGCAGTACATGTCGAAGCAATGCTCCTTGTCCCGATACGAACCGAAGGAAATCAGAAGCGCCCGCTTCCAGAAGTTCCATCAATTCGGTTTCGTTACTGTCCACACTTACCAGTACTATCGGCAGGTCAGCGCTAATCTTGACCAGATCGACAATGAGTTCGCGGGGGTTGATCGAAACATTGGGGAGGGAGAGCAAAACAAGGTCGACAGAAGTCGTTTTTACCTGCTCGACGCAGTCGGCATTTGTTGCAACGCTGTTTGCCGCGTAGCCGCTCGCTGTAAGTAGACGATTCAGTTCACTGTCAGCGGAAGGCGGTTCAACCACCAGAATCTTGCCGTCACCGGGCATCATCTATCGTTCACACATCTGAATCACACATCATCGTGGGACGGAAAAAACTTTACTCTCAAATATCAATAGTTACAAGCATTTAGCGCAGCTTTCTCGACGAGCAGTCAATTTTAACGGGGATCAGGAAATTGCTTCAGCTGAGTTCACAAAAGCCAGGATATACAAGCATAACCCGACTGTTAGAAGTCATCGGCAAATGGATCACTGACTTTTCCGTCATTGACAAGATAGTCCCGACGTTGCAGGAAGGCATCACGGTAGAATATATATTCGTCTCCAAAAACAACACTCTCAGCGGTCAGCAGATCCGTCCTTTGCTGCAGTAATCGCATGGCATAAACACCGTTTCGATGTGTTACCGGATAGAGATAACGGACGGGGTCAGTGACGCCGTCAAGCAGCCGGGAAACACCGTCACGCACATTGCTGGGACCAAGGCCAGGAAGCACCACATAGGGTCCGGTCGAGATGCCCCAGCGCCCAAATGTCTGACCAAAATCCTCCTGGTGTTCCACGAGGCCCATCTGGCTTGCAGGATCAAAGAGCCCGCCCAGCCCGATGGTCGTGTTAATCAACAAGCGGCCGAGATCACTGCCCGCACTCCCCGGCTTCCCCTGAAGCAAATTATTCACGACATTATTAACATCAGCCAGGTTATGGAAAACATTGGATACGCCGTTTCGAGCCATTTGCGGTACGACCGCTCGATAACCGATGGCTATCGGGCGGATCAGGTTCTTGTCCAGAAAAGCGTTAAATCGATGGGTGATGCGATTGATCCGGTACCACGGGTCCGGGTCGGCGAACTCCGCAAAATCTGCGGCTTCATCTTCTGACAGTTCCGTTGAGGCAAGCAGGGATGTCGATCCCATGGCACCGGTCATAAAAATCACAATCAACACTATTTTTTTCAGATTCATCTAGAGATTCGCTATTGCGCCAATTGATTTTGCCCATTCTTTTTCCAACCGCTTGGCGGACACTGGGATACTCGTACCGACCGGTTGAGCAAACAACGATACGCGATACTCCTCGAGCATCCAACGGTATTGTTGTACTGATTCATTTTCCGGATCATCTATTTCCGCCAGGCGTTTTGCATAGGTCCTGAAGTTTTCCAGTGAAAGCTTGTCTCGGCCAAGGTTGCCATGCAGCTTTTCAATTCGATAGTCGATCGCTTTGAGGTAACGTGGATATTGCTTTAACCAGGTCAGCGGTACGTTTCCAGGAAAGCCTGGCGCGAGCAACTGATCCAGCTGACTTTTCATGTCGGTGAAAGCAGCACGGTTCAGATCGGTGATGCTCGATTTGAGCCTGGTTTCAATATCAATCGATTGCTTCAGGATCAGCGCAAGCAGCTCCGCCACCTGGTTCATGGTGCTAAGCAGCGTCTCACGGCGCGCCAGCCGCACCTGAAACTCATCGGTGCAGGTCACCTTCGGTTGCTCCTCGATAAACGTATACTTGAAGATCGCGGTGACCAGTTGATCCAGCAGGTCAGCACGTGACCCACGAGTCGCATAGAACAGCGCAAATTTTTCGAATCCGGGAATGTTTTTCTCAACATACTTGCGTTGCTCATTCAGTTTCAACATCACCAGACGCAGCAAGCCATACTGATACAGTCGATCTGCAGTGACCAGGTTATCCACGACTTCCAGAGCAACACTTTCACCCTTGTCTACCAGCGCGGGGTATCCTTTGATCTTGATATCACCCTGGGCAATATCTACCTGGGTTGGCAACTCGCCAAACGTCCAGTCATGCAGTCCTGAGGTCTCGATGGCATGCTGGCCGAGTCTGGAAAATTCCCGGCTTACGTCACCTGCAAACTGCGCTACCAGATCCTCAACATTCCGGCTGGCACCCAGTATCCTGCCGTTTTCATCAATAACCCGAATATTCATCTGCAAATGCTTGTCGATTGCATCGAGGTTAAACGCCTCTTTCGGTATGCGAACGCCTTTGAGCCGAAAAAGTCGTTCGCTAACGACGCTGATAAGATCACGACCGTCGTATTCAAGCCCCTCAGTTACCTTGTCGGCATATTCCGGTGCTGGCACAAAGTTCTTGCGAATCGATTTTGGCAGCGATTTGATCAATGCCAGGCATTTTTCCTTTAACAATCCGGGAATGATCCAGTCCAGTTGTGCCCTTGATACCTGAC
Organism: Gammaproteobacteria bacterium; assembly: GCA_021773555.1. Classification (GTDB taxonomy): domain Bacteria; phylum Pseudomonadota; class Gammaproteobacteria; order Pseudomonadales; family Azotimanducaceae. The sequence goes on from JAJFKA010000044.1 coordinate 3,935, forward strand.
GCAATATCGCCACAGGGACATTGACACTGACCCCGTCATCTTCATGCTGTGGGTCGAAGTGGTACTCAAGTTTCAGATTCGCACCGGCAACCTTAATGCTCTCCGGGTAAAGATCTTCGGACAACTGCACCTGCTGTTTCATCAGCATATCTTTTTGAAGGTACAAAACCTTCGGAGACCTCGCTTCCGCCTCCTTTCGAAACGCAGATAACTCAATTACGCTCACTACATTTACCGGCAGTCTGGCATCATAGAATTCGTACAACGCGCGCAGATCAACCAGGATATCCCGCTTGCGGGATTTTGACTCGAGCGTCTCAACTTCATTAATCAGCAGATTGTTGTGCCGGTAGAAACCGGCTTTGCTGTTGAGTTCCTGGGAAACCAGCGCCTCCTGAATAAATATTTCCCGCGCCTGCACCGGATTGACGCTACCAAAATCCACGCGGCGCTTTTTCACGATCACCAGGCCATACAGCGTTACCTCTTCATAGACGAACACCTGCCCTTTTCTCGCATCAAAATGTGGTTCGTAGAAATTTCGTTTTACCAGGTGAGTTGCCAGTGGTTCGATCCATTTAGGATCGATCTGCGCGACATTGCGTGCATACAGACGGGTTGTCTCAACAAGCTCAGAAGACGCAATCCATCGAGGTTTACGCTTGAATTGTGACGATCCCGGAAAGATAAAGTGCTTCCGGTTGCGCGCCCCGAGATACTCATTTTCCTGGGCTTTCTCACCAAGATTACCCAGCAGGCCGCTGAGCAGTGCGCGATGTATGCTGGCGTAGTCTGCCGGCTCCCGGTTCAGTTTCAACTTCAACTCAGCGCATAACAAATGTAGTTGCCGATGCACATCGCGCCACTCTCGCATGCGCATAAAGGAGAGATATTTGCTGCGACAGTAGGCACGCAACTTACCCTGGGTCAGCGCCTGCCGTTGTTGCTCATAACTGTTCCACAGATTAACAAACGCCATGAAGTCTGATTGTTCATGCCAATACGCCTGGTGCGCCTGATCGGCAGCCTGCTGATGCTCATGGAGTCGCTCGCGCGGGTCCTGAACAGACAAGGCGCTGGTGATAATCAGCACTTCTCGAAGGCAACCTATTCGACCTGCTTCGAGGATCATTCTCGCCAGCTTCAGATCTACTGGAAAACGGGTGATGTCTTTGCCCAGGCGAGTAATTTTGCGCTGCTTATCGACCGCAAGTATTTCCCCCAGCAGATGAAAGCCATCATTAATCTGGCGTTGATCCGGCCGCTCGACAAACGGAAATTTGGACATGTCGCCGAGGCGCAGCTGCAACATCTGGAGAATAACCGAGGCCAGGTTGGTGCGCAGAATCTCAGGCTGAGTGAACTCCGGTCGGGACAGGAAATCCTCCTCGGCATAGAGCCGGAAACAAATCCCGTCACTGATTCGCCCGCAACGCCCCTTGCGCTGATCGGCGCTCGCCCGTGATATGGGTTCGATGGGCAGTTGCTGCACTTTGGAGCGGTAGCTGTATCGCGAGATACGCGCATAGCCAGGATCAATAACATAACGTATGCCGGGTACCGTCAATGACGTCTCAGCCACATTGGTGGCCAGCACCACACGCCGCAAGGCACTGCGGCCCCGGGACTGGAACACGCGGTTCTGTTCGGCCACGCTCAATCTTGAATACAGCGGCAATACCTCAAAACCGCGCAGTTCAGAACGGCGGATCAATTGTGCGACCTCGCGAATTTCCCGTTCCCCCGCCAGGAAAACCAGTACATCTCCAGTGACTCGCTGGCTACGCTCCAGTTGCAGAATTTCCCGAAGGCTATCGAGAATGGCGTTATACATCAGCTCATCGCTGTCACCAGATCGCGTGGACTCAAGTATGGGTCGGTAATTCACCTCGACCGGATAGGTTCTGCCCGAAACTTCCACAATGGGCGCGTCGGAAAAATGCCGCGAGAACCGCTGCACATCGATAGTCGCTGAAGTGATAATCACTTTCAGATCGGGACGTTTTGGTAAAATACGTTTCAGATAGCCAAGCAGAAAATCAATGTTCAGGCTGCGTTCGTGGGCTTCATCAATGATTATTGTGTCGTAGGCTTCGAGGTATTGGTCAGTTTGCGTTTCCGCCAGCAAGATTCCGTCGGTCATCACCTTCAGGTGGGTCAGCGGGCTGGATTGATCATTAAAACGAATCTGATAGCCAACCTGTTCACCCATTGCGACCTTCAATTCCTCTGCGATTCTGGCGGCCACCGTGCGCGCGGCCACCCGGCGGGGTTGCGTATGGCCAATCTGTCCATAGACACCACGGCCCATCCCCAGGCAGATTTTCGGTAGTTGTGTGGTTTTTCCTGACCCGGTTTCACCGGCAACGATCAGCACCTGGTGCGAGGCAAGGGCATCGCGTATCCCTTCGATTCCGGCAGTAATCGGTAGTTCAGCGGGAAACGTGACGGTCGGTCGCGACGCACTTCGCCGCTCGGCAAGATCGCGGGACCGCGTTATCTTCGCTTCGAGTTTGGCACGGGAATTCTTGCCGTGCAGTTCACGACCGAACTCAAATCGATCTCTGATCATGCAGAACTCGATCGCGGCTTTCAGCTCCGCTACTGATGGCTTGGTCACGAATGAACACCAAAATGAACTAATGTGGGAGGAATTTCGTCGGCGACGATTATATTCCAGATAACACGGTCTGACGACCGGCACGCAGTCATTCATCGGATGTCAGCGACATTTACCGCAAGTTGCGCGCTTATTGCACTCGTATCGCACTCTCGTTTATGGTTGTCGAAAGTTAACTCCGAGCCAGGTGAGAGATGTTAAAACGTGTTCGCGGATACCTGAAGGCCATCGACGCTGCCGAGGCACCGGCCGAGAGCAGACAACTGGAAGCGCAGGGCTATGTCCTTATCCGGGGAGTGTTCTCCGCAGGCGAGGTAGCCGCCCTGGCAGAAGATATCAATCGGGTTTTTGATGAGTATCCGGCAGATGGTCGATCCTCGGTTCGCCCGGCGGATGAGGACAACATGTTCCGCTATGAGATGTTCAATCGCAGCGAAGTCTGCCTGAATGCCATTGCCCATCAAAAAATACTGGCGGTGATTGAGCCGCTACTCGGTCAGGACTGCCATGTGATCGCCAACACCGCCTGGCGAAACGATGCAAACCATCAGGGTACCCACGGCGGTCAGGCATGGCATATTGATGCAGGACCGCATGTACCTTTGCCTGCGGGTGTGAGCTGGCCAAAAGACATTCCCCACCCGGTTTTTGCGATCGGCGCCCATCTCTATCTCAAGGATTGCAGCGCCGATGACGGACCCACGGGGGTGATTCCGGGGAGCCACCTCTCTGGTCAGTTTCCACCGGTTGATCGTTATCTGGACGATGATCTGGAATATGAAGGCAAAGGGGTCGAGCCACTCATCGCTGCGGCAGGTGATGTGGGCTTGTTTGTCTCAGATGTGTGGCATCGACGGATGCCCGCAGGCGACAATGACTCCGGTCGGTTTTTCCTGCAGGCTCACTACGCACGGCGGGACATCGCGCAGCGAATCAAACCAACGGCGGAAGTGAATCATCTGGATGGTAGTACATTGGAAATTGAGGATGCGCGGCACAGAACCCTCGTTGGGCTGCACCACAGCATGTTTTATGATGGCTGAATCGAGTTAAGGCCTGGCGGAACGACAGCGCTACTTGGAAAGATAGTTCATCCCATTTTCGATGCCGCGAATCGTCAGTGGATACATCTGATCATCCACCAGTTTTTTGGTCAATGCCACGGAAGTGGAGTACTCCCAGGTGTCCTGAGGCGTTGGATTAATCCAGATGACCTTATCAAAGGTATCCATCATCCTTTGTATCCAGATCGCACCTGCTTCTTCATTCCAATGCTCAACACTGCCCCCGGAATGAGTAATCTCATAAGGTGCCATGGTCGCATCACCTACAAAGATCACTTTATAGTCGTGGCTGTATTTGTGCAGGATATCGAACGTATCAAGTCGTTCACTCATACGCCGGTTGTGTTCTTTCCACAGACCATCATAGATAAAGTTGTGAAAGTAATAGGTTTCCAGGTGTTTGAATTCAGACCTGGCGGCCGAAAACAACTCTTCACACACTTTTACGTGCGCGTCCATCGAGCCGCCATTATCCAGCAACAGCAATACCTTGACCGTGTTGCGCCGCTCCGGACGCATAATGATATCGAGCAGGCCGCCTGCCTTGGCGGTCTTATCGATAGTCGTATCGATATCAAATTCTTCCTCGGCACCCGTCCTGGCGAGCTTTCGCAGGCGTCGCAGAGAGATTTTCAAACCCCGTGTGCCTAATTCGATATTGTCATCGTAAGCCTTGTAGTCGCGTTTATCCCAGGTTCTTTTGCCACGACGTTTTTTACCTTTGCGGTCATCGCCCTCTTTGCCGCGGCCGTTGCGACCCTTGCCTTCCTTATCTTTCTCCTTGCCTTCTCCCCGCGCAGCCTCCTCGACCTCACGCTTGAATGCCTCGATCAGCTTTTCGAGTCCGCCCAGGGATTTAATTTTCTCCAGTTCTTCCGGCGTCAGGGTTTTCTCGAACTCGCGTCGCAAGTACTCATCCGGGATCAATGCGGCGAGCATGCCTGCTAAATCCTCAAGACCCTTAAAATAAGCACCGAAAGCCCGGTCAAATTTATCGTAGTGACGCTCGTCCTTGACCATGGTCATCCGACTCAGATAATAAAACTCATCAATGTCGGCATACACCAGCCGCGCCTTGAGGACGTCGTGCAGATGCAGTAATTCCGTAATCGAGACGGGGATCCTGGCCTTCTTCAATTCCAGGAAAAAGTTGATCAACATAAGCGTTTCTCCTGCTGGCCGAAGGGTTTGTGGTCGAGCCTACAGAACTGGTTAACCCGCTCCATAGATCAGGCCGACCCTCCGCTACCGCTTCCCTGGCGACGATTCATAAATGCCAGTCTTTCGAGTAACTGCACATCCTGTTCGTTCTTAACCAGCGCTCCATACAATGGAGGAATGGCTTTGGAAGTATCGCGGTTAGTGAGAATCTCGTCTGGAATATCATCTGCCATCAACAGCTTCAGCCAGTCGATCAGCTCTGATGTGGATGGTTTCTTCTTCAGACCTGGCACCTTGCGCACATCGAAGAATATCTCCATCGCTTCCTTGACCAGATCTTTCTTGATATCAGGATGATGCACATCAACGATCTCCTGCATGGTTTCGCGATCTGGAAACTGGATGTAATGGAAGAAGCAGCGACGTAAAAATGCATCGGGCAGTTCTTTCTCATTGTTGCTGGTGATCACAACAATAGGACGAATTTTGGCTTTGACGTTCTCGCCGGTTTCATAGACAAAAAATTCCATCTTGTCGAGTTCAAGCAACAAGTCATTGGGAAATTCGATATCCGCCTTGTCAATCTCATCGATAAGCAATACAACCTTCTCATCTGCCTCAAACGCTTCCCACAACTTGCCTTTGGCAATGTAGTTGTTGATATCATGAACACGCTCATCACCCAACTGGGAATCCCGAAGCCTGGATACCGCATCGTATTCGTATAAACCTTGCTGGGCTTTGGTGGTGGATTTGATATGCCAGGGAATAAGTCGAAGACCGAGAGAACCTGCGATCTCTTCCGCAAGCATCGTTTTGCCGGTTCCCGGTTCACCCTTGATCAGCAGGGGTCGCTCGAGAGTTACGGCAGCATTCACCGCCATTTGGAGTTCATCTGTAGCAATATACGTGGTGGTACTGGAAAATTTCATATTGTGGTAACCATTATTAACAACTGTTGACGAGATCGGAATCTATCGCTGGAGAGTACAGCATCACGTACTTTAATTTGCCAGCCCTGACATAGCAAGTATGCGAAAAAGCCCTGTGAATAGGTGCAGATAACGGTGCTGAATGGCCGATAGCCGGCAGACAAATCACAATCCGATTGCTTCTGCAGCCAACAGTGTGACAACGCCGCCTTGATGTGTTGTTCGGCTATCTGCCTCTCATCCATACGAGTCGCACCATGAGCAAACACAGCATTACGAAGGTTGTGCCCAATAAGACAATGCCGCCTTTCATGCCGCCCTCCACACCTTCAAGCAGCAAGTCCAGAGCCAGCACCAGAAACGCCGGGGCGAAATGCGCTGAACCTGGCGCCGTCACCCAGGGCGTCCCGAGGAACACAACCGCCAGGCCACGCAGCAACTCTCGCCAGCCGCGATGGTCAATGTGGGATGTCAGTTTCCACCAGACCAACAGACACAGGCCTGCGGACACGCCATAAACAATCCACGCGACCAGATACTCTGAATGTCCTGACAATTCAGTCATATTCGCTGCTACTGCTCTACCCAGTGGATGATCTGTTCTTCAAAATCGTCCGGATGAACGGCAAGTTCTGAAACACATTTACCCCGCACCGAAATACCCGCTTCATGGACAGTGTTTCTGCTCCCCGAGACCAGCGGGTGCCACCACTTAAGATCCTGTCCTTCTGAGACCAGGCGGTAAGCACAGGTCTTCGGCAGCCAGGTAAACTCCGCAACGGTCGCTGGCGTAAGCCACACACAGTCGGGTACTGCCTCGTGGCGATCGAGATAGTTGGTGCACCGGCATTTCGCCTCTTCAAGGTACCGACAAACCACGGAAGTGTAGTGCACTTCACCCGTGTCCTCGTCTTCCAGCTTGTGCAGGCAACACCGGGCACAACCATCGCAAAGCGATTCCCACTCCGACTTCGACATATCTTCAAGGGATTTTTCCTTCCAGAAACTCATTTCTTCAACGCCGGTGGCAACTGCAGGTGATAGCCGTGTTCAGCAAGATTCGCAAGCACCAGGCGTGGGTCTTCCCTGGCCAGGCGTCGCGTCGCGGTTAACTCAATCGACAACGACAGCAGCGGCTCCCCGAATCGTTGCAGCAGTTCCTCGGGGACTCGATCAAATCCCTGATCCCGATCCACGTACAAATACAGATGTTCCTTGAGCGGGCTTTTGTAAACGTCACACTGCACCGGAATGCTGGCATTCCGGACACCGTCTGCACCACCTTCTGAGTCGGATGTTATTTTCAAGCGTGCAGCATCCGGATCAACTCATCACCAATCGCGTCCCGGCGCCAACCGGTCAGTTCCTCCGGCAGGGTGTACCTTCCCTGGGCGTCTTCAGATCTTAATAATTTCTCAAGATGACGACGTTTTGTCAGTAGTTCCGGGGCAACGGACAGCGCCTCGGCCCGAACCCGGACGACTTCACGCAATCTGCCTAACTGTTTGCTGTCGATTTTGCTGTCAGCCATTTCCAGACCGGGGCATTGATCTTCCGGTAGTTGTCGGGCTTCGATGGCAAGAAATATAATATCGTCACCAAACTTGCGAACCTGCCTCGGCGACATTTCGGCGACGCTCTGCAATTCCGAGATCGAACCCAGGCTTTCTATGGCAATGCTCATGAGTGCTTTCTGATCAAGAATCCGATTTCGTGGCACATCCAGCGCCCGCGCCTGCTTCTCTCGCCAGGAGCACAAGGCGCGCATTACTGAAAGCTGTTTCCTGTTTAATCTGGCCAATCCCTTGATTTTCTTATAAGCGAGATCGGGATCGATCATGGTTGCCAGGTCCAGGGACAGGGACGCGCACTCCTGTTCAACCCACTGCCATCGGTCTGAGCGCAGTAACTGCTCCTGCTGCATCTCGTATACCTGTAACAGGTAGATCACATCCAGCGCGGCATACTTTAGCTGACCCTCGGTCAAGGGTCGCTGCAGCCAGTCAGATCGGGTCTCTTCTTTCGGAACCTTGAGGTCAAGATAGTGCTCGACCAGATTCTGGTAGCTGATTGAAAAGCCGACACCCAGCGCCGCCGCGGCAATTTGCGAATCGAACACCGAATTCGGCAGCACGCCGATGCACTGCTGGAATACCTCCATGTCCTCTGTGCAAGCGTGGAACACCTTGGTGACCTCGCTGTCGGTCAATAGAGGTTGCAATGCGGACAGGTCTGTCACCTCCAGAGGGTCAATCAAATAACAGATATCCCCATCATAGATCTGGATTAACCCGACAATCGGGTAGTAGGTGTTGTAACGGGCGAATTCGGTATCAATGGACACGACCGGTTTTTCCAGGCAAGCAGTGACGCAGTCCTGTAATTGAATCTCATTTTTAATATAACTGACGGGTGCTGGCATGATTAGAGTATTTTTCTCCCCTGCAGGGCGTGAGACAAAGTTCCACCGTCGACGAACTCAAGCTCACCACCAAGTGGTATGCCGTGGGCAATTCGTGAAACCTGAACACCGAGTGGTTTGACAACCTCGGAGATGTAATGGGCGGTTGCCTCGCCCTCAATTGTCGAGCCTACTGCCAGAATGACCTCTTCAATGGATTTCTGGCAGCGTTTGAGCAGCGCATCAATTCCAATTTCTGCAGGTCCAATTCCATCAATGGGAGACAGGCAGCCCATCAACACGAAGTAATAACCTCGATAACTCCCGGAATGTTCAATCGCCAGTACATCCGCCGGTGTTTCCACTACACAAAGCGTTCGCGCTTCACGTCTGGGGTCGCAACAGATTTCACACACGGTCGCTTCCGTAAGATTGCGGCAGGATTCGCAGTTGCCCACGGCTTCCATGGCCAGTGCGAGTTTGCTGGCCAGCCGCCGACCACCGTCGCGGTCTCGTTCCAGTAAATGCAACACCATACGCTGTGCGGTTTTCGGACCCACGCCAGGCAGGCAACGAAAAGCGTCAGTTAATTGGGTAATCAGGGATGAATCGCTCACCAGGTCTCTGCCATCGGTTATCGGCTGTGTATCTTAACGGGCTAGGTAAAAGGAAACTTGAAGCCAGGAGGTAACGGGATACCCGCGGTCAGTTCTGACATTTTGTCCTTCTGGTTTTTCTCCACTTTGCGCACAGCGTCGTTAACCGCAGCGGCGATCAGATCTTCCAGGATCCCTTTGTCTTCTGACATCAGGCTCGTGTCGATATCAATCCGCCGCACATCATGACGCCCGGTCATGGTCACCTTGATGAGCCCGGCACCGGATTCACCGGTTACCTCGACGTTGGCAACCTCCTCCTGCAGTTTCTGAACTTTCTCCTGCATCTGCTGGGCCTGTTTCATCAGATCACCAATGCCACCTTTCATGGTCATCGATATTCTCCTCGTAAGGTCACTGCAGGACTCCCTTGATTTCCGGTATTGGCGCAAGTCATTTCTGTACTTTCGCCTGTGTTTGCCTTGCTCCCTCGTCCCTGATTATCTCGGGCCGGGGATTAGGTCTGATGCTCAGTGCATTCACTGTGCCATCAAAATATTTAGCGATCGTGTTGATCGTCTCGTCATTCTCTATGGCAATCACCGCCTGCGCCTGACGCTCATCCTGAAGGCGCCGGTCTGCCTGTGCTGGTGTCTCGTCCTCAGTCAGGCCCACCTCAATGGCAACCCCCAGGGGCGTTTTAAAATGCCTGGTCAGCGCCTTGGATATCCGCGCCTCGTGCCTTTTGTTCCACAGACTCGCGTGATGTTCATTCAGCACGAGCTGGCAACAATCTCCGTCAATCTGCTTAAGGGTGCAGTTCGCGGCCAGCGTCTGGGTTACGCCACTGAGTTTGAGCGACTGCAACAATGCACGCCAGTCAGTGATCACAATCGAAGCTTCAGCCGCTCGAACGTCGCTGTGCGCAACCAGCGCAGGCGGTGTTGTGTCCGGTTGTACATCGACAGGTTCAGTTGCTGCGCTGCTGGCGTTCGAATCGCCACTAATCACCGCCAACGCGGCGCGCGGTCCGGGACGCTTCGATACTTTGCTGATGGAGGATACCGGTGCGGATTTGACGTTTGCAGGGTCATCGGTCTGGCTGCTCGTCAACTCGGCAAAAATGACATCATCCCCAGTAGCTTTGACTGCCGGTCCAGCAACGACTGTGCCGGACTTCTCGCTGATGTTTGATTTTTGTGAACCGCTCGTGCTTGTTTTCTTTGAACCGCTTGCGGTTGTTTTCTCAGAACCGCTCGCGGTTGTTTTCTCAGAACCGCTCGCGGCGCTGTGTTCTGCGACGGGTGATGGTTTTACTGCATCCGGCGCGGATTCGGACGAATTGATCCTGATGAGTAATTCCGAGACGGGACTTTTCCTGCCAGCGCCCGGATCATCCGATATTTCCTCGGGTGTGAAAGACATCATCCTCAACAGGATCATCTCAAAACCACTGCGCGGATCAGGTGCCAGGGGAAGATCACGCTTTCCGATGAGTCCAATCTGGTAATAGAGTTGAACATCCTCGCGAGAAATCGTTTCCGCCAGTGCCAGGACCATTTCCCGGTCACCGTGGGCGTTGTCAATGCCTTCGGGGATTGCCTGCGCCACGGCTATCCGATGTAGAACGCTTAGCAGTTCATCGAGCAATCCGGGGAAATCGGGTGCAAACTCAGCCAGCTGCCGGACCTTGTCGAGCAGCTGTTCACCATCATGCTTTATCAGACCATCCAGCAGCTCATAGACTTCACGCTGGTCAATACTGCCCAGCATGAGCTTCACTGCCTCCTCGCTAAGCACGCTGTCTCCAAAGGCAATGGCCTGATCGGTGAGGCTTAAGGCATCGCGCATGCTGCCGTCAGCAGCGCGACCGAGTTGCCACAGGGCCGTCTCGTCAAACGAAACGGATTCCCGGGGTAATATTTCCTTCAAATATTTAACGATGCGTTCCGGGGAAAGGTTCTTCAGGTTGAACTGCAGGCACCGGGACAACACAGTGACCGGAAGCTTTTTGGGATCCGTCGTCGCAAACAGGAACTTCACGTGCTCGGGCGGTTCTTCCAGGGTCTTTAACATCGCGTTGAAGCTGTTTTTGGTCAGCATATGTACCTCATCAATGAGATACACCTTGAATCGACTGACACTGGGCATGTATTGGACGTTGTCGAGTAAATCGCGCATATCGTCGACACCTGTGCGTGACGCAGCGTCAACTTCAATCAGATCGACGCTCCGACCTTCTGCGATCTCACGGCAGGAGCCACATTGACCGCAGGGTTTTGAAGTCACTCCGGTTTCGCAATTAAGGCACTTGGCGAGAATCCGGGCGATGGTCGTTTTGCCAACACCTCGCGTACCGGTAAACAGATAGGCATGGTGAAGGCGGTTCTGATCAAGTGCGTTGATCAGTGCGCGCAGCACGTGTTCCTGGCCCTCAAGCTCCTCAAAGTTTGATGGGCGGTATTTTCTGGCCAATACCTGATATGACATTTATATCCAAGCGACAAAGCGGGGTCTGCGTGTCCCTGATTGTATATCAACTGCCGCTGGCCAGCGAGGCAAGCTTGCGGAACAGCGATAAATGATCATGGACAAAGACCGGTAACTGCCTTTACAGTCCTCCGTTGATCTCACCATTGCGCCCGGGGAAAATCCTTAAGTTATGCCGGAATTTATCTGTATCGGTCATCGTGGTGCCTGCGGGCACAAACCCGAGAATACGCTTGGCAGCTTTGCCTATGCCATTGAATTGGGTTGCACCTGGCTGGAACTGGATGTCTATGCGGTGCAGGACGAGCTGTTGGTGATTCATGATGACACCCTGGAGCGCACTACCAATGGATCTGGCGATGTGATGGAACACGATGTTGGCTATCTCAGAGAACTGGATGCCGGGGGTGGCCAGCAGATTCCGACGCTGGATGAAGTTGTGCGGCTGGTGGATCGACGCTGTGTGATCAACATTGAGTTAAAGGGACCCGGCACCGCTGGTCCGGTGTGTGAATACCTGAACCGACTCTGTGAGGGGCGCTGGCAAGCGGAAGATTTCCTGCTCTCGTCCTTCTATCACGCCGAGCTTGCCCTGGCCGACTTGCAATACCGACGGGGTGCACTGTTCGGTAAGGCCAGGACGGACTATTTCGAGAGAACCGCGAAGCTCGCCGCCTGGTCGATTAACGTCTCCACCAGGCTGGTGAACGAGCAACTCGTGGGAGCAGCACATGACCGGGATCTCAAGGTATTCGTTTACACGGTGAACGAGCCCGCGGAGATGCTAAAGATGCAGCAAATCGGTGTCGACGGCGTCTTTACAGACTATCCGGATCGCTTCTTTGACGCGATCCAAAATCGAAGCGATTGATGATATGGAAGTAACGATCAGATCAGCAAAGAAAAGTGAGGCGGGAATCCTCGCTAACCTGCTGCCACTTTATATGCACGACTTCTCGGAATTTGACGACGTTGCCATCGCTGAAACCGGAAAATTCGAGTACCCCTACCTGGACCATTACTGGCAGGACCCGGACCGCTATCCTTTCCTCATTTATGCGGACAATAACCTTGCCGGTTTCATTCTGATTCGGTTCGAAGCTGATCCGTTGGATGGTGCAGGGCAGATGGACGTTGCCGAGTTCTTTGTATTGCGTGGCTACCGTCGTCACAAGGTCGGAAGTGCAGCCGCGATTCTGATCTGGGATTTGTTTCCCGGTCGATGGCAGGTACGTGTTCTTGAGAGCAATAAAGGCGCGTTACCTTTCTGGGAGCAGTTGATCGCATCCTATAGCGTTAACCACTATAACCGACAGGTTTCCTCAGGGGGCATGAACCTTCGCGCAGAGATCGCATTCACATTTAACAGCAGGACCGAAGACGATATACCCCCGGATGTCGACATGGAAAATGTCGACTACTGATTCTCAAAGCCAATAGCTCAGTTCGCGAGGTCATCTATTTGTTTACCCAGATTGTATTTGTCATCGGTGACAATTTTCTCCAGCACCTCAATACGACTTCGGGCATCCTCCAGGTCCTGTTCCAGCGTGGCCAGATCTGACTCAAGGTCATCCAGTTTTTGGCTCTCGCCCTTACCGCCACCAGACTTCGAGACTTTAATGATTGAAACAATGCTGCGACTGATAATCGCCGTGACCGCGATCATACCGATTATCACCCAGAAACTAGTGGCCATGCTCTTCTCCTCGATTGACTTTCAGCTTTTCCCGACGCCGACGTAATAACTTGCCCGCCCCAGAAATAATTTTTGATATGTCCGGATAACCACCGTAGCTGACTCTGCCGCTGCCACTGATCACCACATTAAGATCGTCGCTAACAGAAACATTCGCATTACCGGACCCGGATATTTTCACTTGCGCAAAATCACTGACCAAACGTTCTGCCTCGTACATCCCGGACCCGGATATGGTCAGCGTCTGGGCTTCTACATCACCGGCTACGATGATTTTCCCTGAGCCGCTTATTAAAACGTCGAATCGGTCGGCTGTAAGATTGTCTAGTAAGAGTTTACCCGATCCGGTGACCTGCACCTTAATATTATCGTTATCAAGGTCCGGCACATGTACTTTGCCTGAACCGGTAACCGCTATGGCCTTGAGCTCTTTGACGCGCAGATCATAAGAAATAACTTCGTGCTGAATGCGCAGGGAGACTACTCGCGGTGCAATGTAACCCAACCTGAGCATACCCTCATGCGCCTCCGCTTCAATATGCTCCATCACGTAAGCTGGTGCATGGATTGTCAGAGACTCCTCATCACCCTGGGTGATCTTCAGCGTCCCGGGACCGCGAAAACGGACCTGGTCAAAACCTGAAACCTCTCGGATTGCCACAGACATAATTAACCTGCCTGTCCGTCTTCGGCGGATATTTTGTTGAGTTCGCGCTGTAGCTCAAAAGTTGATGAGGTCACATGGGTTTCCATTGAGCGCAGGCGCTCTTCAATATCACTAAACTTATCCTTAGCGGTGCGCATCGCTTCCTGGTTATTTAACCCGGGTCTGCCCCCGCGTTCGGCCTTCCCTGATTGCCTCATTGTCCGTGGCTCCTCTTCATATTCTGCCTCGATATCATCAAACCGATCAGTCACCTGCCGGTAATAAGGTTTGTCGTCCATCAGGCAGTAAGTGATGAAGTAGACCGGAACCGCCACCGACGGGATAAAGATTAGCCCCATCACTGCCAGCAGCCGGATCTTCCAGGTATCCATCCCAAAATAATCTGCGGTACCAGCACAAACGCCGCAAATCTTCTTACGATCCTTGTCACGATACAGATTACCGCCACGGCGACGACTGCGTCGTTTGCTCCGGTGTCCGCCGTACCACGCACTGTAACTCCAATCACGATGCGACTCCCGTTTGCGGGATGGACGACGTCCGGGTCGACGCGGTTTGCCCTGTGCTCGAGCACGACTTCCGGTTTCGCCGCGTGCGAGCTCAGTCGCTTCCTGGGCTTCACGTCGGGCGGCCCGGGCTTCTTCCCTGGCCTCCTCGGCGATCACTCTGGCATCGTCCAGATCATCGTCACCGTAATTCGCATCATCAAACATTTTGGTACCCTGCTCATCAATCCAACGCTCCGCCTTGCGGGTCCACTTGTCGGCTACTTTGTCCACAAGGTCTTCGATGGAACGTTCGAGATCCTTCTCTCGACTCGGTCGACGAGCCGCTCGCTGCGCCAGACGTTCAGCACGATCTACTGCATGGCGAGCCTGCTCTTCCTTCCGGCGCGCCCGTTGTTCCGCTCGTTGCGCCAGACGCTCTGCTCTTCTGGCAGCGCGTTCTGCTTCGCGTCTCTCTTTGTCAGACCTGCTCACGATTCACCCTCTGTGTTTGGTGATATTGTTTGTTCATGTCATCAGACATTGTGGAATTTACCCGTGCGCCTGCTTTTCGCGCCAGCCTGGACTTTCAACATCCAGAATCGACTCAAGCGTTTCTATCCTGGCCGCCATTTTGTTCGCGGTCTCGATCATTTCATCGAGGTCCGCGCGTTCATTGGCTGAAAGACCTCCGACGCTACTGGCTTTCGACCGGTAGTGGAAGACGATCCAGATCGGTGCGACGACCACCAGAAATACAACGACGGGTACAAAGATTGCCACGACAAAACCATCCATTTTCTACTCCCCGGCGGTCAGGATTGATCGCTGCTGATTTTACCGAGCCGTTCCTTCAGTTTGGCAAGTTCCTCGTCCACCTTCTCGTCGGATTCGAGTTCCGCAATTTCATCTGCGAGATTACGCTGACCAAGATCATAGGCTTCTACCTCGCCTTCCAGATCGTCAATTTTTCGCTCGTAGCGATCAAATTTGCTCATCGCATCTTCGATATCCACGTCATGCAGCTGCCGTTTCACACCCATTCTTGATCGTGCCGTTTTACCTCGCAGAATCAGCGCCTTTTGACGTGCTTTGGCATCGCTCAGTTTCTGTTGGAGCAGTCCAATGTCACCGGAGAGCTTCTCGAGGTTAACATCAACCATTTCGAGATCGGTTTGAATATTGGCGACCGCGGCATCCGCCTCACCTTTCTCTTTCAGCGCAGCCCGCGCCAGGTCCTCACGTTCCTTGCTGAGAGCAATCTCGGCCTTGCGCTCCCAGTCCTCGGCCTCTCGTGCCAGACGCTGGGTCTTGCGCCCAAGTTCCTTCTTATCGGCAATCAGCTTCGCTGACTGGGTGCGGACTTCAACCAGGGTTTCTTCCATCTCCTGGATGATCAGTCGCACCATCTTCTCCGGATCCTCGGCTTTGTCCAGGATGGAATTGATGTTCGCATTGATAATGTCTGTAAATCTGGAAAAAATACCCATCTTCCTATGCCTCGCTAATGGTTAATCATTCCGGTCTGTTACCGGTTACTGGCTGATAACTATTCACGTTCCATGCCAATTCGGTATTCCCCTTTAATCGACTGATATTAAAGGGTTTTTCGAATTCGTATTTTTCCTATATGATGCGTCATTAGCAAATATGACCACTGTGATAGCGAATTAAACCAACTATTAGCTGGGTTTTACCTCGCGATTCGTTCAACTGGAGTAACCGTGGCACCCGGACAACACACAGACCGCTTACTGGGGGAATCCCCTGCTTTCCTCGAGATCCTCGACCTGGTTTCCCAGGTGGCGCCGCTCAGCAAACCGGTGCTGATTGTCGGTGAACGTGGCACCGGCAAAGAATTGATTGCCGCGAGGCTGCATTATCTCTCCGGTCGCTGGGATCAGGAATTCATCAAGATGAACTGTGCGGCGATCAGTGAATCGCTGCTGGAAACGGAATTGTTCGGCCATGAAGCCGGGGCATTCACGGGTGCATCAAAAATGCATCGGGGACGATTCGAGCGCGCCGATAAAGGTTCATTGTTTCTCGACGAACTCGCCACGACCTCACCGCTGGTGCAGGAAAAGTTATTGCGCATTATTGAGTACGGAGAGTACGAACGGGTTGGGGGCAGCAAAACACTAACGACTGACGTCAGGCTCATCGCAGCCACCAACGATGACCTGCCGTCATTGGCAAAAAAAGGCAGGTTTCGCGAAGACCTGCTGGACCGACTGGCATTTGATGTCATTACACTACCGCCTCTGCGCTCTCGACCCGAAGATATTATGATCCTGGCAGAGCAGTTTGCCGTCACCATGGCATCGGACCTCGATCGGGAATATTTTCCCGGGTTCTCTGATTCTGCTCGAAAAGTACTGCGAAGTTATCACTGGCCAGGCAATATTCGCGAACTGAAGAACGTGGTGGAACGCAGTGTTTATCGCACCCAGGATGTCGACGCACCGGTTGATATCATCACAATTGATCCTTTTAAATCCGCATTTCGGCCGATGCAACCGAGTGAAGTCGTTACCTACCCGGATGATGCGGAGACAGACGAGCCAGGGGTGACCAAGATTGTCGCGCCTGTGCCTTCCCTGCACGAGTTTCCAATCGATTTTCGCCAGTCCGTTCAGGACTACGAGGTGGGATTGATTAAAAATGCGCTGGCTGCATCCCAGTTCAACCAGAAGAAAACTGCGGATGCCCTGGGCGTGACCTATCATCAACTGCGTGGTTATTTAAAAAAATATGATTTGTTAGATAACTGATTTCCTGGCAGGAATGATGGGCAGAATAAGAACCAAGGTATGCTGTATCAACAGCGTTGCAGAAGCTGCGCTCGCCATCCGATATGGAGCCGATGCACTCGGTCTGGTGACCGAGATGCCTTCAGGACCCGGCATTATCAGTGACGACCTCGCCAGAGCAATCGCGGCCTGCACACCACCGCCGATTGCAACCTTTCTGCTCACCTCAAGACTAACCGGCCGGGACATCGCAGACCATGTGGACTATTGCAAAACTTCCACCGTGCAGATTGTTGATCACATCGACCCGGGAGAATACGAAACCATTATCTCAAGACTCCCGTCAACCAGGCGAGTTCAGGTTATCCATATTGAGGGCGTCGAGGCCATCGAGATGGCGCTAGTTTATGAACCCTTTGTACATGCCTTGTTGCTCGACAGCGGCAGAACCAACTCAGCCCAGATTGAACTCGGTGGCACCGGGCGAACCCATGACTGGGAAATAAGCGCTGAGATCGTCCGCCGGGTAGACAAACCTGTTTTTCTCGCCGGTGGATTGCAGCCGATGAATGTTCAGGACGCAATCTCCGCGGTGCGGCCATTCGGGCTTGATCTGTGTTCCGGTATCAGAACCAACGACGATCTTGATGAAGCAAAACTCGCCAGTTTCATGCAACAGATTGCTGGGTCCGGCGGTTAGGCAAACCGTAAAGCAGGCTTATTCACCCGTGAATTGTGGCGGTCGTTTTTCAAGAATCGCGTTCACTGCTTCCATATGATCACTGGTCTGGTGGGCCAGTGCCTGCAGGGCGGCCGACATTTCCAGGA
>JAJFKA010000045.1 GCA_021773555.1 Gammaproteobacteria bacterium
CAGACTTCGAATCATGACGCTGTCCTGAAACCGATCAACCAATCCATGGGTGAATTACCATTCACAATCTCTCTTAGACGGTACGTCGAATTGGTCAACTGGACGCTGGTCGCCCAGCAATCCACGAGACCAACGCGGTTCGAGGGAGTTCCGCCACCGGATCTGTGGCTGGGTCAGTTCATGCCAAAGCCGGGTCGCTGGCAACGGGCACTCGGTTCGGTTGACGCAATTAAGGACTATGCCCGACAAATCGGTCAATGCTGGATCAGGACCTACTCGGCCGTATGACGTTGCGAGCGGAAACGACTAATCGGAGATAGCTGTGTTAAATCAGTCTCTTATAGCGTAAAAAAGCTTCCCCTCGTTTCGATAACCGATAGCCAGATTCAAGACTGATCGTCATTCCCAGTTTTTTAAGTTTACGGACATCCTGCTTAAAGGCAGCCTGTTCTCGCTTTAGCGTCTTGCTGAGAGTCGCCGAGGGTGTCCCCGGATTACGATAGATTTCCAGCAGCGTCGAATGCGTAAATGGGCCTGTTTTCGAATTGCGATCACGTAACACCAGTGCCCGTGCAAGGGATTCAAGTTCATCGTTGCTTTCCGGATCCTCTGTATTAGGCAAAAGGTCTTCACGCTTACCTGCATACGAAAAATCAACACAATAGAGCGCCTGTCCGTCGCTTGCAGGGAGCAGTGCCTCGAGCTCAGCAATCTGCTCGATACCGGTGCTTCCAAGATCATCCGCCACGATGTCAGACCGTTGTTGCCGCGTAATAGAATGCACCTCAATGAACCCTTCCCCACCCAGCTTGTAGAAACCACCGGCCTTTACCTGGGGCTTTTTCCACTGTCGATACGTTCTGGTAATCAGGCCCGCTTTAATTTGAGGATGAAACCGATGTTTGAACATCATGTCAGCAGCTCCGGTAATCCCATCTGGCTGTTCATGCCTGCCAGTCTCGATATCGGATGTGTGCCGGTTCACCATGATGTTTTTGTCGATTCGCGATGATGCTCAGCCATTCAAACCATTCACCCCACGAAGGCTGTTCCTGTTCTACGCGGGTTTCCATTTGCCATCGAGCGAGTTTCCGTGACATGGTGATAACAATTCCACCTGCCAGGTCCAGCACCAGATCTGGTGTCGCTATTCTTTTAAATACCAATAGCCCCATCGTTTCAAATGAGGTGGCCACCGTGATTGCCGCTTCAACATGCTGTTGTCCAAGGGAGCGCAGTTCCATCAGGCTGATCCCGTCTGGTACTTCCTGCAGTAGCGCCACTGACCTGGCAAGGTCTTGATTGTAAAAGGTTTGCGCCAGATTAATCGCAATGACATCACGTTGTTGGGCACGATATTGGCGTATCTGGAAAAGTCCGAAAATCAGTCCCGTAAGAATAGTCCCTGCGCCGATAATGTCGGCAAGGTTAGCGATGGTGTCGAGAGATAGTGCCATTACTTACTCCTGGTTCAGGTTACATCACAATAATGTAACGCCTGGATGTCCTGACAAATTCCCAATAATGTAACGCCTGGATGTCCTGACAAATTGGAATGTCCCGATTAATGTACCAAATCAGAATCCTGGGTGTCCCGAAAAAGAATCCTGGGTGTCCCGAAAAAAACTGGGTGTCCCGAAAAAAAAGAAGCTCGGGGTGTCAACGGAGGGTGGGTTCAGGCGTTTAGTGGGGATAGAGTTGCGTATGGGGGTGGAGACGGGGGTTCATGCTGATTACTTGGATCTGCTCGCGGCAGGCTATACTTCCGCAGAGTGGCACACGCGAGAGGGTTGCGTGCGACAAGAACAACAAGAACGGGTGCGAGACCGTCTGAATCAGTTTTTATCCGAAGTTGAGCGGTCCGCTTTTCGCATGGCCGAAATCGCGGTGCGTAATCCCGATGACGCACTGGACATCGTGCAGGACACCATGATCAAACTGGTTGAGAAATATGCGCACAAACCGGAATCCGAATGGCGACCGCTGTTCTACAGCATACTGCGCTCCAAGATCACAGATTTTCATCGCCGTGGTACGCGCACCCGGAAGCTGTTTCGCTGGTTGAGTGAAGATGAACAGGAAACGGAACTGGCCGCCGAAGCGGTCAACTCCGGGCCTGCGGAAGAATTCGCCCGCGAACTAACGCTGGAACGCCTCATTTCGGGCCTGCAACAGGTATCGGAGCGCCAGCAGCAGGCTTTTATGTTACGCACCTGGCAGGGATTTAATGTCGCTGAAACCGCGAAAATCATGCAATGTACCCAAGGCTCCGTAAAAACCCACCTGTCGAGAGCCACCGAGGCATTGCTGCGCTTTGTCACCGAAACACCAGATCAGGAGGGCAGCTGATGACTGAGGAATTTCACGACAAGGCACGCAGACTTCTCGATGAGCACGCACGAGATCTCGACGCGGCCACCCTTTCACGACTGCATCAGGCCAGAAACCAGGCGCTCCGGCAGCACCGACCATTCGGCATCTCCTGGCTTACCGGGCGCTACTTCGCAGGTAGCGCAATCGCGGCATGCCTTGCATTGGTGACAGTCTATTTTTATCAGGTCCAGCCACCGCCCCTACCTTCAATTTTCGAGGATCCGATACAGCAGGAGACCGCAGAAAATATCGAATTGCTGGATGATCTGGAGTTCATGGCCTGGCTGGTGATTGAAGAGGATGTACCCATTGCTGCTGCGACGAGTTCTTAAGTTGATCACGATCGGTACAGTTGCCGGTAGTGTTGCTGGTAACGTCGCCGCCGCAGAAAGCGACAAAGTTGCCAGTGGTGCGCCATCGCTCGAACTGCTGGAGTACATCGGGATGATGGTTGATGCCGGTGCTGAACTCGTTGGTCCGGATGACATTGCAGTGTCCGACGATACGCCGCAGGAACAAACTACAGACATGCAGGCACCACCAGAGAAAGCCAGGGTGGATTATCGTGATTAACCGGCCAATGCTCATCCAGGTTTACCGCCTGCTGCTGATCCTCAGCCTGGCCGCGACCGGTCTGCCTGCGCTCGCGCTCGAATGGAACGATCTCGACAGCGAACAGCAATCAGTCCTCAAACCTTACCGCGCCCAATGGAGTGAATTCTCAGCAGATCGCCGCGAACAACTCGCTCGTGGTGCGACCCGCTGGGCGACGATGGACCGAGGCAACCGCGCGCAAATGCAGCGCAGGTTTGCGCGATGGCAGGCTCTGCCCGCAGAACGAAAGCGAGCCCTGATCCAGCGGTTCGATGAATTCCGCAATCTGCCACCAGAACAGCAACAACGATTACGCCAGAAACAACGGGAGTTCGCCAAACGCACGCCGGAGGAAAAAAAGAAACTGCGCGAACGATTCCAGCATCTCGATAAAAGCCAAAAAACTGAAGCGCTGGAGCGACTGAAACGACAACGCAATCTTCGCCCCCAGCAAAACCGGCCCCGCGCGAGACCAGGCCAGCAGCGACCACAACCAAAACGTGGACGGTGATTCGCCGAGGCATCAGGCGAAAACCGGAACAGAAGGCGCAAACCACCCGACGACCTGTCGTCAACCAATCACCTGCCCAGCCGTTTTCCTGGTAACGCCCACGGTATGCAACCGGGGTTCCCATTACCAAGGAGCTATTGCCATGTTGAAACAGAAACTGCTGATCCGCACCATCGCTATCGTCCTCGCTGCAAGCGCCACTACACTCATCGCTGCACCAGCTGATCGCCCGGGCGGAAATGCAGACCGTCAACACCCAGGCCACAATGCCGGTCCGAGGATGAAAGTTATTCGGCTTTTTAAGGCGCTGGATACCGATCAGAATCGCATCATCACGCTGGATGAATTTCTTGCCAAACCAGTGGAAAAAGCCGCGACGCAATTTGATCGCATCGACACTAATGACGATGGGTTGATCTCCTTTGAAGAAGCCCAGGCAGCCTGGGGTGATCGACCCGAGCGTGATATTGATGTCGACGCGGTGCGTGCCTGCGTTGCTGCGGAAACCGGTGAGGACGTGCCAGAACCGGATGATCTGGCATCCCGCTTCGATACGGTTGATACCAACGGCGATGGCTTCATCGACCTCCCCGAATTCATAGTCGCCAAAACTGACAAGGCAACCGTCAAATTCAACCGAATCGATTCAGATGCTGATGGTGGTATCACCCCACAGGAACTCTTTGCAGCGTTCCAGGGACACCGTGAGCGTCGGCAGGTACGACGGGACTGTGTCGAAATGCAACAGGAAATCGAAGCGCTGCTCGAGGGCTAAGGTGGTAACCTATGGGGCAGTCCTGGTGATTCCAGGATTGCCTTATCCTCTCGACCTCGCCGCCTGCCATGCAGCATGAAACGCTTCAATCGACTGATATCGCTCATCCGGTTGAAGATGGCAAGCCCGGCAAACAACGGCGAAATGTTCGTCGTCACCCCTGAATGGATCCCGGTCGAGGCTATTGTCGGATAAAAAAACCGCGGCCATCCGGCCCAACGTATAAACTGTGGTGCGCTGGTCAATGACCGCGCCCAGTCTGAATTCCTCGGGAGCCATGAAACGCGTTGACCCGAACATCCGTCCCATGACATTTACAAACGGACCGCGATGATAGCCGTCAAGGTCTACCATATGAATCTCGCGCCTCGAAAAATCGTAAATCAGGCAACCGTCATAAAGATCAACCGCTACCAGATCTTTTGCTGCGAGTGAAAAATGCAGTTCATAAATTGAATCCAGCGCCCGTAAAATCTCACTTACTGGCAAGGCCCTGAATCTCTTGTGAGCAGAATCAGACTCCTCGCGTCGGTTTCCACCGAGCAGCTCACCTTCAACCCAGTCATAGACAAGCATAGGTCCACTGGCGGAGGTGATCACGTTGCGCAGTGCCGGTAGTGACGGATGCGCACATCGACTCCCGACATCGATGGCATTGTGGAGCAGTTTCACGCGGTCCTCGTAGCTGAGGAAGACGCTGGCCATCGGGTCGGTGGTCTTGACAAAGAATTGGTCCGAATCAATTCGTACGCCGTAGGAGACATTACCGGAATCCTGCGTCAGCGCATCAAAAGTTGCAAATATCTGGCCAACGGATTCCAGATATAACCGGGCATCCTTGTCTGTTTGTCGGGCTTCAAACAACGTTTTCGACATGGTTACAAGCGTCGCCTTGTGATTCTGGTTCAACGGGTTGGGTGCATTTTAGCTTCATAAAATGCAAAATGCCTGATCACTTTTCCCTGCCGGTAATACCAATGCAGCACGCCCCTATAAAAATGATAGCACTTGATCTGGATGGCACGCTGGCGCTTGCGAATCATCAGGTTTCGCCGCGAACGGCAACGGCACTTGAGACTATTCACAATGAAGGTGTAGAGATCGTCATCGCGACCGGCAGGCGGTATCGTACAACCCGCTTCGTTATCGAAAATCTTGGATTTGAAGTCTGTGCAGTCTGTAACGGTGGTGCGCTCGTTAAAATGCACACCGGGGAAACGCTGCATGAATCTACCATACCCAGCAATGAAATCGCTTGCATTATGGATGTGGCCAGACACCTCGGTCTACAGGTAACTGGTCAGCGTGACTCCCATGACCGAGGCGGTGCTGATTTTGTCATCGACAACGCGGTCGACTGGCATAGGCAGACTCAAAGCTACTACGACGCTAATGCGGCCTGGTGCGAGATCGGGGATATCACAACGTGTGCTGATGAACTGCTCGTCCTTGGCATCTTTAACGACTTTGAGCCCCTGGCCGCTTTCGTTGCAGAGTTACAGCAACAATGTCCCGACCGGTTTAACACAATACTCGTCCCGCATCTCGACACCGGTTATTACTATTGTGAAATCAATCAGTCCCATGTCTCTAAATGGCACGGGCTTGATCAACTGGCACAGCAGTTCGCCTGCGATCATACCAACATTTGTGCGGTGGGCGATCAACTCAACGATCTTGCAATGGTGCAGGCGGTAAAGCACGGAGTCGCCATGGGAAATGGCGCAGACGAACTCAAGGCTGCCGCCATGCTGGTCTGCGGCGCGAACGATCAGGACGGCTTGCTGGACGTCGTTGACTACGTACGAAATTTCAATACCAGCCTGGCGCTGTGATCGACCTGTCTATATAACTCAGGACCACATTAAAAGGGCTGGAGACGGGCTGTCATCCTCGCTACTGCTGCATCCACGCCGAGGAATCCGAAATCGGTTCCGGCAGGCGGTTCCTCAGCCAGGTTGCGCAAGTGTCAGGGGAAACTTCCTCGGCATGGGATTCGATTATCCAACTGAGACTCTGCTCGGGGCCACCCGATTTATAAGGTGGCGGCGATACCGGTTTAAACGTCGTCTTCAGTTGCTCATCGTAAGAGGCGTAATTCAGAATATGACTGATCTCCTGAATGACGTTCCAGGCGGCTTCGTGATGCTGGTCGAGTCTGAATTCAATCCACCAACACCGAAAACTGTCAGAACCGTGGCCAACGATGTCGGTCACCGCGGGCACCTCGGTAATCAACGCATCCAGGGCGGCAAACTCCGGTTTGTCCATAGCGAACTCACGCAAGGCTGATATTCTCAGGCTAGCAGGTATGAGTCGCGCCACGAACTGACATGTATCAACATTTCAGGCTGTAATAGACGTGCCGTCCAGGCTCCTCATGGCCCGTAACCGCTTGTTACCTCAAAGCCCAACCGCCTGATCGCAAAAAGCGAATATGTCGGCTGGTTCATATTTGATCAATCGCGCGGTACTCTGCACATTCCCGCATGTCGAAGTGGAGAATCACATCACGACTCAAAATCAGCGAATCGAGCTCTGGGGTGCCGGGACAACCCGAACGCTACGTCCAATCTGGGTCGCAGAAGAACTGGGGGTGCCGTATGTGCTGCGGCCAATCGGTGCGCGAACGGGCGAAACCCAATCGCCGGAGTATAAGCAACTCAATCCGAAGCAGAAAATACCATTGCTGGTCGATGGATCCATTCGGCTTTCCGAGAGTCTGGCCATTTGTCGTTACCTCATCGATAAGTTTCCAGGAGAAGCCGTTTATCAGCCGATCACGCCAGTCGAGCGGGCGCAGGAAGATGAGTGGTGTTGTTACATTTACGGGGAAATTGATGAAACCAGCCTTTATGTCATGCGCCGTCACCGGGATCTCGAACATATCTATGGTTCGGCACCAGTCGCGGTTGCATCCGCCGCCGAGTATGCAACCCGACACCTGAATGTGGTCAATGACCTTTTGCACCAGCGCGAGTTTGTCCTGGAGAAAGGATTCGGGCTTGCTGACATCATCCTGACAACCTGTCTTATCTGGGCACTGGCCTACAGTGTCGAAGTGCCCGGTCAACTGGTTGAATACAAAGATCGCATCGTGGCCCGCCCGGCTTATTTACGGGCAGCGGCGATAAACTTTAAACCCCCGGAGGTATGAACAGTGGGACCACTTCACGGTATAAAAGTATTAGACCTCACGACCATGGTATCTGGCCCGGTTGCCGCAATGATGCTCGCAGATCAGGGTGCCGAGGTCATCAAGGTTGAACCATCCGGAGGCGAGCAGATGCGTCATCTGGGTACACCTCACAATGGCGTGACTGCGATGTTTTATTCCTGCAATCGTGGCAAAAAATCCATCGTCATCGACTTGAAAACCAACGACGGCAAGGAAGTCCTGACTGACCTGATAAAAGGCACGGATATTCTGATCCAAAATTTTCGTCCCGGCGCCATGGACCGAATGGGCTTTGGTGAATCAGCAGTGCGCGCCATCAGTCCGGCAATCATCTATGTTTCCATCAGCGGATTCGGAGAAGTCGGACCCTACGCGCACCAGCGAGTTTACGACCCGGTCATCCAGGCCTTATCGGGTGCGACCGACATTCAGGCAAATCGGGAAACCGGCAAGCCTGCCATGTTCAGGATCATAATTGCCGACAAGGTCACCGCGCTGACCGCAGCCCAGGCAATCTCATCCGCCCTTTATTACCGCGAGCGCACCGGCGAGGGCCAGCACATTAAATTGTCCATGCTGGAAACCATGCTGGCGTTTTTCTGGCCGGAAGGTATGGGCGGACTAACCTACGTCGAACACGAGTACGACGTCACAAAAGGGCAGGGAACGATGGACCTGATCTTTGCAGCCAGGGATGGATACATTACCGCTGGTGCAGTCTCCAGCAAGGAGTGGCTTGGCATGTGCACGGCGCTCAATCGAGTCGATCTGATCACCGATGACCGCTTCGCTACACCCCAGGCACGTGGGAGGAATTCGGATTTGCGCAAGCAGATCGTCGCTGAAGAAATCGCCGGTTGGCCAATGCGTGAAATTCTTAAACGCCTTGATGATAACGATGTACCCAGTGCACCCTTGCTGACGCGAATGGAACTGCTTGACCACGAACAGATTAAATCCAACCACTCGATTCAGGTTGAGTTTCACGAAGGTTTCGGTGAAGTTCGCCAGGCTGTCCCTGCCGCCCGATTCAGCGAGTCGGAAAGTGAAATCAACGGTCCCGCACCTCGCCTCGGCCAACACAGCAGGGAAATTCTCAAGCAGCTTGGCTATGACGATCCAAAATGTGATGCACTGATTCAATCTGCCATCATAACAACAGGCTGACAATCACCCGGCCCGAGCAACTAGTCGGTTGAGTCGCGACAACATCAATAGCATGCTACATTCGAAAAGAATCTAACGGGAAGCAAAATATGAAACACCTTGTCGTTGTATTGACGGAACCCACCGAAGGTCAGCAAAAAACCTTTAACGATTACTATGAAAACACCCACCTGGATGAAGTGCTTGAATCCACCGGCTGGAAATCCGCGCAACGCTTTCTTTTAACCGACGAGACAGGTGCTGCATGCCCACTTCCGTATCTGGCACTGTACGAAGTGGACACTGACGATCCCAAAACGATCATCCCGCATCTGAACGCGACCCGTGCCAAACGGCAGCAAAGCGATTCACTCAACCGGCAAACTGCGGGCGTTTGGGTGTTCAGCACCATCGGCGAAAAACACGTATGAACACACTCTGGCAAGCGATCCGATGTCGACTCAACGCGAAGCTCACGTTCATTTTGCTCTGCCTGACACCAGCCTCACTATGCGCGGATCCCGAGGTCGGTGCTGCCTTTCTCGATGAATCGTCAGTGCCCTGGAAGTCTAACGAATTCGATATCGCCCGCTGGAAAACCCTGGTGGGCGGACTGGAAGGTGGGCAGATACCACAATCTGATGTCCAGTTTGGACTCTGGAACCTTGCACCCCACGGCATTTATCATCGACACTCTCATGAAGCACCGGAAATTTATTACATTCTTTCCGGCAAGGCGTTGTGGACCGTCGGCGACGAGGAACGCGAGGTCGGACCTGGCACCATCATTTATACACGGCCAAACACAGAACACGCGATGGTGAACCGCAGCAGTGATCCGGTTCAGGCAATCTGGGTCTGGTGGGCACCGGGTGGTGATGCGGGTGTGTTTGCCGCTGACTATAATTTTACCGAGAACGCGCCAGCACAACCGGCAAACGCGGGTTTTCACGAAGGCGCTGCAAAAAAACTTTATACGGAATAATCGCGGCCATCCGGGCCTGCTCGACAACACAGCCGGCAACGCCTGATTGAATGGGTGCTTTGTAACCCGCAGACAGCTGGTTCCCACATGATTGATAGCGCCAGGGCGCAAATGATCCTGGTGCGATAAATTTGTTTGTAATAATGCCGGATCCCAGGCGTATAACTGATTAAGCCAACAGGAAACCCGTAAATGACGGTGAGCCTAGCCTTTGAGATTCTCTATAAGGAGTACTACGTTCGCGTCTTCGGATTGGCTCGACGATTACTGAATTCGACTCCCCAGGCAGAAGATGCAACCCAGGAAGTGTTTATGCGCGCCTATAGAAACTTCAAGCGTTATGACAGCCAGCAGCCCTTCTGGCAGTGGATAGCAACGATCACGAACAACCACTGCGTTGATTTGTTGCGCAAGCGCAGTCGCGGCCAGAAACTTTTCGGCGACGAGGAAATTGAACTCGAACTGCTGGAGTCTCCCGGAATTCACTCGCTAACCGCACTGATTGATGCTGAAAGTGCCAATGCATTAACGGAGGCGATCACGAAACTGCCTGACAAGTACCGGGTTCCTCTGGTCCTGGCGTATTTCAATGAAGCCACCTACGAACAGATAAGTACCGATCTATCAATCAGCCGAACCCATGTGGGTGTATTACTGGTTCGCGCAAAACAACAGCTCCGCGCCTACCTTGAGGATTCAGGGCTCAAGAGGGCTCAATCATGACACATCTAACCGATCTGCAATTCTCCCTCTACGCCGATAAAGCCCTGGGCGACAGGGAACTCAATTTCGTCTCGCAGCATCTGGAGTCCTGTGTCCAGTGCCAGGCTAGCAGGGATGACTGGATCGCGGAGAAGCAACACATTGTCATTGCCTTGAATACTGATGACGCGGCGACTGCCTCGATCCCCCCCGCGCCTAAATTTACGAAACGCCTCAGTATGCGCGATTTTGCCATCGCCAATGTCCTCACCGGCCTGGTTATCTGGCTGGCACAATTCCTGTGGAAAACGCTGTTCGGCGAATTGATCGTCAACACATTCTCCCGGTTCGCATTTCCCATACCCGATGTGTACGGACTGCTTGTCAGTGCCGCACTCTATTTATCTCAAGAAGGAGCCACCATGATCGAAAACTATCTCGGTTTTGTTGTTTTATGCCTGGTTGCCATGTCTTTGATCTGGCTTGTTCATCTTTTCAGAAAACCTCGATCCACTCTGGCTTTTTGTTTCGTCGTGGCAGTGTCCGGGGGCCTGTTCACTCCGTCACCGGCTCTGGCGCTGGAGCATCGGCATGACGAAAACAGCGTGACGGTTGCCGCATCAGAAACAATCGATGACACCCTCGTCATCGCCGCGGATACCGTCATTGTTGAGGGTACGGTTACCGGTGATCTGATCGCCGTGGGTGAGCGGGTCATTGTCAACGGTTCGATCGGTGGCAATCTGATTGCGTTTGCAGAAACGGTCACCCTTCACGGCGAGGTTAACGGTTCGGTTATCACAGCAGGATCCTCAGTCGAACTGAGTGATATCGTTATCAAGGGGGACTTATGGGCCGCCGCTGGTGATATCAGCTTCGACCGGGAATCTTCTGTTCGCAGAAATATGACCGCTGCGACCGAAATGGTTTCCGTGGCAGGCGAAGTTCGTGGTGACCTGACCGTATTCGGCGAAACCGCTGAATTGAGCGGAACTGTGGGTAAGGACTTCGAGGCATTCTCAGGGCGGGTAAATCTGCTCGGTAATGCCACTGTCGCCGGTAATCTTCGTTTCCGCACCAATGATGAGGATAAATTACAAAAATCATCAACAGCAACCGTTGGCGGAGAAATCGAATTTCTGCCCTCGTCGTCAAAATCGGAACCTGAAAACCGGTACTTCACGGGTGACTTTTATCTGGGCCAGATAGCCAGGCTGGTCAGTGCCTTTATTTTCGGGGTCGCACTTCTCTGGCTGTTCCCTGCACTTCGCGATGAATCTCTTGAAGATGGTATCGACGGCTTAAAGACTGCTGGTATCGGACTTGTAACGCTGGTCAGCCTGCCAGTCATCGTATTGATTTTCGCGATCACCCTGATTGGCCTGCCACTCTCAATATTTGGGTTTTTCTCCTGGTTGCTGCTTGTTTACACGGCGAAAATTGTTCTCGCGTCTGTCATCGGCCAACAACTGCTCGGTGCAACCAGTAGTCACGACAGCCTGCTGTTGACGATATTGTCTGGACTTGTGGTGGTCATTGTCGCGGTCAACCTGCCCTTCATTGGTGGCATCATCAACTTTATTCTGACCATCATCGGGATTGGTTTGATTGTGAGGTTCTTACTGGATTACACCGCCGGCCTGAATGGTCAACGAGGTTCGTCCTAGGAGGGTTACAACTCCGGGACAGGAAACTGTAACGCCTGTCCCTCAATGCCCAGCAAGGACAGAATCTGATTTTGGGCAGCCGTCAGTACCCGCAGTCTCTCCTGCTCACTCTGGATGCTGCGTGCAATCGATACGGCGCCCACCATTGCCGCAACAATCGCTCGCGCCCGGTCCGAAATGGCCCCTTTATCTTCAATTCGTGGAATCTGCCTGAGCCTGCCCAGAGCCGCAATCCGGGTTTCCAAAATTTTCAACAGACCGAGATAAGATTGTTCGTACAGCAGTTTGATTTCCGCGCGATCACTATCGATTTCATTGAAGAGAATCGATTCGGGTGAGGGAGCCCCTTTATCCGCCATCTCCCGCAGGTTGAGGGAGTTATTAACCAACTGGATAAGGTGCTTGATCGATAGTGGGGCTTTCGCGAGTCGTACCGCCCTGCTGCGCTTAAAGGTATCAATAAACGATGCCTTGTAGAGCGCCTCCTTGGAATCGAAGTGTGCATAAAACGCACCGTGTGTCATTCGGGCAAGTCGCATCACCTCATTAATCGACACTTTGTTGAAGCCATAGCGACAAAACAATTCTGTCGCTGACTTCAGAATCCGCTCCTTGGAATTTACTTTGTGCGCTTTGGAATAGGGCATTTGGACAATCCAGTACAGGATCGCAGGGCTTGATGAATGAATATGATCTTGATCATATATTACATCACATTAGAGTTGCCCGGGAACACCGCAATTTCGGAGCCATCATGAATTCACCAATTGTCGTAACGGGGATGGGTATCGTCAGTCCGCTGGGCTGCGGCGTTGAGACGGTTTTTGGGAGGCTCATCGCAGGCAAGTCCGGCATTGCTCCAATCAGTCAGTTCGACACCGCAGATTTCCCCATCCAAATCGCCGGTATGGTTCCCGACAGCGAAACCGACACCGCCGGACTCAACGAAGAGGAGGTTGTGAGCACCAAGGACAGAAAAAAAATTGAGCGCTTCACGCTGTACGCGATTAAAGCCGCGCAGGAAGCCCTGAAGCAGGCGAACTGGTCTCCCGCGACCGAAGCCGAGCAACAGGCGACCGCCACCATTATCGGTACTGGCATAGGGGGATTTCCAACCATCACCCAATCCCAGAAGACCCTGGATTCCAGAGGTTACAAACGCATCTCTCCATTTGTGGTCACCGCGTTTCTGGCGAACCTCGCCGCCGGGAATGTATCCATTCGATTTGGATTCAAAGGACCCATCGGCTGCCCGGTTACGGCCTGTGCCGCCGGTGTGCAGGCAATCGGCGATGGGATTCGCATGATCCGCTCGGGGGAAGCGGAAGTTGCTCTGGTGGGTGGCGCGGAGGCGTGCGTTGACCCGCTGTCACTGGCCTCATTCCATGCGCTAAAGGCACTTTCTACTCGCAATGCAGAGCCAACTGCCGCTTCGCGACCTTTTGATCGTAACCGTGATGGCTTTGTTATGGGCGAAGGGGCTGGTCTGCTGGTCATCGAAACACTTGAACACGCGCAGGCCAGGGGTGCGACCCCACTGGCGATTTTGAGTGGTTATGGGACTACCGCAGATGCTTTTCACGTGACCTCCGGACCACCTGACGGTGCGGGGGCGGCCGCTGCCATGCAACGCGCCCTGAACGCTGCTGAGCTGAACCCCGATGAAATTGATTATGTCAACGCCCACGGTACTTCGACGCCAGTCGGTGACCGGGTGGAAATAGCAGGACTACGCAACGTATTTGGTGCCGGTCTGACCGAAATTCCGATATCGTCAACCAAGTCTGCAATCGGCCATTTGCTCGGTGCTGCTGGTGGCGTCGAGAGTATTTTCACGGTCATGGCGGTAATGAACAACCTGCTGCCCCCCACCATTAACCTCGACGAACCGGACGAGGACATGCAGGATCTCGATCTGGTTCCCCACGAGGGCAGAACGCATCAGGTTCAACATGCCTTGTGCAACGGACTTGGATTCGGTGGGGTGAACGCGTGCCTGGTGGTCAGCAAAAACCCGCCCGCCTGACTTTCACTCGTTAACCTTTTAACCGATCAGAATCGATATCCGACTGACAGCATATAAACCACCGGGTCTACGTCAACATCAAATTTGACGGTACCCACCGCGGTTTTTATTTTCGCCTCGGTGTCGATGTCAGTAAACCAGAGCGCACCATTGACCAGCCAGTGATCATTGATCATATAGTCGAAACCTGCCTCGGCAGAGATACCCCAGCTTTGCTTCAGCTCAAGATCGGCATTCACGGTACCAGGCGGTACTCCAACAATACCGTCCAGTGCGAGATTGAGCTCCTGGTCAATATCTTCCTCAAAAAAGATTGTGGTATTAATTCCGAGGCCAAGGTATGGCCGGAAACGACTTTGTGCATTGCCAAAGTAATACTGTGCCATTAATGTCGGGGGTAATTGTTTCGTGTCACCGGCCTTAATTCCCAACCGACTGATTTCAATTTTGTGCGTAAACGGCGTTGCCGCAAGCAGCTCAATTCCAATTCGTTCCGAGAACATGTAGACCCCGGTGATGCCAAGCTGCGCTTGCGCTTTCACATCCACGCCAGGTAGCGTGACAATCCCTGCGACATCAATAACATCACTGTCTTCATGTGGATCAACCACAATCGGTCCTGCTCTCAGAATCCAGGAACCCTGCTCGTGCGCAAAAGCTGGCATCACCAAATTGTGTTGCGCCAGATCAAGAGTCGCTATTCGAAGGGAAGCGCAATGAAGGATGATTCACCAAACCCATACCGGGGTACTCGCGGCCGCTGTTAATCCCCGGGCTTGAGGAATTCGATGACTGCTTTCAAGGCACGCTTGTCCTGGACCATGAACATATGCCCGCCTTCAAACCACCTGAGCGATGCATTCGGTAAACGCTCCTTCAGGACCTGCTGGTTCGCCACTGGTGCAATGCCATCATACTTCCCGGCACAGATCAGTGTTGGTATGGCAATCTCGCTTAACCGGTCCGTCACATCATGGGCTGCTCTTGCGAGCACCTGCGCCCTCGCTCCTCGTTTGAACTCTTCGGTCCCATGATCTGCAATCGCGTGCTCACGGGTATACCTGAGCATCGAATCAATCTTGTCAGGATTCGCTGCCTGCCATGCCTGATCCCGACGCAGATCATTGATTCCCATCAGCCTGCGCAGGCGTTGTTCCGGACTAATATCCGGCTCAAGCTCATGAAACGGATAGCTGGGGTACTCACCACCGGAGGATGTGCAACAGAGCACGAGTTTGTCGATACGTGCGGCATGACGCAACGCCAGATGCTGGGCAACCATGCCGCCGAAGGAAACCCCGATGACATGTGCGCGATCTACCGATAGCGCGTCCAGCAATGCCACTGCATCATCCGCATATTGCGCCATAGTGTAGGGACCCTGTGGTTTTTCAGTCTGCCCAAGTCCCCGCTGGTCGTAGGCAATGGTAGTCATTGAGGCAGGTAGTGGTCCATCCATCACATTCGGCCGAGAGCGCAGATCACCACCCGTACCACCAATAAACAGAACCGGTGATGAATCAGCTTTGATATCGCCAGTGGCTTCGTAGTAGATTGCCAAATCCTGGGTCTTGATTATCGGCAAGGTTTTTCTCCGGATGTTGAGTACAGGGACAAGGATTACGATTGATGATTACAACTTATTCCATGCAGTTGCTCAAGCATGCGTGGGGCAGGACATGGAGCGATTATGAACGTCGATGTTTTAAAACAGGCGGAAGCCAATATCCTGCAACAATTCCCGGGAGGATTCAGCCACCCCGATATGGTCGCGATCGGTAAAAAGCATCCTGTTGACAAGCTCTCGGAGCAGGCGAAAAAGGTTCTCGGCAAGGCACAATTTAAAAACCAGGGTCAGGTACTTGAAGACCTGACTAAACTCGTCAGTCGTTCTTCCATGGTTTCAATGTTCGAGAAACCGAAATTCCGGGATTATGTGAACGGACTTGACCTGGATGACCGGGCCTGCCTCGCCAACGGATTCCGAAAAATGTTGCATGGTACCCAGCGCATTGGCTTCAATGAAGTTCTGAATATTCTGAGTACCGGCAAACTCGCCAGGTGGAGCCTGATTTCCATCTGTCCGCATCACTATCGACCCAACAAGGACGTTTTTGTAAAGCCAACAACCACCAAAGGAGTGATCAAGCTATTCGAGTTGGATCTGACCTATAACCCGCGTCCTTCCTGGGAATTTTATGAAGCCTACCGGGAGGCTATCCTCCAGATGAAGTCCAGGGTCGATCCATCGCTGGCACCAAACAATGCCGCGTTTACCGGCTTTCTGATGATGAGCCTCCAACACTTGTAATTACAACGGACATCAATTCACCATTGACTCGCTTAAATGAAACGTTTGAATCAGATGGCGCTCTGGTGCTGATCGCCGATGGTATGAAAGTTGATTTTCACTTTGTTGCTCGCCCACTTGCCGAGCTTGCTGCTCACCTCCAGCGAATAGGGTTGTTCGAAATGGGCATCGATCGCTGCCCGGTCCTGCCATTCCTCGTAGAAGAACAGGCAGTTTTCCAGTTCTGGAGAAACCAGATAGCGGTGACTGATACAACCGGATTCCAACCGTGACGCTTTGACATGCCGGTCAGCAACTTCAAGTGCTTCTTCCCAGTGTTCCGGCTTAACAATGACTTCAGAAGTGATGATGATCATTCGCAGCATCCGTGATGAGAGATTCGTCGATTATCCATTGAGCATCGCCATACCCTGCTCGTTGTATCTTGTCCCCTGCACCATGTCGGCGAGCTGATCCAGAATCGTGAGTTCTTTGTCATCCAGAGTCAGCGTCATCGCAGCCAGATTTGACTTCAGGTTAGTCAGTTTCGTCGTCCCCGGAATTAACAGAACATTCTCTTGCCTGGCTATTACCCACGCCAGTGCCACTTCAGCGGATGTTACGTTTCTGGCCTGCGCAAGCGCAATGATCCGGTCTACCAGCGCGAGGTTGGCGCGATAGGCGTCACCCGAAAAACGTGGCTGCATAACACCCCTGAAATCATTATCCGCTATTTGACTCGTCGTCTTGAATGCACCGGTCAGCATACCCCGGCCGAGCGGAGAATAGGCGACGAGACTGGTGCCGGTTTCAACGCAGGCAGGAATAACATCTGCCTCAATATCCCGACTGAATATAGAATACTCGGACTGCAATGCTGCGATGGGATGTATTGCGCTCGCCCGTTTGAGCGTGGCACCTGAGACCTCGGACAATCCGATCGCGCCGATTTTCCCCTCTTTCACCAGTTCCGCCATGGCGGCCACGGTCTCCTCGATCGGTGTATTGGGATCGGCACGATGCAGATAGTAGAGATCGATGTGATCAGTTTGAAGTCGCCCCAGTGAATCCTCCACCGCGCGACGACAATTCGCCCTGGACCCGTCAAGCCCGACCCGTTCTCCACTCACCGGATCACGCAGCGGACCAAATTTCGTTGCGATCCTGACCTTGTCCCGTCGATCATGGAACGCAAGTCCTAACAATGTCTCATTGGCCGAACCAACCCCATAAGACTCAGCCGTATCGAAATGATCAACACCGAGATCAATCGCCTCATGTAAAAGTTTGACCGCAACATTAATATCCGTTGGCGGCCCGTAAAATTCTGACAGTCCCATGCAACCAAGCCCAACCTGGTTCATGGTGATAGTCGTGTTACCAAGATTTCTGTGATTCATATGAATTTCCTTAAAGCTTACGCGGTCAGCACGCTGCCCCACGCTCGTTGTCCGGGGTTTACATTCCTATTTTTTGCCTGGCGGCTCAATAATCCAGGCTGGTTTGTTTTCACTGACTTTTGCCCAGGTCGCACCGCTTTGCTCAACCTGGAAAAGTCTGAGCACTTCCTCGGCCACATGCTCGGGACGCATGAAAATCGCCTCGGGCGTCCGCTGGTCCTGCGGGATTATGTTGGTATCAATACCTCCCGGACACAGCGCATTAATTCGCAGCTCGCGGGCTGCCAACTCACCTTTCAAGCTTCGGACCAGCCCCGTAACCGCGTGTTTGGTCATCGAGTAGAGCGGATCAATACCGTATGGCACGACGCCCGCAAGTGACCCGGTAACCACGATACTGCCTCCCTTATTCATCAGCGGTAACAGATAGTGCAATCCCAGTACTACCCCATCGATATTGACCCCCATCAGCTTTCGATATCGCGCCAAGGTCATTGCAGCAAAACTGTAATCTGCCAGGGGCGCTGCTGGCGGTGCACTTTGTATGCCCGCATTCAGGTGAAGGTGATCAATTCCCGTTCCGGAAAGCCTGGCTGCGACATCCTGCCACGATGCTTCATCACTGACGTCACAATAGTAAAAAGTGCTTTTACTTCTTTGTGCCCCGGCCTCACCTTCCACCCTGTCGATGTCGAGACCGAATACATTCGCACCTTCGCTCGACGCCAGACTGACGACTGCCGCTCCGATACCGGAGGCCGCCCCTGTTAAAACGACATTCCGCGCTTGTAATTGCTTCACCGCAAGGGTCTCCTCACCTGTTCTCATTACCGAAACATTCGGAAAATTACCCTGCACACATAAGCAAAACCATCACCAGCAGCAAGGAGGTCAATTTTTTTTTAATATAGCATAGCGCCCAGGGATCGACCTCGACATCACTTAAGAATGCTTCTCAACCCTTCGCCGTAGTCGCTGCAGGCTCTCCATCTGCCGTTCCGCGAATCCAGCTAACCAGTCGTTGCTGATATGCAATAACGGCGATTTCTCTATCGTGTAAAGTTGTGCCTTTCCTCGTTTGCGAGTGGAAACCACACCGCATTCCCGCAAAATACGCAGATGACGTGAAATACCCGGTCGAGAAGTCTGTTCGAACAACCCAGCGATTTCCCCCGCCGGCAAGGTTCCTTTTTCATTCAGCAGGTCGAGGATTTGCCGCCGGGTCGGGTCGGCAATGGCGACATAGGCATCGCGTATTGTCATGCTTCAACGATTTTGCGAAGCGCGCTCAAGTGCTTGATGTCCCATCCTCCTTCGTAGCCTTCAAGATTGTCAGCCGATTCAATCCCGAGACGTTCAAAGCCATGGTGGAAAATCTCAACCTGAGTGCCGTCGAACAATGGTGTCAGCCGAATAGTCCATTGCGTGGGTACCGGCCACTGATGTGGTGCTTCCCACTGGCTGTTAAAGGAGATCTCCTGTTGCTCGTCATGGACCAGCACCTCCCCGCCGTAATAGCGTGCCTCGCCGTCAATTTCGACTGACATCCGGACAACGCCGCCTACGCTTAAATCAAAGTTGAGCAGGGTGTGACCCAGATTCAGCCAGGCTTTGATCCTGTCAAATGTCGTGAATTCCTGCCAGACACTGGCGGGAGACGCATTGATAAAAATACTTCTACGAACGTGTAACGCTCCAATTGTGAGTCCCATACTCGCTGCCTCGTGGAATTTCGATCATCTTACGAGTAACTGATTGGTTACGCAATTATCAATTCAATCGCCAACACTTATCGGCAAACTATCGTGGCTATAAACCCGGGCCGGGAACCATCTTTGACCCGTCGCTGAATCTCGAAAAACGAAAGCGGCGCAAATCATGGACTGCTGATTGCCCCATGATCATGCGTGCCATCACTTCTCCTGCACCGGGTCCAAATCCGAATCCATGGCCGCTGAATCCCGTGGCAAGATACAAGCCAGGATAAGCGTCAACCTGGTCCATCACCGGCACCACATCCGGTGTCACATCAATCATACCTGCCCAACTCTCAGCCAGCGGAACGCTGCCGAGGGAAGGCAGGTATCGCGCCAGCCGGGCATTGATGAGTTCAATGGCCTCAGCGGAAGGTGAAGGATTGAGCACTCGCGTTCTCTCGAACGGCGAAACATCGTTTGCCTGCCAATGTCGTTCCGGAAACAATCGCGTCCAGAGGTCTTCCCCGATTCGCAGCTTCAGGTTTTTTCTGCTCTCCATCAATACCGGCAGAAATTCCCTGAAGAAACGAAAGCTGTCGGCACCCAAAAAATGCTCGTTAGTACCACCGGGAGCAAGTGTATAACCACCATCCTGCCTGCGCCTGAAGGCGAGTCCACCTCCGGCCGCGTTACCACTGAACAGCTCAGCGACAGGCTCCGTTCTCGCCACTGTTGCACGGACTGTTAACTGGGGTAAGCGAATATCATGATTGCCGACAAACTGGGAAGACCAGGCACCACCGGCACAGAGCACAATCGGCGCTTTGACTCGACCATGCTCAGTAATAACACCGGCAACTTTCCCACCTTCGATGTCCAGCATACGGACCGCACAATTTTCTCTGATGGTGACACCATCCTCAGCCAGTTTCCTGGCCATCGCGGGTACCGCGGTAAACGGTTCAGCCCGGCCGTCACTCGGCGTGATCAGCGCGCCTCGCCACTGGCCGGGTTTCTCGCCAATTAATCTGTCGACTTCAGCGGCGTCAATAATGCGGCTGTCCAGTTGGTGCGGTCTGGCTATTTCCAGCCATTTGGCGAACTCCTCGAGTTCCGAGTCATGTCGGGCGAGATACATGACCCCCTGCCGAGTAAAACCAACATCCTCACCCAGCTCTTCCGAAATCTTCTCCCAGTGATTAATGCTGTCAATCATGATCGGAAGTTCTGCGCCATCCCTACCCTGCTGTCGAACCCAGCCCCAGTTTCTGGATGACTGCTCTCCGGCAACCCGGCCTTTATCACAGATCAGGACACTCACGCCGTGGCGGGCAAGAAACCACGCGGTACTGACGCCGATCACCCCGGCACCGATAATCACGACCTCAACCTGTTCGGGAAGTGCACCATGGAATCGAACGGGACTTTTATCGCTGATCATCGGCACAGTAGAGATTTCTCCGCAGACAGGGGTTGTTCTGTCATGTTATAGGATTTTCCATAGGCGCGTGTTTCAATAGCGATCGATACGGCCGGGCTCGTTGGATTCAATCACCGGGGCTGTCGACAAAATACAGACAAAATCCAGGAGATCTTTTAATGCCACATGCGCAGATTAATGGTGCAAAGCTCTGGTATGACGTTCGCGGACAAGGCGAGCCGATACTACTTCATCATGGCTATACCGCGTCGCGGGTTAACTGGTTACCGGTTGCGGACCGGTTACAGGACCGCTATCAGGTAATCCTGATGGAATGTCGTGGCACTGGCGAAAGTGAGGATACCAAAGAGGGTTACAACTTCGAGCAGTATGTCCGTGACGTGATTGCCATGGTTGACCATCTGGGTATTGATAAGTTTACCTACGCGGGCCATAGCATGGGTGGGGGCATTGGCTTCTTACTGGGTCTGAATTACGCAGCACGACTGGATCGACTGATTTTGATGGCACCCGTGCCCAGTGGTGGTATCAGCGGCGAGCCGGACCCGGTTGCCCTGGAGCGGCGACAACTGGCCCGCCGCAACAAGGATCGCGATTTCTTCAAGGCTGAAATGATAGCAACAAGGTTTCGCCCGGATGTGCAGACCGATGAGTGGTTTGAAAGCCGCGTCGATCATCTCCTGAGGGTAAGCGACGGACACATTCAAGGCGGAATGGAAACCATGCGTGCACTAAATGTCGAGGCTGATCTTGGTTCCCTGACGGTGCCGACGCTCATGCTAGCCGGAGCGGTGGACGGCCTGCTCCACGCAAACCTCAACGACTTTATGCGGCTACCTAATGCCAGTCTGCATGTTTTTTCACGTGCAGGGCACGACGTTGCAATCCATGAACCGGACGGGGTTAGCGAGGCCATCGACAGTTTTATGCAGCATGGCCCGCTAAGTGCAGCACGGCTACTGGAACGAGCGAAAAGTTGATCCGGGTCTGATCACACCTCAGGACAAATCAGCAACCAGGGATTGATGAACCACTTCATTCACTAAAACCTCCGCGCAGCTATAGCCAGGATGGTCGATGCCAATGGTGATGCTACCCCCGTTCTTCGCCGCGTTTATCTGCTCCTCGGACAAGGGATATCGCATAAAATGTACGGCCGAGGTTTTGGTTTCGTTGCTGCGTTCCATATCTTCATCAGCAATGGCAAAGGTCTTACCGGTCTCCCCTACTTTCATCCAGATACGATTCTCGATCCCAACAAGTTCAGTGAGCCTGACTTTGCGTTCATCCTCATCCTCGTACTGGATTAACAAACTGCATTTCCAGTTGTTCCCGTCAGGAATCAACGGATTATAGGCATCGAGCTCTTCCTGAATCGCGTTTGCTTCGAATATTTTCTCAATGCGCAACATTTCCTGCACCTGGTAACGAATACTCAGTTCGTCCTCGAAGATCAGCAGGATATGCTCACCCAATTTCACCCGGCGCTGCTGCTTATGGTCAAGCACCTTCCGGCGAAACTCTGTGCGCACCGTGGAGTAATCTTCCAGGCTCATTAAATCTGATCTACTTAGCATCGCTACTCCGTGTTATTCCGACTCATTGGTTCAATTGTCTTTTTGGTTAGATTGATAGATAGGCAATTAGTGTGTCCGCTCAGATTCTGGCTTAACTTCTGAGATACGTGCTTTTCGACTCCTGGAATAACCTGTCCAGGGTCTGCCAGATTACCCCGGCTTCACCGTTGCCCACCGGTCTGCCATTCACCTCACTGACGGGCCAAAGCTCATGTCCTGTCGAGGTAATCCAAACCTCGTCTGCACCGAGCAGTTCCGCCTCACTGATTGCGCGTTCCTCGATTGCCAACCCGTTAGACCTTGCAAGTTCCACCAGATGGTCCCGGGTGATGCCGTGGAGCAGAAAATGACTCTTCGGAGGGGTGATAATCACGCCATTGACCGCGATAAACACATTCGAGGATGTTGATTCCGTTACCTCCCCGTCACGCAACAGGATCGCATCGTCGTATCCCTCGTCCAGGGCTTCATTTTTCAGCAATCCATTCGCGATCAGGCTCACGACCTTGATGTCGCCGCGCCCCCAGCGAAAATCCCGTTTGGTTACCATACGGTAAGGCACAACCGAATCTCTCAACAATTGCGGGGCCTGGGTCACGGTTATCAGAACCGTGGGTGTCACATCTTGCGGATACTCATGTGACCGGGGTGATGCAATGCCTCGCGTAACCTGCAGATACAGCAGCGCAGTTTGCTCGCCACTTTTCTCGATCGCATGGGTCAACAAAATTTTCCATTCGTCGTCACTCATTGGCGAGCGTAATCTGATTTCTCCCAGACTTCTGCCAAGGCGCACAAGATGTTGCTCGAGCGTGAAAATACGACCCTCGTAGACCGGCATCACTTCATAGATGCCGTCACCGAACATAAAACCACGATCAAAAACCGACACCCTGGCCTTTTCCGGTGCCAGCCATTCACCATTTAAATAAGCAATCGCCATGAATACTTCGCCTTGTAGATTTCGTTGCCCACTCTACCAGTAAATGGAC
Source organism: Gammaproteobacteria bacterium (assembly GCA_021773555.1). GTDB lineage: Bacteria > Pseudomonadota > Gammaproteobacteria > Pseudomonadales > Azotimanducaceae. The sequence continues at coordinate 23,355 of JAJFKA010000045.1, forward strand.
GTCTGTCTACTTTGGCCTCGGGCATCCAGGTGCTATTCTGGTGTTCAGATCTCAGTACGGGGAGCACATGAACATTCAGGATCTTGGCGCCATCGGCGAACTGGTAAGTGCCATCGCCGTTATTGCATCCGTACTCTACCTCGCAGTACAGATCCGCCATGGCCTCGATGGTTATCGCAGTGCTATTGCGCAACAGATCACCACGCAATTTTCCAATATGCAGATGGAAATCGCGAAGGATGACAAGCTCCTGAGTGCCTGGAGCAAGGCCCAGGCTGACCGTCCGCTGGATGAGCAGGAAGCCTTGCGCGCAATCTATATAACTTCGAGCTTTATGATCGCGTTCGAAAATATGTTCTACCAGTACCGCGCTGGCATGCTCGATAAAGACTCCTATTACCCACGGCGCGTGGCCATGACTGCAATCATGAGAACCAGTCTAAGCAGGTCCTGGTGGCAGCGGTTCGGCCGACATCAGTTCCCACCCGAATTTGTTACGGAAGTCGAAAGTGTGATCAAGGATCACCAGGAGCGGGCTGAATAATGATCATCTCTGGCGGTTGTTTTTGCGGTGCGGTGCGATACCAGTTTCACGAAGGTGAACACCCGGTTGCGAATTGCCACTGCTCCATGTGCCGCAAAACCTCAGGTGCACCTTTTGTCACCTGGCTGGTTATTCCTGCAGCGCAATTCGAATACACGGCAGGCAAGCCCGCGCTCCTGCAGTCATCGGACGCCGGTACCCGGTATTTTTGTGACCAGTGCGGTACACCGGTCGTCTGTCTATCGAGCAAACATCCGGAGATTGTGGATGTGACCCTGGGCAGTGTGGATCACCCGGAACAATTCGCGCCCACGATGGATGTTTTTACTGACACGCGACTGGCCTGGCTTCATCAGGACTAGCGTTTACGGTATTAGCGCCCTTCAAACACAGGTTCACGTTTCTCAACGAAAGCTTTAGTTGCATTTCGGTGATCCTGGGTCTGTCCGCAGTGGACATGATGGGTTGCTTCAAGGTCCAGGCAATCATCCACCTCACCACCGACTGCCCGGTTCAGATTCTCTTTCATGTACCGGTATGCAACGGAAGGACCATTGGCGAGTCTCCCGGCAATTTCCATGGTCTTAGTCATTAACTCATCAGGCTCACACACCCAGTTAGTCAGGCCAAGGCGTAACGCTTCATCGGCATTAATCCGATCAGAAAGGAAATAGAGCTCGCGCGCCTTGGCTGAACCGATGAGCTGGGTCATAAAGAACGTACCCCCATAATCACCGGAAAACCCCACTCGCGCAAACGCCGTGGTCATGATGGCGGTGCTTACCATGATGCGCAGGTCGCAGGCGAGCGCATAGGAAAGTCCAGCACCGGCCGCGGCACCCGGTAGCGCTGCAATGGTTGGTTTCGGCATTTTGTATAACTTGCCTGACGTCGCCCGCTGGTTCACTCGCTGTCTGTGAATCGCGCCATCAATTGTATTCTCACCAACGGTTCCGTCGCCGGAACTCGCCATACCCTTGACATCGCCACCTGCACAGAAGCCCTTACCCGCGCCAGTTAATACAATGCATTTAACCGCCGGATTCAATTCAAAATCCGCCAGTACTTTTTGAAGCGCTGCGTTCATCTCCCCGGACATGGCATTGCGTGCTTCAGGCCGATTTAAAGTAATCACCCCCACACCGTCTTCTATTGTTACAAGCAGATCTTCTGTCCCGGTATCAACTGTTGTCATGCGCACTCTCCTGATTCTGGATTATTCTGAAAGGATGCGTGATTGTACATCCCGAAACCTGTGATTTCATAGCCAGCAGGAAAAGATGACAGAACTGTTGTGTTTCGATAGATTCGATCTTTCAATCAGTCTGGACCCTTACCTATGCACAAGTTGTTAATCGCGAACAGAGGCGAAATCGCAATTCGTATCGCACAAGCCGCAGCCGGACTGGGAATCCCTTCTGTCGCCATCTATTCCGAAGATGACTCACAATCGTTGCATGTGAAAAAGTGCGACGAGGCCGTGCTGATCAGGGGGCTAGGTGCTCAGGCTTATCTGGATCATGAAGCAATTATCAACGCGGCAACATCGACGGGTGCCGATGCCATCCACCCCGGCTACGGGTTTGTCAGTGAAAATGCCACGTTCGCCCGGCTCTGCCTTCACCACAACATCGTGTTTGTCGGCCCTACCCCTGAACAACTCGACCAGTTTGGAGACAAAGGCAGTGCGCGGGAGCTGGCAGCTCGCTTAGACATTCCACTCGTGCCCGGAACCAATAACGATACCCCACTGATTGAGGCACGCAGTTTCTTTGAGGGTCTTGAGCCTGAACAGACCATGCTGATCAAGGCCATTTCCGGAGGCGGTGGGCGGGGCATGCGCACTGTTTCCACATTGGAAGAGCTGGATCAACTATACGAACGCTGCCGCTCCGAAGCAGGCATGGCGTTTGGAAACGAGGCCGTTTACGTGGAACGCCTGTTACCCGGAGTCAAACATGTTGAAATTCAGGTGATTGGTGACTGCAAGGGAAATGTCACGCACCTCTGGGAGCGAGAGTGTTCAACCCAGCGACAGAATCAAAAAGTCGTTGAGATCGCACCAAGTCCAACCCTACTCGAAGAAACTCGCCAACAACTGATCTCTGCCGCCCTGAAAATGGCGAGCCACGCGTCCTATCAGAGCCTCGGTACATTCGAATTCCTGGTCGAGATGGAGCAGCAGGAAAATTATTACTTTATCGAAGCGAATCCCCGTCTACAGGTTGAACACACGATTACGGAAGAAGTCTCCGGCGTCGATCTGGTCGAAACACAATTGTTAATCGCCATGGAAAAGTCTCTGGAGGAACTCGGACTGACCACACCAACTCGTCCTGTCGGCTTCGCCATTCAAGCCCGTATTAATATGGAAACTGCATCGAAAAAGGGAACATTTAAGCCTACCGGTGGAACCATCGACTGCTATGAGCCACCAGCCGGGCCCGGCATCAGGGTCGATGGATTTGCCTATGCGGGTTATAAAACCTCAACCAGATTTGACTCGCTACTGGCAAAATTGATAGTGCATTCACGATCGCCAGACTACCGCACCGCCGTGCTCAAACTGTACCGCGCATTGTCAGAATTCAGGCTCGAAGGATTCGAAGTTAACATCCCGTTCCTGATGAACCTGGTACAACGCGATGATTTTGCCACTAACAACATTCATACCCGTTATGTGGACGAACACATGGAAGCATTGCTGCAACCCGAATCCCATCCGGAAAAGTTTCACACCGCCAGAATCGAGCCTGCGGAATCCAGCATCGCCGGTGCGCGCCTGGCCAGCCGTGATCCGCTGGCGGTACTTGCTCATGGAAAAACCCACAGCCCCAACAAACCCGTTGCCACCACTGCCAGTTCAGGACCGGCCGGGACCACCGCAGTACTCGCACCACTTCAGGGCACAGTCATCGCGCTTTCCGTTGCTGCAGGTGACCAGGTTTTCAAGGGCAAGGAACTGTTGATCATGGACGCCATGAAAATGGAGCATGTCATCGAAGCACCCGTCAGCGGTACAGTAAAACTGGTAACCGTTGCCGTCGGGGACGCAGTGTTCGAAGACCACGGCTTGCTGTTTATCGAGCAGGGTGAAGTGGAAGCCGCTGAAAGTATTACAGGGGCAGCACTCGACCTCGATCACATCCGGCCGGATCTCGCAGAAGCCATCGAACGACATAGTTACGGACTTGATGAAAACCGGGAGCAAGCTGTTGCCCGGCGGAGAAAAACAAATCATCGAACTGTGCGGGAAAATATCGGCGATATCGTCGATGCCGATTCCTTTATTGAGTACGGGTCCTTAGCGATCGCGGCGCAACGACGCCGTCGGTCCGTAGAAGACCTGATGCTAAATACCCCCGGTGATGGCATGGTAACTGGTATTGGTAGTGTTAATGGAAATTTGTTTCCGGGTCAGGACACACAGTGTGTGCTGATGTCCTACGACTATATGGTACTCGCTGGCACACAGGGTCTGCAGAATCATCGCAAGAAAGATCGAATGTTCGAGGTCGCAGAAAAACTGAAGCTGCCGATTATCCTGATTGCTGAAGGTGGTGGCGGCAGGCCGGGAGATACTGACGGTGCGGGAATTGCCGGGCTTGACTGCCTGGCTTTCCAACTCTATGCACACCTCAGTGGTCTCGTTCCGAGAATCGGAATTACTACCGGCAGGTGTTTCGCAGGGAATGCGGTTCTCCTGGGTTGTAGTGACATCGTCATAGCAACTAAAGACTCTAATATCGGTATTGGCGGACCGGCAATGATTGAAGGCGGTGGACTTGGCATTTTTACGCCTGATGATGTCGGCCCAATGGAAGTGCAGGTTCCAAACGGTGTCGTCGATATTGCCGTCAACGACGAAGCAGAAGCGGTTGCTGCGGCGAAGAAGCTACTCTCTTATTTCCAGGGCAGCTTCGAGAACTGGTCATGTGAAGACCAGCGCCAGCTGCGCAATACGATCCCAGAAAACCGTTTAAGGGTTTACGACATTCGTGAGGTCATTCGCCTGCTCGCCGACACTGATTCTGTCCTGGAACTGCGACCACACTTCGGCCTCGGCATGATCACTGCGTTTATTCGAATTGAAGGTCGTCCAATGGGATTAATCGCAAACAATCCGGCATTCCTGTCCGGTGCGATCGACACGGATGGATCCGATAAAGCAGCACGATTTATGCAACTGTGTGATGCCTTTGACATCCCGATTCTCACACTCTGTGATACTCCCGGCATCATGGTCGGCCCCGAAATTGAGAAGTCCGCCCTGGTGCGCCATGCCAGCAGAATCTTTGTGACCAGTGCAAGCCTCACCGTGCCACTGTTTTCAATTGTAATCCGGAAAGGCTATGGCCTTGGCGCGCAGGCAATGACCGGTGGGGGATTCAAAGCATCCGCATTCACGGTGACCTGGCCAACCGGCGAGTTCGGCGGCATGGGCCTCGAAGGCGCGGTCAAATTAGGCTACCGCAAGGAACTCGAATCGATCACAGATCCGGAAGAACGGGTCAGGGAATACGAGAAGCGCGTTGCCGCCATGTATGATCGCGGCAAGGCCGTAAACTACGCGACTGCCTTTGAGATTGATGAGGTGATCGATCCACAGGAATCGCGCCGCTGGATCATTGCAGGGCTTAAATCAATGCCGAAACCCTTGCCCCGGGAAGGCAAGAAGCGCCCGTTCATCGACACCTGGTAGAACCAACTTGTGTACTGAAAAACCTGACATCATTGCCAGGTTGTCGAACTCAGGCGTTTACTGCCATCACAAATATCCACATGCTCATGCCAAGCCCGGTCGCGAATGCCAGCACGCGCAGAGGCGCAATATCCGCGATGTAGAAACAACCATGTCCGGCGCGCGCAGCGACCCAGATCATGGCTGCCAGTGACCAGTTCCCCTCCGGGTCCACACCTGCGGTTGTCGCGGCGAGCGTCGCTGCCGAAAATACGATGAGTGCTTCCCACGCGTTCATTTGCGCACCGACAGCCCTTGCGCCACCCCCGGTAAGCTGATCGCCCTGGACACGCGGTTCCTTCAAATCTGGCGAACCAAATTGACTGGAACGAAAAGGCAACGAAGCACCTGCCCAGATATACGGCAGCACGGCACCAACTAACAAACACCAAAGTGGAATAGTCACAAGGCAACTCCTTCAGATAGGTCCGGTCATGCTAACACCCGGACAGGTTAATTCAGATGTGTTCTCGCCAGAATAGGCCTTATTCCAGCCTGACCTTCGCTTCGGGAACCAGAACACCGGCTACGTCAACACGCGTACGATATACAGCACCCGCCTTGTCCGAGTCCATGCCCTCTGAGCCGGACACCATATAGAGGTCACGACGATCGTCACCCCCGAAACAGACGCTGGTGCACATCGGTTGTGGAATTTCCAGGTGGTCAACCTGCCCGCCCTCTGCATCAAAAACAGCGACGCCTTTTCCACCTCCGGCTAGCGCGACCCAGACCTTGCCATCTTCCGACACTACAAGTCCGTCGGGCACACCACGTTTAACCTCCGCAAAGACTGTCTTGGGACCGAGCGAACCGTCTGCTTCGACCTGGTAGCAATTCACCAGCCGGCGCGCAGAATCCGAGTGATAAAGTATTGAACCGTCAGGTGAAAAAGCCAGGCCATTGGTGAGCAAAATATCCTCCGCTACCTGCCTGACACTGCCATCCAGGTCAATTAGATACAGTTCTCCAGCCTGCGGTCCACGACCATCTTCGAACACCGGGCTTGATCCAAGCGAGCCCGCATAGATCCGTCCCTGGGCATCCGTCGTGATGTCATTAAAGCCAACGATACCGTTATCTTCATCACGATCCAGAACCGTCACTGTGTCGCCACCGGAAAACGGCTTAAAGGCAATATTGCGACCACTGACGATAAGGCCACCCTGCTGATGCAGCGCCATGCCACCAATGCCGCGTCGGTGTTCAAATGTCGTCGTCACCTCAGAGCTTGAATCCAGGCAATAAACGCCACCAAACAGCACATCACTGAACATGAGTCCCCGACCCGGCACCCACAGTGGCCCTTCTATCAGTCCATATCCCGCGCAGATCTTTTCCATTGTTAAAGTCCCTCCACCAGGTTTTTATGCAAAAAAAACGCCCCGGTTCAGGAGCGTCTTTTAATAGATCAGTCGATTTCGATTTGATCAGGCAACTTTCGGTACGAATACAGCCTTGGTCTCGAGGAACTCTTCGAATCCAAGTTCTCCCCATTCCCGACCATTTCCGGACTGCTTGTAGCCACCAAAGGGAGCATTGAAGTCCGGACCCGTGCCATTAATATGCACATTTCCGGTACGGATCTGCGCAGCGACTTTCATCGCATGTTCAACGTCACCCGACTGCACATAACCAGAAAGACCATAAGGGGTATCGTTGGCTATTTCGATCGCTTCAGCCTCTGTTTCGTAGGGCAGAATGGACAACACAGGTCCAAATATTTCCTCACGTGCAATGGTCATATTATTGTTCACACCGCCAAAGATCGTCGGCTTGACGAAGTAACCCCGGTTCAAACCATCAGGTCGACCCGTTCCGCCTGTGACCAATTGTGCGCCTTCATCAATACCTTTCTGAATCAGCGCCTGGATCTTGTCAAACTGCACTTCACTGACAACAGGACCAATGACGGTACCTTCGGCAAACGGATCGCCGGCTTTCACGGTTTCCGCCGTGGCTTTGGCAATTGCCAGCGCCTCGTCGTGCGACTTCGCGGGAACCAGCATACGCGTGGGTGCGTTACAGGATTGACCTGAATTGGTAAACACCTGGCTGACACCGCCGCTCACTGCAGTCTGCAGATCGGCATCCTCAAGAATAATGTTGGCAGACTTGCCGCCCAGTTCCTGGGAGACGCGTTTGACCGAATCCGCGGCGGCCTTGGCAACCAGCACACCAGCCCGGGTCGAACCTGTAAATGACATCATGTGAATATCCGGGTGCGACGACATTGCCTCGCCCACGTTCACGCCATCACCATTAACAAGATTGAAAACGCCTTTGGGTACACCTGCGGCGTGCAGTACTTCTGCCAGGATGATGCCATTGACGGGCGCAACCTCGCTGGGTTTTAACACCATTGTGCAGCCAGCCGCCAATGCCGGCGCTACCTTGCAGGAAATCTGGTTAATTGGCCAGTTCCATGGGGTGATAAGCCCGCAAACGCCCACCGGCTCCCGGCGTAAGACATAGTTTCCCTTTCGCTCTTCCCACTCAAAGTTCTTTAATATCTCCATCGCAGTGGCAAAATGTGCCTGCCCGGTCGCGGCCTGTGCAGCTTTGGAGAGCCAGATCGGCGCGCCCATTTCAGTGGAAATCGCGGTCGCGATTTCATCGTAGCGTTTCTGGTACTCACCGAGGATCGCGCCTAGCAATTCAATTCTCTCCGCGACAGTTGTTTTCGAGTAGGACTCAAACGCGGCACTGGCGGCGGCCACCGCCTTATCGACGTCTGCTGCTGACCCCATGCTGATCCGGGCAAAGGGCTCCTCAGTGGTCGGATTGATAACATCAAGGGTGGCTGGTGTAGTCGGGTCGACCCATTCACCATTGATATAGAATTTAAGATGTTCTTGCATGGATTTCTCTCTCTGATAATTTAGGTATTTACTTTTTCACTCAGGTGAATTCACCGGTCTGTAACGTTTTCACGTGATTCATGGAGTAACGGGGAAGCTAAAGCTACAAACTGGCCAGTTGCCTGTCAAGCGAGGAATTAAATGCGCGGTTGCAGACCTTCCTTTTGCAGTCGCCAGAGCAACACATCCAGGCGGTCCTGGCCAAAAAAAGGCTCTCCTTTATAAGCGCAGGTTGGCACTCCCCAATGTCCGGCAGCCGTGTGCGCGACCTGATTATCCTGGATAAGCTGCTCCAATCGATCACCTTCCTCGAGGACGGTTTTATCCATTTCCGCCAGATCGAGTCCTGCCCTGGCGCTCGCCGCCTCAAGATGACCGCCTAAATGCCAGTCCACGGTGCCACCCCAGATTAGTCGTGCAACTTCGTCGGCGAACCCAATCCCCTGACCTTGTTCCTCTGCAACCACCCCGAGTTTCGTCAGCCTGAAAATGTGTAATTGTTCGTCATGGGTATAAGCAAGCCCGTCAGCACCACGAAATTGCCTGACCGGATCAGGACTGGGCCAGACAAAAGGCAGCTCCAGATACTCAGCGACCCGCGTAACATCTCGCATCAGGTAAGGTCCCCAGAGCGGGCTGGCCTGGTGAAAAAACTCCGGGGTTCTGATGGCAATCGGATAAACAGGACGGAAGTTGATCTCGAGCTGATAGGCTTGCTGCCATGCGCGAAGCCTGGGCACCGCAAGATAAGACCAGGGGCTTCTAAACGACCAGAAAACATCAATTTCCATCAAGCATAACCAGCTACATTTATTCAGGCTAAGATATCCTGATCACAGTGACATGTAAATCAAGCCTGTGTCTCGCGCAGCCAATGCGGGTCACAAGGGACACCACATGGCGAACTGAGCGGATATTGGAAACCGAATTCACATTGCTCGAACCCATTCCTCGACTGGTCGAGGAGATTGCAATACGCACAGGATTATCGCGGGCAAAGATCAAAGACGCTATGAACAAAGGCGCAGTCTGGATCACCCGGAAGCACAAAACTAGCCGGGTACGACGCGCAACCGCAAGCGCACACGCAGGCGACCGGATTGGCGTGTATTTCAACGAGGAGATTCTCTCAACAAAGCCTCCGGAACCCCGGCAACTGCAGGGAGGAAAACGCTATAGCGTCTGGTACAAACCGGCCGGCCTGATGTCTTCGGGAACCCGGTTCGGTGATCACTGCGCGATTAATCGCTGGATAGAACGTCACACCGACCAGCGGGTATGGCTCGTGCATCGGCTTGACAGGTTCGCCAGTGGTATCATGGTGATAGCGCACTCACGAGAAGCTGCTGCGTTTCTTTCGAGGCAGTTCCAGGAGCGATCCACGACCAAAATCTACAAGGCTATCGTCGAAGGGCTACTCACCAGTGAAGTGACCATCGATGAGCCGGTTGATGGTAAACCGGCGTTGAGCATGATCCGCCCGCTGATCACCGACGCACGCGGCCTGAGCCTGGTCTCCGTGACCATCGAGTCAGGCAGGAAACACCAGATCAGGCGTCATCTTGCCGGATTGGGCTTTCCGGTAGCCGGTGATCACCAGTATGGCACCGGCAGGTTCCCAGAGATGCAGTTAACTGCGGTGGAACTCGGCTTTGAATGTCCCGAAACGCGACGGCCCGTTCAGTTTCAACTGGACGCCTCATTGCACCCCCGGCTTGACAAACTGCTGGGTTCCCTTTCCGAAATTTAGGGGGAGATCGTCACTGCGATCGTGCCAAACGTCGACAGATTGCCATCGTTATCACGAACGCGATAGGAAACCGAATCCGAATTCTGCCCGAACACTGCATGCGTGTAAGTAATATCGCCAGTCGCCGGATTGACGGTAACATTGCCGAACAAAGGATCCCCCACGATGACAACCGAGCCTGGATTAACGGTTCCATCAGGATCGAATACATTGAGTAAAAGGTCAGAGGAATTGCTGATGACGCCGCTAAAATTAACCGTAGCCGAACTGTCGCTGATTACTGGCGGCGCACCCACGTAGGGCGTTCTTTCCAGAATCCGGGGGAAAAAATTACTCCGCTCTAATTGACCGTTCGGGAATGGAAAGTCTACACCGTTGTTCTGATCCTCAACCGCAAGCGTCTGTAATGTCGTCCCCTGAATATTAAACAATCGATTTGTTCGCCGGAACGCGATATCTGAATCAGCTGAATGTGCTGAACAATAACTCGCGTCGGGTACGTTGCCGGGGAAATTCTGACCAGAGACAGGGGTCCGGTTGAACACCAGATCCAATGCATCATCTGTCATCCAGCAAATCGCCCTCGAACTGCGAGTAACTGATCTGAATCCAGTCGATGTAATTATCTCTTCGATCTCCAACACCCCCACGCCATTCGGGTGCACCCGATACTGGATATTACTGGACACCTGCTGGCCAATCTCATTGGAGAAGAAACCGGTTCCCACATAGGTTCCGGCAACCGTCGCGGCATTCCAGGCGGCTCCAGGGTCACGGACGAAAGACTGAACCACGTCCACCTGATTATTGCCGGTAGCGGTCATGTAGTCTGCCACTACCGTGTCGCCCATTGTCCTGCTTTCAAACTTGAAATACCTGACCGAGTCTCCTCCGGAGAAGAACACATCCAGATTCATCTCGTCATTCAGCGACCAGTTGAAGGTCTGGCCTTTATTCAACGCCGAGCCTGTGCCGCCGTTCTCAAAGGACAGTTCGTCTGGGCTAAGCTGATTCCCATTTTGCAATGTTGGAATGTTATTCCCATGGGATACCAGCAGTGTTCTGGTCTGTCCACCGACGCCAGAAAACGGCAGTGCGGCCTCGGGTGAATAAAGGGTACGCTGGGACATCGATGTTCCAGACTCATCGGTTACCAGAACGCCATCGGTTACATTGGTTTGAATGCTGCGAGTAAATTCCAAAAATGACACCAGATCCATCCCCGGCGTGTCATTAATTAATGTCAGTTCAAGGCGGTCGTAAGCAAAGACGAAATTAACCTCCTCCTGAAGGCCGTCATTATCAATATCCTGGAAGAAAACGTTTTCCGAAACGACGTGTCCGCCTGCAGGTGAAAAATCAAATATTAGCGTGGCGCCCTGCTCGCTCCAGAGGAACTCTGTTTCACCCGCACTTCCGGCAAATGATCCGGTATTGTCTTCCTGTAAAATAATACGGTCACCGTTGGATATATCCAGGCCAAACTGGAAAGGCAGTGGATCTTTCTGCACGCTGTAACTCACATGTCGAAAGTTCGGTATGACCTGAATATCAACCTGGTCCGTTGAACCGCCACCGGCGGCATCCGTGACTGTCAATTCAAATCCGTACCCGATGGGAATCACGGAGGACACACCTGCGGAGAATGTCGGCGTTGCGCTGTTCGGATTGCTCAGGGATATGATCGGACCGAACGTTTGCACCCAACTGAACGTCAATGGTCCATTGATTACAACACTGTCACTGGCATCAAGTGTCACAACGCTGCCACCAACGACCTCCTGGTCAGGTCCGGCAACTGCAGCCGCCGCAAAGTCTATATCGACCTGTGCGAAATTAGACTCCACACCGTTAGCATCGGAAACGCGATAGAAAAATGTATCCGCGTTACCCCCGCCAGAAGGCAGGTAGGTTAAATCACCCGTGGCGTTGTTGACAGTAACGCTGCCGTTTATCGGATCCTGGATTACACGAACTGTCGTCGGATCAATTGCCGCATCGAATGATAGATCGTTATCAACCACATTAAACACATTGGGTCCGTCAGGTGAATCCGCAGTTACAAAATCCCGGGCGGCGAACGGCGGATTACTGTTCAGTGCAATCCTGGTTGCGATGACGGGTCGATAGTCAGTCACTATGACATCATTACAACCGGATCCTGGAAATACCTGCTCACAGGTATTCACGTCATCCTGCAGCAGGTACTTATAAGTATTGCCAGTCTGCTCAAACAACCGATTGGTAAACCGGAACAGGGTGATTTCGTTGGTAACTGCATTGCAGGAATTTACCGAAATCGGAAAGGAACCGGTAACGATACCGTTAACCACCAGGTCACGACCGCCATCAATTTGCCAGCACAGACCAACACGCGCGAGATCAAGCCTTCGATCGCCGGTTTCCGGATCGATAAACACGCGCTCCAGGAGTCCGGTGCCATTCGGGTGAAGACGGAAAGTGCCATCTCGATCGACCACAGTGCCGTCACCTAACTCAAATGTACGCCGAACGGTGAAAACCCCAGCGGTATTTCCCGGATCCCAGACACTGCCATCGTGGACAAACGAAATGAATACATCCGACGTTGATAAACCATCCGCTCGCGTGTAGACCGTACCGATCACCTGGCCGGAATCCCGCGTACTCAAGTGGTAATAGTGAGCAACGTCCCCGCCGGCAAAAGTAACGATGGCATGGCCATCTTCAGCCAGACTCCAGGAAAATGTTGCGTTCCTGTTTCTCGCCGTACCACTTCCATTCGCGTTAAAGTTCAGTTCGTCGAGAAACAGATCATTATCAATCTCACCATCGATGCCGATATTGCCTGTGGGCAATAATCGCGTTCCCAGGGCTGCGGGAAATGGAATCGGTGTAGACAGATCATAAAATACAGCGCTGCTGATCTTATCAATGGCTCGATCAGGCTCCTGAACACCCAGGGATATATTGAAGGTTTTCTCTAATCCCACTTCACGAAGCGAGGTAACAATCTTTGCGGGGTTGTCGTCAACCAACGTTAACTCGAGGCGGTCCGTAATCTCCGTTCGCTGAAACTCAATGAAGTTACCCTCTGCATCCGGTGGGCTTCTGTCGATGAAATCATCGATCAGTCCGCCAATTGCAGTGAAGTCGAATGTCAACACACCGCCGATTTCCGTCCAGGAAAAAGGTATGACCTCGAAATCCTCTAACAGATTTCCAGTACCGTCGGCATTCAACGTGACCCGCGAGCCCCCGGCCAGATCAATGCCCCCGTCTTCCGGTTCACTCAGTTCATCAACAACGAAGCTGATAGGCGGTAATGCTGGCGTGATGTCAATCTGCACATCGTCACTTGAACTACGGCCAGTGGCATCGCTGACGGTGACTGTGAAAACCAGTGTTTCAGGAGCCGCCAGCCTGAGCGGCGCGGTAAACGAAGGCGACGATGTCGCGCTGCCGTTCAACGTTACCTGTGGTCCTGCACTTTGCTGCCAGTTAAAGCCAATCGTCCCGCCGCCAGACAGACTTGCGGTAGCATCCAGATTGACGGTACTCGATTGCCGCACGACCTGATCCAGACCTGCGTCCGCACCGATACGCGTATTGAACAGCGCATCACCATCAATAGAAGGTGGCTGGGTATTTTCATACGCATTAAAGTTGTTATTCCTGAAACGATTTAACTCGGCATCAAAATCGACATTGTCAGGCAGGGGTTGAGGTACACCATCGACAACAACATCGACCGGGTCATTGAAGCTACTCCCATCCAGACGTCCATCGGAGAGGTCCTCGATAACCGAAAGTATAATGGCATAGGTCGGCGAAGCCTCACCAAGCTGAATCGAGACATTGTTGACAATATTCGCGACTGTCCCCAGCAGCAGGGCATACTGACGTTGTGCATCAGAGGCGGTTCCGGCCGGTGAAACGGGGTCGGCGGGGATGGTGGTGACCACATCAAATCCCGTTTCTGTGGACAACCTGGTGTTGGCGCCATCGAAAACCTGGGAAAAATTGCCAGCCAACGCGTCTCTTCTCGCCTGAATAACCAGTGCATGGGTATAAGGTGTAATGGCGACCTCGGTCGCGCCTTCAGGCAACACGGAAAGAAAGCCCTGCCCATCAAGCAAACTAATCTGCCGCTTAAGACCAGGGTCCTGTTGCTGATCAGATTCATCCACGAAACTACCGCCGGAGGTTTCGACCAGAACACTGCCAGATCCGTTGGGGATGTTTATGGAAAATCCACCCGTTGAATCCGTCGTCGTTGTCGCGATGTTATTCAACGGAAATCCGAGATCATCAATTTCGTAGAAGGTCACTAATGCGTTGCGCAGCGGACCTTTAGCTGCTGCGCCACTCACGGTTCTGCTGTAGTTACTCGAAGTCACCGGCTGCGCCGGGCTGGCATTGGATGCTGTATTGGTTCCGCCACTACCGCCACTCCCACAGGAAGCCAGCAGCAGCGATCCCACGACAACCAGTAGAAGCTGCCTCACATTTCTATTTCGAGTATTCATGCTCATGAAACACACCTCTATCTTCCGCTGAACCGACCCCGTTTTTCTGGCGTCGTTCATTAGTTACTGCGACTTCTCATTCCAAACTACAGACGGACTGCCTACTGATTGTCATTTCGATTAAATACAACCGCGCCGTTAACACTGCTCGATCCATTGCCAAGATCGTAGGTCATTCCCGCGCCAAGCGGGGCCCCACCTGACGGACTAAATCCGGTAAATGCGCCTGCAAACGTTCCATTTCCACCGGGACTACCGTTAACCGTTACGGTGTCATACAGACCCGCAAACAATCGTGCATTGATCGCACCTGTACCAGTGGCACTCCAGACCTGGTCCGCGATGCCTAGTTGGACATTGCTCGCAACTCTGGCATTGGTAAAATCAGCCGTGAGGCTCGCAGTGCCTAAAACACCTACATTACCGAGATTGTCCGTGGGATCCGTGTTGCCTGCCAGGATGTATTCCGCACTACCGCTAATGATCTGGCTGGGCACGGTTTCTGCCGTAGCGGCCACCCAATGCACAGAACCCACTGAGAGATCCAACTGGCTGGTTGCGTTGCCGACGGCAAGTGAACCCACTCCCTCGGTCCAGCGACCCCATTTCAATCCGGTTACCGGATCAGCACCCTGATTCACATTAGCACCCGTGCCCAGATCATAAACATTGCTCTGCCCGGTGCTGCCAGCAACACCGAATCGAATCAGGCCACCACTTGCGTCAAACACCAGATCGCTTGCCAGCGCCGTTTGCGAGTCGGCGAGTCCAGGCTGTGCATAAGCAAGACCCTGCGGAGTGGCCAATACCCGTCCGCCGGTAATATCAATCGCACTGCCGGATTCACCACGAGCGGTCACCTGCTGATCGGGGGTTGCCGCGCCGGTTTGTGTGGCCGCGTCAGCACCGTCTCGAGTGGCAACTTCTGTGGGCTCATCGGCGCCCGTAAACTCCTCTGCTATTTCGTCTGCATCCTCAGCCGTACCTTCATCTTCTGACGTGCTTTCATCATTTTCTGCGGCTTCCTCCTCTTCTTCACTAAGTTGAATCGCGAGCCCCTCTTCACTTAAGGCGCCAGGTGGCGCGAGTAACCGTTGAGGTTCGGTGTTGAAATCCCGCGCAAATCCGAACTGATTGACCGCGAGGTTAAGATCACCGCCATTGTTGGACATCGACACACCACCGTCCGAGACACCTACATAAAGTCCATCGTCGACGACGCTGCCAGCAGTGCCACAATCAGCGGCGCAATACCTCGCACTATAGTTGGTACCACGAACACGAATCACGGCAGACGGCGTGGTCACCTGATAAGCAATCGGATTGCTCTTCGCAATTCGACCTGTGATTGTTCTGAAGCCGCCACGCTGCAGCGAGAAACTCGCCCTTATAGCGGTGCCCGCACCGATCGCAGGTGTGGTTGCCGTCGCCGGCATCTCAACCGCTTCAATGGTGAACCTGGAGCCGGGCCGAACCGCAATTTTTGTTCCGTCGTCCAGCTTGATCTGCACATAAGATCGAGCCGTCGTGACAATGACATCCCCTGCGTCTACAAAACTGCCCCGGCGCAGGAATTGTTGCTCCGGTTTTTCCACTGACGCCGGTCCCATCACAAAAAGCACCTGGCCAACACTTGCTCCGGCAGATTCGAATCCCAGAAATAGTATAAGTATCGTCATTGACAGGACGTTGAACTGTTTTGATCTATTCATCTCATCGTCCTCCTTTAGTTAAAAACTTTTCTGAGAAAAATGCCTGCTTCCCACCGATCGAAATCGTATAAATCAACGCTGGAATCCTTTTCGCTGTAACTGGCCTGTAACGTCAGCGACCAATTGCTCGATGGGAACCTGGTCCAGGTTCGCCCGACACTGACCGACAGGGTGTCATCCTCCCTGGTCGAGCCAAAAAAGGTGTCGTCATAATCGGTCCTCGACACTGACACATTGGCAAACAGGCGATTGCCATCGGCCCCAAACCAGGTCCTGGCGAGTTGCAGGCCGTAACCATCATTACTAAAACTCGATCCCTTCTGCCGGGCATCATCGTTACTGACCAATAGTGCGATATTAAGCAGAGCGTTCTGAGCGGCTTTATCCACACCAAAACTCAGCACCGATCGATTGACATCCTGGATGGCCAGAGTGTCTTCGAAGCGCAGCGTGCTATAGCGTGCAAGACTCGAGAAACGCCAGTTATTGCTTATCTGGTACATATAACTCGCATTCGCACCGTAGTCTTCTTTGTTGGATTCACGATCCAGCAAAGACACTGCTGCGGTTACTCCAATGCTGGCAAAATGACTCCCACGCTTCCAGTTCCATGCCATACCAACATCCGCAACGCTCGAGTCCACAAAATGTGCGGAACCGTTACCGCGATGCATCAGGCTGCCATTTAGTAAAACCTGGGTTTCCACCGAGAGGGGTTTACTCCACAGCGCACCCATCATCACCTGGCCATAACCCGAATGCTGCTCCAGGTTGTTCGGGCTCAGGGTGAAATTCAGGAACTGAGTGTTGTCAGTAGCCGCTGGCGCATTACTGTCATAGCCGATACCCAGATCGATGAAGTACTGCGTTGCGGCCGTGTAGCTTCTTGCTCGCGTGTTGATCGCCATCAGGTAGCGCTCGACCGTCGTCGCGACCTTCTCAGGTGGATCTTCCTGCAACAGACGTTCGAATTCTATCCGCGCCAGTTCAATATCGCCGACATCAAAATAGGCTCTGGCCAGCTCAAGCCTGGCACCGGAAAATGCTGGCCTGCGCGTGACCAACCGCTGCAGACTGAAGATCGCTTCCCCGGCGTTGTCACTGTCCAGCGCCGCGACACCGAGCAGATAGTCATAAGCATCACCGCCGGACCAATCAACTTCATGGGCAATCAGTAGCTCATAGGCGCTTGCAGCCTGTCCATCGCGCAACAGCGCCTTGGCTTCTTCGAAAATCTGTTCTCGATTTGCGCCCTCGGCAGCAAGCAATTGAAAGCTAAGTACAGGAAGGACAAGCACCAACACCCAGAATCTGGTATGTCGTGCAGGTCGTGAGGCCATGCGCCTGACGTGATACATATTGAACTCTCTAGCTTGTACAGCGAACGTGATACCGCGAACCTTAGTTACTTCAACTGCGTTCTCGTGCATCCCTGGCACGACTGGCAGATACCGTTTCGATTCTCTCATCCATCGAATCAACCACGCAACTCTCACCAGTGTCCTCTATCGGAAATCCTCGCTAATAATGTTCAGCCAGCGAATCTTATCAGGACCCCGGCGGCGACCGCAGATCCGATGACGCCTGCGACATTGGGTCCCATGGCATGCATCAACAGAAAATTATGTGGATTCGATTCAAGACCAACCCGGCTGACCACCCGGGCCGCCATGGGCACGGCAGACACGCCGGCTGCTCCGATCAGCGGATTGATTTTCTGGCTTGATAAAAGGTTCATTAATTTTGCCATCAGTACACCTGCCGCGGTGCCGATACAAAACGCGACCATACCCAGGGCAAGAATTCCCAGAGTCTCCATCACCAGAAACTGGTCGGCCTTCAACTTGGAACCCACGGCCAGGCCGAGAAATATCGTCACGATGTTGATCAATGCATTCTGTGTGGTCTCGCTTAAACGCTCGACCACGCCACACTCGCGCATCAGGTTGCCGAAACAAAACATGCCCAGCAGGGGTGCGGCACTAGGCACCATCAGCGCGACCAACACCAGCAACATGATTGGAAACAGCATTTTTTCCTTCTGCGAAACAATCCGTAACTGGACCATCTCAATTTTCCGCTCGGCCTCGGTAGTCAACAGGCGCATGATCGGTGGCTGGATCAACGGGACCAAAGCCATATAGGAGTATGCCGCGACCGCAATAGCACCGAGCAGATGCGGAGCGAGTTTACCCGCCACATAAATGGCGGTTGGCCCATCGGCGCCTCCAATGATGCCGATCGCGGAGGCCTCGGCAACATCGAAGTCAAATATTCCCAGCCCGGTTAAGGCCAGTGCACCAAGCAGTGTTGCAAAAATTCCGAACTGGGCCGCAGCACCCAGAAAAAGCGTTTTTGGGTTCGCCAGCAATGGACCAAAATCCGTGAGTGCCCCAACACCCATAAAAATCAGCAATGGAAATATGCCGGTCTTAATACCCATGTTGTAGAGCTGGTGCAAAACGCCATCGCCTACAGCAATGTCGACGCCGGGTATATTGCTGAGAATGCCACCAAAGCCGATGGGGACCAGCAGCAACGGCTCAAAACCCCGGGCAATCGCAAGATACAAAAGCATCAGACCAATACCCAACATGACCACCTGGGCAAGTTCTATTTGATAGAGCCCGGTACCGCGCCACAAATCCAGTAGTGGTTCCACTAATTTTCCTGACCCTGTTCAGGCAAGAGTCACCAGCGTGTCTCCCGCATTGACGGAGGCGCCTTCCTGAGCGAAAACCTCCTGTACCTGACCGGCAGTGCTGGTACGAATCTCGGTTTCCATTTTCATGGCTTCCAGCACAAGCACAACGTCACCGCTGGCAACCGTGTCTCCTGGCGCCACCAGCACCTTGAATATATTGCCTGCCAGGGGAGCCGTGATGCCCACACGCCCCTTCCCGGGCGCCGGCGTTGCTGGCGGCACAACCGACGCTCCACCTGTTTGAATTTCCCCACCTGGCATGACCCTGACAACATAAGCCTGCCCTTCGACTTCAACGGTAAACACATCGCCAGAGGCAGCATCAGTTTGTGCGACCGGTGCAACTTCAGGTGCAGGCTCAAAGGCGGACGGATTATTACGATTCGCGAGAAACTTCAATCCAGGCTGGGGAAACAACGCATAGGTCAACACATCATCATCCGGGTCCATCCCGAAGATAAGTTGTTTTTCATCTTTCATGGCCAGCAGTTCAGCTTTGATCCGGTCAAATTCCGCACCCAGATTGTCCGCAGGTCGACACCTGACAGGCTGGGCACCCGCCAGAATACGAGCCTGCAGATCCTTGTTCACCGGAGCCGGGGTGGCGCCATATTCACCCTTCAATACACCTTCTGTTTCCAGAGTAACGGTCTGATAGCGTTTTCCGGTCAACACATTAAGCACCGCCTGGGTACCGACTATTTGTGAGGTCGGGGTCACCAGCGGAATGAAACCGAGATCTTCACGAACTTTAGGGATTTCTTCAAGGACCTCATCCAGCCTGTCCGTTGCGTTCTGTTCACGTAACTGGTTCTCCAGATTGGTGAGCATGCCGCCCGGCACCTGAGCGACAAGAATCCTCGAATCGACACCGCGAAGGGCGCCCTCAAAGCTCGCGTATTTTTTTCTCACTTCCCTGAAATAAGCCGCAATGTCCTCTAGTAAAAATATGTCCAGACCGGTATCCCGCGGTGTCCCAGCGAGAATCGCAACGATTGATTCCGTGGGAGAATGGCCGTAGGTCATGCTCATGGATGAAATCGCGGTATCCACGTTGTCGATGCCCGCCTCAATCGATTTCAGGTAAGTCGCCGTGGACATACCGGTGGTTGCATGGGATTGCATATGAATCGGGATATCGAGCGCCTTTTTCAGGTTCGTGACCAGTTCAAAAGCAACATAGGGGGACAACAAACCTGCCATATCTTTGATCGCGATTGAATGCGCACCCATATCAGCAAGCCGTATCCCCATCTGCACCCAGGTATCAATGGTATGTACCGGACTGACGGTGTAGCACAGGGTTCCCTGCGCATGTTTGCCCTGACCGCGTACAGCGGCGATTGAACGCTCAAGATTTCGAGGATCGTTCATCGCATCAAAAATGCGGAACACATCAATCCCGTTAAACACGGCCCGTTCTACAAACTTATCGACCAGGTCATCGGCGTAGTGTCGATATCCGAGGATGTTCTGGCCACGAAACAGCATTTGCTGCGGTGTATTGGGCATGGCTTTTTTTAATTCGCGAATACGTTCCCAGGGATCTTCGCCCAGGTAGCGAATACAGGCGTCAAAGGTGGCACCGCCCCAGCTCTCCAGCGACCAGAATCCGACCTGGTCAAGCTTCTCCGCAATCGGCAACATGTCATCAAGGCGCATGCGGGTTGCCAGTAACGACTGGTGGGCATCGCGAAGCACAACGTCAGTGATGCCAAGTGGTTTGGGCTCAGGCACTGCTAGACTCGTTCACTGGTGGTAAAGAAAACGATAGATAACACGTGTGCCTCATCAATGCGAATGCCGTCGCCGATATTCATCAATCGCAGCAGCGATGACCGCACGAATCCGATCATCGGGGAGGGATTCCCTCACTGCAACCTGCTCTGCCGGAATCAATGCCGACATCAGTCTGGTCGCAAACACCAGCAAGGTTAGAAAGAAAAACACCATGCCCATGCCATAACCGGCGAGCATAAGCCCTTCGGACATCAGTTCAGACATGAGCGCTACCCGGGATGTATGCGGAAGTGAAAATATAACATGCCAGATTCAACTATCTAAAGCCATTGATCGTGGCGCTCGATATCAAATAAAGGCAACAGATCAACGCCTGCATATTCAAGTTGACCTTACTGCACTGCACAAAGATAATACGCCCCTCGCCGCGCTGGTAGCTCAGCTGGATAGAGTACCTGGCTACGAACCAGGTGGTCGGGGGTTCGACTCCCTCCCAGCGCGCCATTTTTTAAGGGTCCACTCCAGGCACCCAGATAACATTCGGCTCTACCCAGTTTAACGGGCGATGGCCAGCATTCCTTATACTCGGCTGATGACGCCATCGGAACGCCGGAACGCCGGAACGCCGGACCGCCCACCCACAATGGGTTATGACCCTCAACAAGCTGAAGTCACAGCTATTTCAGGCCAGGATGCCCAAGATGTCTTCGAGCCAGTCTTACGAGGGGTAGGTACGAACCATCGCGAGACAGGCCCTGGGTTTTCGATGATAGGTGTCATTCTGATCCGACCTGCGGCCAGGGTATTACAATCGAGGTATATTATGCGTCTATCCGTTAAACCCTTATCGGAATATCCCTTTTTCCTGCGACCCTTTTTCTGGAATCAGCGCAGAAAGTACGGAGAGGTTCTCATTCCCGGACTGCTGTGGGGCAGAGTGCCAATGCTATTTACGGCAGTGGCTATTCTGTACGGAGTTCTTGACCGCCGCCGATCCCCTTTGGATCCGGTACTCCGTTCTCTGGTGACCGTTCGTGTTTCACAAATCAACTGGTGCGCATTCTGTGTCGATATCAACTCAGCGACATTGCTTGATCGAAGCGGATCTCCTGACAAAATCACCCATCTGAACCACTGGCAGGATAGTGAAAAGTACACGCCCCAGGAGAGGCTTGCGCTAGAATACGCAGAGGCGGTGACCTACTCCGACCAACAGGTCAGCGAGGACTTGATGACACGGCTCAGCTCGCAATTTGACCAGGACACGATCGTTGAACTGACGGGACTCATCGCCTTTCAAAATTTGTCCAGCAAATTCAACAGCGCTCTTGATGTCGCGCCACAGGGATTCTGTCAGATTGATGGAAGAACGAGTAATGGAACCCAGCATTGATCTGATGACATGCACGCCTTATTCCTCCGGTTAGCCTGGAACCCGAATATCCGCACTGGGTCCAGGACATCATGTCAAAATAGGGGTCGTTTGGATTCGTGACAAACCTACCGGTCGAACGCGCATTCCGACATAGAAATATTGCGAGTATGGCAGTGGAACCTGGAGGCTTATCAATGTGAAGTTATTGATTGCCATTTAGAACGTAAACGGCCTGTCCTTCCCGATCCAGAAGCCGCTTTGTAGACCAACTAAACGGATGAACATAGTCGGTTTTACCCTGCGCGTTCGTCAGGGGCAGAGATTCATTGTGCCAGTGGAAGATGCCACCCTTCATATTCATAGGTGTTTTCGATTTCCCTAGTGCATTCTGTAGCCCGGCCACCTTTTCGGCCAAAACCGTTGACCTTCCCCCGACAGCGCAATAGAAAATTACCGTTCGTTTTTCCAGCAACGCACCGTATTCGTCAAGAAATGCTTGTGGATCTGTGTCCGGGGCCAGCCTGATGGCATGATTCAGGTGACTGACGGCAAACTCCTCTTCGCTGCGCACGTCGAACAAAACCGGCGGATTCTCCCCAATCAACATTTTATTCAGTACGATCTCCACATCCAGGTGTTCGATACTACTCTCGGATTCGAGAGATCGTTCAATACGCTCAAGCGGAGTTTCAGCCAGACTGTGAATGGCGACACAGCTCACAGCAATACTAATAATGAACCTAAGCACCAGTAGTTTTCGCGAAACCATGTTACATCCTACGCTAGTGAAAACGAGAATCATGGGATTAGCCGACAGGCAATGGCAGCACCCGCTCTCCTTCCTCAAGACCCGAGATAATTTCGACCAATCCCTCAGTATCTGCCTTACCAACCCTAACGAATCGTCTCTGTCTCTCACCAGCGATATCGACCCACACAAGATCCAGTTGTCCTACACGCACAACCCGGTCTTCCGGGATCAACAACACAGATTCACGGCCCGCGGGAACCAGCAGTCGAGCGTACATTCCCGGCAGCAGCCCTCCCGAGCTCGGCAAGCGACTCTTGACCTGGAAACTGCGCGAACCGGTATTGCCTGCTGGAACCAGTTCTTCAATTTCCGAATGCAGTAACGTGCCGAGCGCCGGAATCTGCACCTGCAACGACTGCCCAAGCGTAAGTGCAAGCGCAAGTTTTTCGCGCACATTGGCTTCAATCCTCAATGTCAGCGGATTGTATAAGGACAACAATTTGACACCAGGTTGTGCGGTGTCACCCGGCTCAGCAAAACGGTCAACAATTCGACCAGCGATGGGGGCTTTCACCTGGGTGAAATCCAACGCCGTTTCTGCCTCCAGCAATCCCTGCTGGGCAGTCCCCAGATCCGCCAAGAGCGCATCATGGTTCGCTTGCGCCCTGTCGAGCTCAGACTGCGACAGCACACCTTTTCCGGCGAGTTCAACCGCGCGGCCCAGGGACTGCCTGGCCTCGATCAATCGGGCGCTGATGGATTCTGCCGTTGCGCTCGCCTGGGAAACCCTCGATTGAAAATCGGTTTTCTCAAGCTCCATCAGTAATTGGCCGAGTTTCACGCTATCCCCTGCTTTCACATGCACTCGGTCTATTCGCGCCAGAACTCTGGAGGAGATGATCGTTGTTTGCTTCGCTTGAACAGTCGCGGGTACCGGCTCAAAAATATCCTTCTCAACTTTCACAACCGCGACACCCTCCACCAATTGTGCAGAGGACACTACCGCTTGCCCCGGCTGCAACCTGGCATCAAATACGCCAGCGAGCCACACCACCATTAACAGCAGTACCGCGATTGTGACGATCGGTAACATCAATTTACGCGAAATTAAGTTCATCGGCTGGCCTCTATTGGGTTCATATCCCGTTCGTCAATCACGAGCATATATACGACAGGAATAACCAGGAGTGTGAAGATCGTTGAAGCGAGAATGCCAAAAATAATCGCCAGCGCCAGACCGCTGAAAACCGGATCGAGCGTGATGATCAGATTTCCCAGTAAGGTTGTCCCCGCCGTTAAAAGTATAGGGCGCATACGAATCGCGCCTGCCTGGACGAGCGCTTCCTTTATTGGCAGTCCGCGACTCCTGGCCTGAGTAATAAATTCAACCAGAATCAGGGAGTTGCGAACCACAATCCCCGCCAGTGCAATCATGCCAATCATCGCGGTTGCAGTGAACAATACAGGGTCCGGTGCTCCCGCAATGGTAGCGTCTCCAAACTGATTGAGTAACCAGAAGCCTGGCATGATGCCGATTATGGTCAATGGAATCGCAGACATGATGATCAGCGCAAGCTGGTATGAAGCAGTCTGAATGTTGAGAATCACGAAGATCCCCACCAGTGCGAAAACGAATGCGATTCCCATGTCCCGGAAAACGTCTACGGTAATCTTCCACTCCCCTTCCCCGGTCCAGACGATATCAATCTCATCCGGCAGGTTCCAACTATCACCACCACCAGGCTGTAGAAATGTACGTTCGTCCCAGGGCGTCGCTTGCTCTCCCGTTCCTCGAAAATCCGCGACAACATCCGCAATCACCTCAATCGGTGTCCTGCCCAATACCTCCGCTGTTACATACACCACGGGTTTCAGGTCCTTGTGGTGAATGGATTTATCAGCTGGTTGGTAAGTAAACTCGCCAAGTTCACCCAGAGCAACAAGCGGCTGGTTTGCCATCTCCAGACCGTTGACATCACCGATCTGGGTGATGCCGCTACGCCCTTTGACCTGAAGCCGACGCAGATCATGAATTGACGAACGTTCATCAATCGGCAAGCGCAGTTCTATCGGCAAGGGCCTCGACTCTCGTTCGATCTGCATAAACCCTGCCACGTAGCCTTTATTTGCCATAACCAGCGTATCGCTAATGTCGCTGGTAGTTATACCAGAGAGTGCCGCTTTGGTTTTGTCAGTGATAAACCTGAGACGGTTGTGATCCATCTCGACGGAAGTATCCACTTCAACCACGAGCGGTTCCCGCTCCAACCGGTTCTTGAGAATAAGCGCGGCTTTCTGCAGTTGCTCATACTGCGTGAGCGTCGAGCCATACAACTCAGCCACCAATGTGCTGAGCACCGGAGGTCCCGGTGGGACCTCTACCACCTTCACAGATATCCCGTTAATGTTTAGCGGGAGCAATAACCTGCGCAAGCGCAACACGACCGCGTGTGACTGGTGTTCCCTGTCTGCCTTGTCAACCAGGGTCACGCGCAAGTCTCCTAAATTCGGTGCATTTCTCTGATAATAATGACGCACCAATCCGTTGAAATCGATCGGAGAAGCTGTGCCAACGTAATTCGCCACTGCCTGCACTTCATTTAATCGCCGTGCAACTGAAGACACTTGCTTCGCCAGAGCCGCAGTTTGTTCAAGCGTCGCTGCTTCCGGCATATCTATCACAATCTGAATTTCGTTTTTGTTATCGTAAGGCAGGAGTTTGAGGGGCACCATTCTTAACACTGGCAACAACGAAGCCAGGATGAACAAGACCAAAACACCGCCCAGTGCGAGCAAAGATTTTTTCCTGCTTGTCAGGAGCGGCAGCAGTAACCTTTCATAAACACGTTGCAACTGCAGTGTGCTTCCACTCACTTCATCGGTTGTTTTTGCATGGAGGAACTGACGGGAAAGCCAGGGGGTTACAGTGAATGCAACCAGTGTGCTGATCACCACACTGACTGGCACGTTGAACGCCATCGGTGCCATATAAGGCCCCATCATGCCTGTAATAAACGCAAGTGGTACAAATGCCAGGACAATCGTCAGCGTGGACATCACCAGCGGAGTTTTGATTTCAGAAATTGCCGCGGAAATTCGATCAACAACAGATCCGGACCCTTTCCTGAGAAACCGGTCAATGTTATCTACTCCGGTAATCGGATCATCGACCAGCAGACCCAGGGACAAAATCAGCGCAAACAGCGTTACTCGATTGATCGTGTAACCGAAGGCCATATCCAATGCAAGCGTAACACCGTAGCTAATCGGCACCGCGATACCGACGACGAGCGCAGGTCGCCAGCCGAGAAAAACCGCTATGAACACCACGACCGTAAAAACCGCAAATGCCAGACTCGAGGTCAGGCTGCGAACCTTTTCGTTCGCCGTTGCCCCATAATCACGTAATGTTTCAATGTGAATCTGATCCGGAATCAGCTCCCGCTGCAGATCATCCAGTAATGCATGTGTCTCCCGGGCTACACTGACCGCGTTGCTACCCCGTTTCTTCGCGACACTGATCGTGACCAGAGGCAGGTGTTCGCGCCCTTCCTGGAAGGCCGGGTGCCGACGTGAGAAATCAATCCAGCTGTAGTTGTCGGGTTCGGCAGGACCATCCAATATTTCGGCCACATCCTGCAGAAAGACAGGGGTACCATTGACGACATTAATGACCGTTTGCTTCAACTCACTCACCGAACGAATAAAATCCCCGCTCTCGAGTAGCACTGATTCGTTCCGCAACGACCAGTAACCGGCATCCCGTAGAATATTGGACGCTTGTAACGCTCTGACAATATCACCACTGGTGCTTTGCCTCGCAGAAAGACTTTCCGGATCCGGTAGAATTCGAATTGTCCTCGGTCTTCCACCGGTGACCAGGACCTCACTGGTATTCGGGATTGCCTGAATCGCGGTGGAAATCTCTTCTCCCAGACGCCGCAACTCAAAATCACTGTACCTCTCAGGTTGTTCGCTCCACAATCCGAGCATCAGGATCGGAACATCATCAACCTCCACAGGGCGGACCAGCCAGTCCTTAACAACTCCCGGCATCTTGTCCTGGTTGGCATACACTTTGTTGTAAGTATTAAGAATTGCTTCTTCGCGATCCTGTCCCACAAAAAACCGCAGAGTCACTGCCGATTTACCGCTGGCAGAAGTCGAGTAGACATTTTCAACCCCGGTAATCTGTGCCAACAGCTTTTCCAGAGGAGTCGATACCTGGCGCTCTACCTGCTTTGCAGAAAGTCCAGGCGAACTAACCAGCACCTCTACCATGGGCACGACAATCTGTGGTTCTTCTTCCCGTGCTGTGATTTGCAGTGCTATACCACCGAGGACGATGGACGTGACCAATATGAATACCGGCAGGTTACCGGATAGACTATAACGGACGAGTCGATCGAGGGGAGAGGTGGGATCCACTTGCTACCGGCCTTCGCAAAACAGACGATAAAGGTCCCTGATAACCACCTCGACGCGCGGGTCAATAAGCCGATAGTAAATGCATTGTGATTCCCGCCGGGTTTCCACAAATCCGGCATCTCGCAATTTTGCAAGATGTTGCGACAAAGCAGACTGCGAGAGGGGTACTTTTTTATTTAGTTCGCTAACAGAGAGTTCACCCTCACTCAACACACACAGTATCATGAGGCGTTTTCGGTTAGCCATCTGCTTCAAAAACGCCTCTGCTTCAGCAGATCGCTTCGACATTTCTGGAATGCTGATTTTCATGGGTGGATATCGTCGGACTGAGTGGACATTATATTAGAATCTCCTATTTTAGCAATTTATAATTTAGTTTTACCTAATTTTTTACTTGCTAATGTAACGTTTGCTAATATAATCTCCACAACTACAAATCGGGAGCGGTTTAAATGACGGTGAACGAAGCACTGAGGCTCATCGCTGGACTGATCGTGGCGCTTTCCATCATCCTGGCAGTGATCCATAGTATTGCCTGGCTGTGGATTGGTGTGTTTGTATCTGCCAACCTCATCCAGTCGGCTTTCACTGGATGGTGCCCAATGATGATACTGCTCCATAAGCTGGGACTGCCGGAGTCCCATTAGTAAAGGTCGACGAGCACGATGATCGGGGAACGATAGTGTGTGAACTATTTGCCTTTAACAGTGACGTTCCAGCCCGGGCTACATTCGCCCTGGAAGAATTCCGCCAGCATGGATGCGCAACTGGTCCCCACTGCGATGGCTGGGGTTTGGCTTTCTATGATGGGCACAATGCCAGGATTTTCCGGGAGGCCAGGCCAGCAGCCTTCAGTGAGTGGATGGACTTTCTGCTCCACCACGAACATTTTAGTGCCACCGTAATTTCACACATTAGACACGCAACCCAGGGCGGGATAAACCTTACAAATACCCAGCCCTTTTCACGTGAATGTCAGGGTCGACGGCACGTATTTGCCCACAACGGAAACCTCAAAGGATTGCAGCCATCTCCCGACCAGCACCAGTATAATCCGATTGGCGATACTGACTCTGAACTCGCTTTCTGCCTGCTGATGAATCAGGTGGCTGAATCATGGTGCGATGGCGATCCATCGCTCGCGACACGATTCGATGTGCTAAGCCAGCAACTATCCCACTGGTCCACCCTGGGTCCTGCAAATATCATTTATGGAGATGGTGAATATTTGTTCGCTTTTGGCAACCGCCGAACCCAATCGAATGGAAAAATCGAGCCCCCGGGCTTGTTTTATCTTATGCGAGCCGCCCATGACGATCACCCGGTGGAACTTGATGGCGTCTATCTCGAGTGCCCAGGCCAAAGCATGACCCTGTTTGCCAGTGTACCCTTGTCGGATGAAAACTGGACTGCTGTGTCCGAAAATGAACTGCTGGTGTGCAGAGACGGAGAAGTTGTGATGAGGCGGCAACTTTAACTGATTCGAGCCGCCCGATTTTTCTCCTGTTCAACAGCCACAATAACCGGCTGCGAGTCAACCCG
The DNA here is from genome assembly GCA_021773555.1 of Gammaproteobacteria bacterium. Taxonomy (GTDB): domain Bacteria; phylum Pseudomonadota; class Gammaproteobacteria; order Pseudomonadales; family Azotimanducaceae. The sequence continues at coordinate 52,011 of JAJFKA010000045.1, forward strand.
CCTCCCAGAAAGTCAACGCCGGGAACCTTGGGCCAGCGATCGTATTTCCGTAATATTTTTATTACTGGTTATACATACAGTACTTTCGTTATGATAAGCGGATGTACTGCATCCGCATCAAAACCAACCACCGCCTCGACGAATATCGCCAGGGCGACAGAACCAATATCGGCGTTAAACTGAAAAATGGCTGCGTTCGTTTTTACGCCTGGAGTGGCTTTTGCCTCGAGGTTGCACATCCGGTGAAGCTGCAGGTGCACTCGTTCACGATCGAATCCGCCTGGAATCCGCGAAGCAGGCAATCAAAGCTGCCGCAGTGGAGTGAACTGGCCGAAAACGAGTATCTCCTCGGTAGCTATGAGGACGGATTTGTGTACACGGTGCTACCGTTTCGAGTCCTGACATAAGGAGTGACTTAGCCACGTTCATCATGTGACAAAATAACCCGAGGTAGGTACAATCCCGCGGCTTCGGAGGGGAAACCCCACCGGGTATCAAACGTGGAGAGGTGGCCGAGTGGCCGAAGGCGCTCCCCTGCTAAGGGAGTATGGGTTAAAAGCTCATCGAGGGTTCGAATCCCTCCCTCTCCGCCAGTTTTCACCGTGTGCTGCCCTGGCACTTGCTTTACAGTTTATACCGGAGACACAGGTACCATTTTTTGCGTGAAAATGTCGACCTTGCCTCTTATTCACTGTCATCCTGCTTCAACGTCAGGCTTCGCTGCGTTGTATACCGGGCGAGGTTGTTGCCCCGGATCATTCGCTGGATCTCATCGACATAGGCATCGCCTCGCTCAGAATATTTACTTAAACCGGCAGCCAGTTGAACCCCTGACAGTTTTTCGCCATCCTTGCGAAATTTTGCGCGGATGGATCGCAATCGCTGATAGGCGCTTCCCGTATTAATATTATGTGCGTAATAGGTGACCCCTTCCTGGACCGTTCTGAATTTACGTACCTCATGTTTTAAACCGGCATCTCGTGACTTTGGTTTAAGCCCACAACCCTCACGGTAACACCAGATTCCAAAAAAATTACGGCCCTCACGGGCAAACCGCGAAGTTCCCCAGGCCGACTCGTTTGCACCTTGCGCGAGTACCAACGATGCCGGGACCACATCAACGCGCTTTAACAGTTTTTCGAAATAGGCGTCATCAATGACATCTGGAGCGGGGAGGCTGTAGCGATCAGCGAGCCTCAGGAAGTCTGCAGTCTCTTCTGCAGATACCTCAGATCGGCCATGCTTGTCACGGAACTGGAAAACGAACTGTCGCTCCGCCCAGACGAAATCATTGGTCTTCTTGATTCGCTCCTGCATAAACTCAAAAAACGTCGCCTTCTTCTTCTTGACGTCAAGAATCGCACCAAAATCGGGTAAGGGCTGTGGTTTCGATTCCGGAGGAGACGGTAGTTTTACCTGACTGGACGTATCAACGGTCGGCTGGTCAGCCATATCGACCGCATTTTCCTCGCCCTGCGAACACCCGGCTGTGAGGCAGGCAAGCAGCAAGCACAGTGTGACACTTAGAAATCTAATCATAAGACTGCTCGTGGATCGTCCGCGGATCGCCTGACCTAATAGATTACAAGCTCAATTCCGAAACATCACGATAATTTCCTAACTTGCCCTTGATAAAACTGTTAAACGCGATCGCATCTCGCGGCAGGTCAGACAGATTTGCCTCGGTCTGGTGGTTCAAATCAGATGGGAACATGATGAGTTCATGGGTATCTGGTGTGAGTACATTGATCGGCGTATTGAACAGATTCTGCTTTTCGCGCAATGGATTTAATTCGAGTCGTTGATAAGCGGTGCTCTTATCAAATATCACCCGGGACAAGGGTCGCGGTAACTCACAGTAGTACAGAGACCCGGATACAATCGAGTTCGAGTGCGAGTGTGAATGCATGCCGACCCTGGGTTCGTTTCTTAAACTCCAGGACTGGGTCACGTACAGTTTCTGATCAATACCCATCACCTCATTGGCATAGATATCCAGCGCTTCCTGGACCGCTTCCTTGATGCTGCGCAGTTCGGGCGCTTCGAAAATATAGAGGTTTTCCGATATCAGGTTGTCGCGATTCCTGATCATTTTCAGGTTCTTGATGAAGGTAACCTGTTCGGCCGATATCGCCGAGGCGATGTTCGCCTTGAAATAGGGCGTCGCAAACAACGGCTGGATTTCATAGCTTTCAATGGTCATAGTAACTGTTGTTCAATAGTGAGATTCCAGTCTAGCGATTTTCGGAGTCGATCTCACCTGTCCAGAGCTGGCCATAAGCCCTTTGTCAGAATCTGTCAGTCAATGGAATAGTGAATTTTTTGCGGGAGCCGATTTTTTGTTTTACCTCAAAGTGTTTGGGCTAACCCTGTTGGCCCTGTTTTTGTGGACATCCGTCGTACTCTTCGGCAGCCTGGAGGGCTGGTGGCGGCAGCGGCTCGCACCGGTCGGGGACACCACTGCATTTATGTCAGCGATTATCCAGCTGATTGATGATCGCCGGGTGGGCAACATCGCGCTGGTCCTTATCGACGGTGGAGAAATCGTCGCTGAGCATTTTGCCAGCACCGAAGACAACATCAATCGTGACACCTTGTTTCCTGCGGCCTCCATGAGTAAATGGATCACTGCCTTTGGTGTTATGACGCTGGTGGATACCGGCCAGGTGAATCTTGATACACCGGTTTCAACTTACTTAACGCGGTGGCAATTGCCGCCTGGTGAATTCGACAACAGCAGGGTCACGGTCCGCCGCTTACTCAGTCACACCGCGGGTCTTGATGACGGTCTTGGTTTTGGCGATTACACAGCAGACGAAACACTCCCTGGCCTGGTTGAAGCGCTGACACATCCGAGAGCATCTTCAGACGAAGATACGCAAATCAGGGTCGGCCGGGAACCGGGTTCTGAGTGGGACTACTCAGGTGGTGGTTATCTGATTTTGCAGTTGCTGATTGAAGATGTCACCGGTAAGACCTTCGAGAACTACATGCAGGAAGCGGTTCTCGAGCCGCTTGGCATGTCCCGGTCAACATTTCGCTACATCGGTTCCTTCGACAACCGATCGCCATCCTATGATGAATCAGGAGAACCCGCACCCCTCTATCAGTACGCGGCGAGTGGTGCCACGGGTTTCGTAACCACTGTGGCAGACATGGCAAAATTTATTCGGGCACAGACTTCCGCAGATCAGCAGGTGCTGCAACAGGCCACCATCGACACCATGCGATCCCCTGAAGGCACACTCTTCGGTCAGCCTATCTGGGGACTGGGAACGATCCTCTATGCACCCACGTCCAGTGGCGATTACGTTTTTGGTCACGACGGCCAGAACGATCCCGCGCTCAACAGCAGCGCCCGGGTTAATCCAGACAACGGTGATGGCATTGTAGTACTTGCCTCGGGTAGTCCGTCACTAGCGACAGTTGTCGGATTCCACTGGGTTTTCTGGGAAACCGGTAAACCCGATTTTCTCGGTCTCGAACCTGAAATCAAGAGAACATTCCCGGCGTTACTGATTGGCGCAGTGATTATCCTTATGGTTGCCGGAGCTTTCAGTTTCGTTCAACGCCGACAGCGCAAGCTAAAGGGCTGAAGAAGTACTCCAGGTAAGTTTACTATCACCCAGATTATGCAGCATTAAGGCAGGCAAGATCCGTGTCGTCGAGCAGCGCCCGCAACTGGCGATCATTCAGCTCCCGGACGAAACGGTCTTCGGGAGAAGTGACGCCTAAATGCCCACCGAATCCGGATTAATCTGCGCGTTGCTGATCAGTAATGATGAATAGAATATCAGGCGAAGGTTGTGTCATGTTATCGCTGCTACGCCTTCTCCCACAAATTCATCGCGCAAGGTTCGCTTCAACACCTTCCCAGTCGCGTTTCTGGGCAGCGCGTCGATGAACTCGACACTGGCAGGCACTTTAAAGCGGGCAAGATTTTCCAGACAATGGGCGATTACAGCATCCTCATCCAGTGACTGCCCCGGCTTGAGCACGAGAATCGCCTTGCCGGTTTCCCCCCAACGTTCACTTGGGACACCGATGACCGCGGCCTCGGCCACCGCACCAAGTTGGTAGAGCACATTCTCTACCTCAGCCGGGTAAACATTCTCCCCGCCAGAAATATACATATCCTTCCAGCGATCAACGATGTACACAAAACCC